>JANXUX010000256.1 GCA_025351965.1 Actinomycetes bacterium | reverse complement strand
CGAGGTCGTACACACCATCCACGCCGCACAACGTAGTGGACCGTTCGGTCAGACAGATGCGAACGGGTGCTCGATGTGCTCGACCCGCCGACGGTCCGCGGCAGGAACCCGCACCGGTGCACCGGAGGCGGAGCGCAGTGCGATCAACTGGCGGACGTTGATGGCGGCCACGACGATGTTGAGCAGCACGCCGGACCACGCCCCGTTACCGATGTTGAAGACGATGAGGGCGACGCAAGCACCGAGGTTGAGGGCACGAAAGCGTGCCTGGTTCTGCTGGACGAGGCTCCAGACGCAGAGGACAGAACCGATCCAGCCGATGCCGGCGATCATCGTTTCTTTCGAGCCGGTCGCATCGCGCGAAGGGCGCGGCGCGCAGCACGGTCACGTGCTGCGGCGGTCGTGTGTCCGGCGTTGTGCCAGACGGTGCGACGCATCTCCTCGAGTTCGAGATCGATGGCGTCGTGTGCAGTTGTTGAGTGGAACATGTTGTTTCTCCCCTGTGGACGGTTGTTGTTGACCGGATCATCATCGGTCAGCGGGAAGCGACTCACATGAGCAACACCTACTCAACGTGGGGCGGGGTGAGTACTCATCCGGCGTCTCGGGAGCCGGCACCGGTGGCAGCGGCCGCAGCAGCGCTGATCGTCAGGCGATGGAGCGCGACGAGGTCGTCCATCGCGAGCGCAGCACCCTCGTTGCCGGCGGTGTAGCCGCCGGCGAGGACCCAGGCCAGCGGCGTGCCGTGCTGCGCGGCCCACTCGAACACCATCGCCTCACGCCGGGCGAGCATCGCCGTCGTGATACCGGGACATCCGCCGGCGTGCTCGTGCGGGTCCATTCCGGCGTTGTACAGCACGAGATCGACCGCCTCGGGCGTCTCGATCCTGGCCAGCTCGCGCTCGACCACGGACAGATAGTCGCGGCCGCTGCACATCGTCAGCCGCGCCAGGCTGCGGCTCTCGTACATGTCGAACACGTCGACGGAGACATCGATCTGCTCGAGCTCGGGGATGTCACGGATCAGCGATGCCGTGCCCCCACCGCAGTGCGCGTCGAGGTCGAGGATCAGGATCCGCTCGGCGCCGGCCGCGATCGCCGCGCGAGCGGCGATCACCAGACCGTTGAAGGTGCAGTAGCCGCGACCGTTGCCGGCGTATGCGTGGTGCAGGCCGCTCGACAGTGAACCAGCAATGGTGCTCGACGTGTATGCGGCCAGCGCTGCGTCGCGCACACCCGCGACCGATGCCCAGACGGCTGCCGACAGCCCCGGGTCCCACCCCAGTTCGTTGCTCGTCGCGAGATCCCGCGGTTCGCCGAGGAGCACGGCGTCGACGTAGGCCGAGTCGTGGACAGCTGTCAACTCGTCGCGGTAGATCGGTCCGGGTGCGGTCATCGTGACGCCCGGTATCGGCGCCGACTCCAGCGATGCGGCGACAGCGGCCGCTTTCCGCGTCGTGTCGAAGGCGATGGTGGTGTTGCAGTAGGCCGGGCTGAAGTAGACGTGCACGGCCGAGTCTCGCAGAATGCGATCGAGGTGGTGAGCTGTGTCGAGGTTCCGGACAGTTCGGCGGATCAGTACTGAGGCACCCAGGACGTGCGTGTGATCGCGGTGAGGAGCGCATCGTCGCCGGCGTCCGGGGCCACTCCATCGCGGACGGCCTGGCGGGCAACTGCGAACGCAACGGCGTGGGCGACGGCCCGGCTGTCAGCGATCGGTGGCACCAATGTCGGATCGCGCCGCGACGGTGCTGCAGCGACATCGTCGACGCTCACATCGACGTGCGTACTGGCGAAGTCGGCGACGGCCAGGGATGCGGCGGTGATCATGTCCGCAGTGACCGACGTCGCGCCGCAGGCGATGATGCCGAGTCCGAGTCCCGGAAACACCGAGACGTTGTTGACCTGGGCGATCTCGGAGGTGACGCCGAGGTACTCGACCGGACCGAAGGGGCTTCCGGTCCCGATCAGTGCCCGACCTCCGGTCCAGGCGATGAGGTCCTCGGGGAGTGCTTCGGCGCGCACCGTCGGGTTCGACAGCGGCATGATGATCGGGCGCAGCGCTGAGTCACCCATCGCTCGCACGATCTCCTCGGTGAACAGACCGGGCTGACCCGTGACGCCGATCAGGGCGTGCGGCTCCACCCTGCGCACGACCTCGAACAGACCGATGCGTCCGTCGCTGTCCGTCGCCCAGTTGTCGACGTCGTGCAGCGGTCGGGCGAAGCGCTGCTGGAATGCGACGAGATCGGGCTGGCCATCGCACAGCAGACCCCAACGATCGACGATCCAGATCTGCTCGCGCGCCGCTGCCTCGTCGACGCCGCGCATGACGAGGGTGGCCACGATCTGATCGGCGATGCCCATTCCAGCCGAACCGGCACCGACGATGACGGTGCGCAGCGACTCGATCGGTACGTCGGCGATCTGCATCCCGGCGATGACGGCTGCTGCGGTCACGGCGGCGGTGCCCTGGATGTCGTCATTGAACGAACAGATCCGCTCGCGATGGCGACGGAGCAGCCGACCGGCGTTGTGCTGCGCGAAATCCTCCCACTGCAGGAGCACACCGGGGCAACGCGTCCGCAGCGCGTCGACGAGCTCGTCCACCAGCGCGTCGTACTGCTCGCGTTCGACGCGACGGTGCCGGCGACCGAGGTAGAGCGGGTCCGACAGGAGCCCCTCGTTGTCGGTACCGACATCGAGCAGGATCGGGAGCGTGTGTGACGGGTCGACGCCGCCGACGGCGGAGTACAGCGCGAGCTTGCCGATCGAGATGCCCATCCCGCCTGCGCCCAGGTCGCCGAGCCCGAGCACCCGCTCGCCGTCGGTGACTACCACGACGCTGACGGCCTCGATCTGCGCGAGCGCGTTGTCGAGCAGCACGTCGACCCGTCCGAGGTCGCCCGTCGAGACGTACAGGCCGTGCTCGCGTCGATAGATGCGCGACCACTCCTGGCAGGCCAGGCCGACGGTGGGTGTGTAGATGATGGGGAGCAGCTCGGCGAGGTGGTCGATGACGAACCGGTAGAACAGCACGGTGCTGCGCTGCTGGAGCATGCGCAGAAAGACGTGCCGGTCGATGTCGGTCGCCGTCGCGTCGTACTCGACCCGGACCCGCAGCAGCTGCGTGTCGAGGTCCTCGATCACGGGTGGGATCAGGCCGTGCAGGCCGTACAGGTCCCGCTCCTCCTCGCTGAACGCTGTGCCCTTGTTGAGGAAGCGGTTGCTGAGTCGATCGCGGCCACGCAAGGTCATCGCGGCAATCTAGGCACCGGTGCTCTGCGCGACACGACCTACGCTCGGGCGATGCCCGAGCCAGCGACCCCTTCGACACCGGCGTGGCCGCGCGGCCGGTCGCGCCACGGGGGCATCGACGAGGTGCCGCTGGCGTCGTCGATCGCGACGGACGGGGCCGGTCGGCTCTGGCTCTGCGGCAAGCATGCGGTCGGGCCCGACCCCGAGGCCGTACTGGCCGAGATCGCTGCCACCACGATCGTCTGCCTCACCGAGCGGTTCGAGCTGGCGGACCGCTACCCGGCCTACGTCGAGTGGCTCGACGCCCATCGCGGTGGTCGCGCGGTCTGGTACCCGGTCCCGGATCTCCACGCACCGGAGGTGGCGCAGGTTGTGCCATTGCTCGACGGTCTCCGTGGACGGCTGCTCGGCGGCGAATCGCTGCTGATCCACTGCGCGGCCGGCATCGGGCGCAGCGGCACCATTGCCGTGTGCCTGTTGATCACGATGGGTCTGTCGGCAGACGACGCTCTACGACACGTCGCCGCGCACCGACCGATGGCCGGACCTGAAGCCGGCCCGCAGGTCGATCTCGTCGACGCGATCAGCCGATTCGTGACGGGACCTGGGCCCGCATGCAGTTCGTGACGATGGCGCCGATGATCTCGTCCCAGCGGTTGCGAGGAAGGTCGTGGCCCATGTCGGGGAACATCAGCAGACGAGAGTCAGGGACGGCTCGTGCGGTGGCCCGCCCGCCGGACGGCTGCACCAGCGGATCGGCCAGACCATGGATGACGAGGGTCGGAACCTTCAGCTTGCGCAGGCCGGCCGTGCGGTCCGGGCTGGCCGCGATGGCCATCGTCTGGCGGGCGGTGCCGTCGGGGGAGTAGCAGCGATCGAACGCGCGCTGGACGATGATGCGCTCTTCGTTCTCGTCGAAGTGCGGCCCGCTGATCAGACGCCCGGACTCGACACCGTTGGACAGCACCTTGTCCGGTGACGGGTCGAGCAGGCGGCTCATCTTGGCGAGCAGCGACACCTTCGGACGGCCGTTGCGGTTGTCGCCGGTGTTGGACATGATCGATGTCAGGCTGAGCACCTTGGCCGGGTGGCCGATTGCGATCGACTGCGCAATCATGCCGCCCATCGAGACACCGACGATGTGCGCCTGGTCGATTCCGAGGTGATCGAGCAACGCCGCTGCGTCGTCGGCCATGTCGGAGAGCAGGTACTCGGACTTGGCCAGCCGCTTCGACACGAGCGAGCCGATCAGGCGGGGCAGACCGGCCGGAGCAGTCGAGAACTTCGTCGACAGGCCCATGTCGCGGTTGTCGAACCGGATGACCTTGAACCCGTTGTCGGCGATCTGCTGGACGAAGTCGTCGGGCCAGTGGATGAGCTGGCAGCTGAGGCCCATGACCAGCAACAACGGGATGCCCTCACCCGTGATCTCGTATTCGATGGTCACGGGGCCGAGGTCTGCTGCTGTCATTCCGACACCTTATGCCCGCACGCAGGGCGCGAGCAGCGCGAAGCTCGGAGATGACCTTGCCACGAGCGACCGAGGGTTCTCACTGTGTCCGCACCGCCGAGATGGACTGGGTGGAGACCGACACACCTGGCTTCTGGATCAAGGTGCTGCTCGACGAGACGGGAGCTCACACGAGCGCCGGCAACCCGACGCACGGCAACACCCAGCTGATGCGAGTCGATGCCGGCGCGTTCGCCGACTTCCACGACCACGCCCAGCTCGAGGAAATCTACGTGCTCGATGGCGAGTTCACCGACCAGTACACGACCTATCGCGCCGGTGACTACTGCGTCCGCGCGATCGGCGAACCCCATCAGGCCGGCTCCGACACCGGCTGCACCGTCCTGCTCGTCTACCGCGACTGACCGGTCAGCCGGTGGTGCTGTCGGTGTTGCGGATCGAGACAGCGATCTCCTCGGCGAAGTGGCAGGCCGCGAAGTGACCGGGCTCGACTTCGCGCAGCGGTGGTCGTTCCGCGGTGCAACGATCTCGGACGTAGATGCAGCGGGTGTGGAACCGGCAGCCCGACGGCGGGTTGGCCGGTGAGGGCAGATCGCCCTGGAGCACGGTGCGCCGGCGGGTGTCCTCGATCAACGGGTCGGGGACGGGCACCGCCGACAGCAGGGCGAGCGTGTACGGGTGCAGTGGCGTGGTGTAGAGCTGCTCGGCAGACGTGGTCTCGACGATGCCGCCGAGGTACATCACGGCGACGTCGTCGGCGATGTGGCGCACGATCGCGAGGTCGTGGGAGATGAACAGGTAGGTCAGGCCGAGCTGCTCCTGCAGGTCGGCGAGGAGGTTGACGACCTGGGCCTGGATGCTGACGTCGAGCGCACTGACCGGTTCGTCGGCGATGATCAGCTTCGGCTCGGCGGCCAGCGCGCGGGCGATGCCGATGCGCTGACGTTGGCCACCGGAGAACTCGTGTGGGTAGCGACCGGCGGCGGACCGCGGCAGGCCGACGGAGTCGAGCAGCTCGCGCACCCGAGTACCGATCTTGTCGCCGGTGCGTAAACCGTGGGTGCGCACCGGTTCGGCGAGGATGCTCTCCACGTTCTGGCGCGGGTCGAGGCTGGCGTAGGGGTCCTGGAAGATCATCTGCACGTTCCGGCGTGCGGTGCGCAGTGCCTCACCTTCCAGGGCGGACAGCTCGATGTCGTCGAAGCGGACGACGCCGGACGTCAGCGGAACCAGGCGCAGGATGGCCTTGCCGACCGTGCTCTTACCGCATCCGCTCTCACCGACGAGGCCGAGCGTGGCGCCGTCGGGGATCGACAGATCAACACCGTCGACGGCGCGCACGGCGCCGACGACACGGTCGAAGATGACGCCCTTGGTGATCGGGAAGTGCACCTTGAGATCGCGCACGGTCAACATCAGCGCGGCTCCCACGTCGTGTCGGTCGGCGGCGCCGGGTTCACGCACCGGACCCGGGTGTTGATCTCGCTGGTGACGAGCTCGGGCGGGCTGCCGAGACACTCGTCGGTCACCGCCGGACAGCGCGGCGAGAAGGCGCAGCCGTCAGCCCAGGCAATGACGTCGCTCGGCGATCCGGGGATGGGCTGCAGGCGGGTCTGGGATCCGTCGAGGCGCGGCACGGATGCGAGCAGGCCACGCGTGTAATGGTGGCGCGGGCTGCCGAACAAGGCGTAGCGCTGGCCGGTCTCGACGATGCGTCCGCTGTACATCACGTTCACGTGGTTGCACATCCCGGCGACCACGCCGAGGTCGTGAGTGATCATGATCAGTGCGGTGCCGGACTCGGTGACGAGGCCGCGCAACAGATCCAGCACCTGGGCCTGGATGGTCACGTCGAGTGCCGTGGTCGGCTCGTCCGCGATCAGCAACGCAGGCTCGGTGGCCAGCGCGATCGCGATCATGACGCGCTGACGCATGCCGCCACTGAGCTGGTGCGGATAGCTCTTCAGGCGCCGGACCGGCTCGGGGATGCCGACCCGCTCGAGCAGTTCAGCAGCACGGACCTTGGCCCGGTTGCGGTCGACCTTCTGGTGACGTCTGATCGTCTCGGTGATCTGGCGGCCGACGGTGAGCACCGGGTTGAGCGAGCTCATCGGGTCCTGGAAGACCATCGCTGCGCGCCGGCCGCGGATGTCCTGCATCTCGCGCTCTGACTTGCCGATCAGTTCCTCGCCGTCGAGCTTGATGCTGCCTGAGATGGTGACGCCGCGCGCGGGGAGCAGCCCGAGGATCGCCAGTGAGGTCACGCTCCTGCCGCTGCCGGACTCGCCGACGATGCCGACGGTCTCGCCGCCGCGCACCTCGAAGCTGACGCCGTCGACGGCATGCAGCGCCTTGGCGCCGTGGATCTGGAACGTGACACGAAGGTCCTCGACCACGAGGATCGGCGGCTTGATCAACGGACTGAGCAGCGGGGCTCCATCGGTGGCGGTCATCGGCGCAGCTTCGGGTCGAGGGCTTCGCGAACAGCTTCGCCGAACAGGTTGAAGCCGAGCGCGGTGATCATGATCGCGACCCCGGGGAAGATCGCCAGGTGCGGCGCGACCCGCAGGTACCGCGTGGTGTCGGTGAGCATCCGTCCCCATTCCGGCACACCCGGGTCCGCTGATCCGAGACCGAGGAACGACAGTGCCGAGGCGTCGATGATCGCGGTCGACAGGGCGAGCGACGCCTGGACGAGCATCGGTGCGAGCGAGTTCGGGAACACGTGGCGCATCACCAGCGAACGCCGGCGCACACCGACGGCAAGCGCGGAGGTGACGTAGTCCTTCTGCCGTTCGCCGAGCATCGAGCCGCGCAGCAATCGGGCGAACAACGGCACGTTCGGCACGGCAACCGCGACGATGATCGAGGTCTGGCTCTGCCCGATCACGGCGGCGATGCTCAGCGCGAGCAGCAGGCCCGGCACCGACAGCATGATGTCGGTGAAGCGCATCACCAGGGAGTCGACCCATCCGCCGAACGCGCCGGCGAGCAAGCCGAGCGATGCGCCGACCAGGGCGCCGATCATCAACGAGAGCACACCGATGATCAGCGATGCCCGAGCGCCGTAGATGATGCGCGACAGTTCGTCGCGCCCGCTCGCATCGAGGCCCAACCAGTGTGAGCCCGACGGGCCGGGGATGGACGTCGGCCGGATCTGGTCGAACCACGCCGTGCTGCGCGGGTTGTACGGGGCGAGCAGCGGGGCGAAGATCGCGACGAAGATGAAGAACAGGATGACGGCGCCACCGGCGACGGCGAGCGGGTTGCGACGGATGCGTCGCAGCCCCTCACGGCCGAGGCTGTTGCGGACCGCGACCTCGGGGATCTCGCCCATCGCGCCGATGTCTCCTCCGTTGGCTGCCAGTGGGCTCATCACGACAACGGCTCTGCGGGGCAGCTTCACGACACACGGATCCGGGGATCGATGACCGCATAGAGGACGTCGACGAGCAGGTTGACGAGCACGAAGATGACCGCCAGGAAGAGCACGCCGCCCTGGATGACGGGGTAGTCCTTCTTGATCACGCCGTCGGCGAGCAGCGAGCCCATGCCGTTCCAGGTGAAGACCTGCTCGGTGAGCACGGCGCCCGACAGGAGCAGCCCGGTCTGCAGGCCGATGACGGTGATGATCGGGAGCAGCGCATTGCGCAGCACGTGACCGCGGTTGATGCTGCGCGTCAGCAGGCCCTTGGCCCGCGCCGTGCGGACGTAGTCGTCGTTGAGGACCTCGAGCACTGAGGCACGCGTGATCCGGGCGATGATCGCGAGCGGGATCGTGCCGAGCGCGATCCCCGGCAGGATCAGGTGCTTGATCCCGTCCCACAGCGCACCGCTGTCCCATTCGATGATGCTGTCGATGATCACGAAATGGGTGTGTTCGGTGAGATGTCGGGTGGTGGTCAACCGACCAATGGTCGGTAAGAGCGAGAATTTGAGCGCAAAGACGTACTTGAGGATCTGGGCGAGGAAGAACACCGGGATCGACACGCCGAGCAGCGATGCGGTGACCGCCGTGAAGTCGAACCAGGTCCGTTCGCGTTTGGCGGCCATCAACCCGAGGGGGATGCCGATGCCGATCGCGAACAGCATCGCCGCAGCGGCCAGTTCGATGGTGGCGGGGAAGCGGCGGAAGATCTCGTCGGTGACGTCACGGCGCAGCGCGATCGACTGGCCGAAGTCGAGCTTGACGACCTTCTTCATGTAGGTCAGGTACTGCGCGGCGAGGGGACGGTCGAAGCCGTAGGACTTGTTGACCTCCGCGATCCTTGCGGGTGTGGCCTTCTCACCGAGGAGCGCCGTGGCGGGTCCGCCCGGCAGGGCGCGCACCCAGACGAACAAGAGCAGGCTCAGCCCGAACAGGATCGGGATGAGCAGCAGCAGCCGGCGGATGATGAATTTGGCCATGGATGGACAGCAGTGGGCGGCAAAGCACAGGAGCGGCGGGTCCGGGGACCCGCCGCTCCTTCGTTCATCACATCATCAGCCGAGTGAGACCCCGGCGAAGCTCTCGATCGACACCGGACTCGGCACGTAGCCGGTCACGCCAGGTGCGAACGCGAGGGCGGGCTGGGTGTGCACGTACGGCACGCCCGGCAGGAAGTCCATGATCAACACGTTGGCGGCTTCGTAGAGCTTGGTCCGCTCGGCGATGTCCTGCGTGTCACGGGCCTTGGTCAAGGCGTCGAAGATCTCCGGGTTGTCGAAGCCCCAGACGTCCTGCTTGGTCCGGAAGAAGGTGCCGACGAAGTTGTCGGGATCGCCGTAGTCGCCGGTCCAGCCGAGGAAGTAGATCTGGGCGTTGCCGCTGTTCACGTCATCGAGGTAGCCACCGCGCCACGGCGCGGTCTTCGGGGTGATCGTGAATCCGACGGCCTCGAGGTCGGCCTTGAAGGCCTCGAAGTTGGCGGTGGGGTCCGGCATGTACGGACGGCTGACCTCGCTCGGGTAGTAGAACTCGAGGTTGAGATCGGTGACGCCACTCTCCTTGATGAGTGCCTTGGCCTTCTCGGGGTCGTAGGGGTATTGCGTGACGTCCTTGCTCCAACCGAACAGCGACGGCGGCATGAACTCCTGGGCGACCTCGGAACCCTCCGGGTACTTGGCCTTGACGAGCGCATCGCGGTTCAGCGCGTACGCAATGGCCTGGCGGATCTTGAGGTTGTCGAGCGGGGGCTTGGACTGGTTGAAGCCGAGGTAGCCGACGTTGAACGCCGGGCGGAGCAGCAGCTGAAAGCCGTTGTCCTGCAGGGCCTGGGTGTCGGCCGGGTCGACGAGGTCGTAGCCCTGGATCTCGCCGGTCTCGAGCGCCGTGCGACGGGCGGGGCCGTCGGCGATGGGCTTGAAGATCAGTTCGTCGATGAGGGCCTTGGTGCCCCAGTAGTTGTCGTTGCGCTTGAGCGTCAGCTTGTCGCCAGGCGCCCAGCTGTCGAACGTGAACGCTCCGGTGCCGACCGGGTGCTCGGTGCCGAACGTGCCGTCGAACGTCGGTGCGTCCTCGGTGCCACCGACCTTGTCGGCGTCGTACTTGGTGAGCGCGTCGGGGCTGGCGATCGAGAAAGCTGGGACGGCGAGGCCGGCCAGGAACGCTGCCGACGGTGCCGTCAGGTTGATCGTGACCGTGGTGTCGTCGACAGCCTCGCAGCTCTTGTAAAGGCTCGGTGTCGCCCCGTCACTGAAGCCGCCGAACACGGTGCCCCAGTAGTAGGACACCGATGCGCTCTGGGCGACGCCGGCGAAGTTGTACCAGCGGTCGAAGTTGAAGCAGACGGCGGCCGCGTTGAAGTCGGTGTCGTCCTGGAACTTGACGTCGGGGTGCAGCGAGAACGTCCAGGCCAAGCCGTCGGCGCTGGATTTCCACGAGTCGGCCAGCAGCGGGACGATGTCCGTGCCACCGGGCGCAGTGGTGACCAGCGTTTCGAAGATCTCGTGGATGGCGCGCAGCGACTCGCCGTCGCTGACGTATGCGCCGTCGAGCACGACCGGGTCAGCCGATGCGCCGAAGACGAACGTGCCGCCTGCTGGCCCGGCTTCGCCTGCGGTGGTCGGCGTGGTGTCGCCGGTGGACTCGGTCGTGACGGCCGAGCTCTCGGTGTCGGTGGTGACGGTCGAGCCGGATGTCTCCACAGGTGCCGTCGTGGCAGCAGTGGTGGAAGCAGCTGAGTCCGAAGAATTCTTCGAATCGCTGCCACACGCGGTGACCATGAGCGCTGCAGCCATGCTGAGCGCGATGAACTTGTTACGGTGACGCATTGTCCTCCCTCATTGAAATGCGATGGTCGAACCCTAGCCGGTTGGTTCGTACCGGTTCGGAAATCGACTGAAAGGGCAATTCCAAACGGGCGTCGTGGCCGAATCTCCGGCCGTGACAGCGGAACTATTGGCCGGTGAAGCCGAAGGCCCCCCGGGCGCGTACGTCGGCCATGAACTGCGGCGTGTAGGCATCGGTCGGGGTCGATCGCACCATCTCGTCGAGCACGACGGCGTCCTCGCCGACGAGGATCCGCCACTCGCCGTTGTGGACGCCGGTGAGGATGACGGTCGCCGCCTCGGCGGCACTCATCGGGGCGTCGTCGCGGAACGACTCGCCCTGTGCCTGCATGCCTGTGCGGAGGTCCTCGTCGCTCGCCGCCGACAGGTCGAGGCCCATCTTCGCAGTGCGCTCACGGATCTCGAGCAACTGCTCTGCGCTCAGTTCTTTCGGGTTGCGTCCGTGGGCGATGCCTGAGTTGATGACGATCGACGTGCCGATGTGGCCGGGCATCACCACTGATGCCTTGAGGTGGGGTGCGTTGAGGGCGAAGTCCGAGATCAACGACTCGGTGAACCCTTTGACAGCGAACTTGGCCGAGCTGTATGCGGTGTGCGGGATTGTCGGCCCGAGCGATGCCCAGAAGCCGTTGACGCTGCTGGTGTTGATCACCCGACCTTCGTCGCTGGCCAGCAGCATCGGCAGGAAGGCACGAGTTGATCCATAGACGCCGCCCCAGCAGATCGAGAACGTCTTGTCCCACTCGTCGGCGCTGTCGAGCACGAAGCTGCCCCCGCCACCGATCCCAGCGTTGTTGAACAACAAGTTGATGTGGTCGGTCGCGTGGTCCCTCGCCACTGCTCCAGCGAACGCTTCCAATCGGGCGCGATCGGACACATCGGCGACGAACGACGTGACTCGAGTGCCCTCCGGTGCGCCTGCCGACGCGAGTGCGATCGTGTCGGCCATGTTGTCAGCGGAGACGTCGCAGGTGGCGACGTGGCAGCCCTCGGCAGCCAGTTGCCTGACGAGCTCTCGACCCATCCCGGTGCCCCCGCCGGTGACGACGGCGATCTTGCCTGTGAACGATTCCATGCACGGCCCCCTGTGCGATTCCTGCGAATGGCGGCCGACGTTACATCACCGCCGCCCTCGATGCCGGCGTCTGATCGCGGCTGGCCACGTGGAGGACACACACTCGTCACCGTCGGCGTCTACGCTGACCCGCGAGCCGCTGAGGAGGCATGAGCGAGTGGTCGAGTACAGGGTGGAACACACGGATCCGAGCGACGTGACGCCGTCGTTGATGTCGCCGGCGAACGCACACGTCATCGTGCTCTTCGGCGCAACCGGTGACCTGTCGCGCCGCAAGCTGTTGCCCGGTCTGCTCCACCTGTTCCAGGCTGGACTGGTGCCGGAGTGCCGCATCGTCGGGACGTCGCTCGACGACTTCGACGACGAGTCGTTCCGCACGTTCGCGCGCCAGGCGTGTGACGAGTTCTCCAGTCACACGATCTCGCCTGAGGAGTGGGACGTGTTCTCGCACCGCATCCGCTTCGTGCGCAGCGACACGGGTGCAGCGGGGCTCGCAGCTGTCGTGGCCGACGCCGAGCGTGAATTGGGCGGCCGACCCCGTCGTCTGCACTACCTCAGCGTGCCCCCCAACGCGGCGCGCGCTGTGGTGCGCACACTCGGCGAAGCGGGGCTCGTCGAGCGGGCCCGGATCATCATGGAGAAGCCGTTCGGCACCGATCTGGCCAGCGCGCGGATCCTCAACGCCGCGCTGCACGAGACCTTCTCCGAAGAGCAGATCTACCGGATCGACCACTTCCTCGGCAAGGAAGCTGCGCAGAACATCCTCGCCTTCCGTTTCGCCAACGGTCTGTTCGAGCCGATCTGGAACCGCGACCACATCGACCATGTCCAGATCGACGTGCCCGAGACGCTCGCGCTCGATCAGCGGGTGGGCTTCTACGAGGCCACCGGCGCCTACCGCGACATGGTCGTCACCCATTTGTTCCAGGTCCTCGCGTTCATGGCGATGGAGCCGCCGACCGCATTGGAACCAAAGGCCATCAGCGAGGAGAAGAACAAGGTCTTCCGCTCGATGCGCCCGATCGAGCCGAACCACGTCGTGCGCGGCCAGTATCTCGGCTACCGCAACGAGAGCGGTGTGGCGCCGGAGTCGGAGACGGAGACCTTCATCGCCCTGAAGTGCGAGATCGACAACTGGCGCTGGGCCGGTGTGCCGTTCTTCCTGCGGACCGGGAAGAAGATGGCCGAAGGCGCGCGCATCATCTCGATCGCATTCCGCGAGCCGCCGAAAAGCATGTTCCCGCCGGGGTCCGGCGTCGGCGCACACGGTCCCGAC
>JANXUX010000243.1 GCA_025351965.1 Actinomycetes bacterium | reverse complement strand
CACGACGTAACCCTGCGCCCGCGAAGCCGCGAGGCGCTCGACGATGACGGCGCGAGCTGCTTGGGCGACCGAGCCACGGTTGATCCAGCGCTCCACCAGCTCGGTGCCGCCCCACGCGATGAACGCCGAGCCGATCGGCGGTTCGATCGGCAACAGATCGCCGATGCGCAGCGTCGGGCTCGGGCGCTGCAGGTCCCAGGCGGCGTCGACGAGGCGGGCGTGGTCGCCCTCGAGCGAGAAGGCGAACACGCCGTGGCCCTCGGCCCGAGCGAGCTCCTCGACGGCCATCCGGGTCTCGGTGTGCGTCGGAAAGCGTCCCGACGCGACCCGACCCGGCTCGATCAGTGCGGGACCGAGGTGGTAGCGGCGATCACTCGGTCGGCGCACCACGAAGCCCCCGGCCGTCAATGACCCCAGGACGTGCACCAGCGTCGTCGGTGCCTGGCCGATCGCCGCGGCGATCTCGGACAGCGTCGCGCCGTGCGCGGCATGGTCGGTCAGCACGTTGACGATCGCGATGACCCGATCGGTCTGGGGGGACGGCCTCGACACGCGCCCGAATGTAGGCCCAGTTGTGTGCGAGGTGCACATCGTTGCTCCGGCCGTCACCGGCGACGCATCATGACATCAGGAGCGGACGAGACCGGATGCCCGCGCACCCAGGGGGAAGCGTCATGACCATCACACTGTCCGACCAAGCCCAGGCCGACCGGATGTTCGCCGCGCACGGGGTGATCGACGTCGACACCCATCTCACCGAGCCACCGGACGTGTGGACGTCGCGTGTGCCGGCCGCGATGCGCGACCAGGTGCCGCACATCGAGCGGATCGAGGGCAAGGACACCTGGATGGTGTCCGGCGAGCGCCTCGGTGCGCCTGGCTACTACTCGATGGCCGGCTGGGACGGTGTCATGCCGACGTCGGTGCCAGCCACCTACGACGAGATCCACGCGTCGATGTACGACTCGACGGCCCGGCTGCAGTTCCTCGACGAGCAGGGCCTGCAGGCTCAGGTGCTGTATCCGAACGTCGGCGGCTTCGGCAACGGCTACTTCCTCCGCCTCGGCGACCGCGAATTGGTCGCTACATGCGTGCGCGCCTACAACGACTTCCTCACCGACTGGTGCAGCGTCGCACCGGACCGGCTCATCGCGGTGACGGCGATCCCATTCTGGGACCGCGATCTGCCATCGAGGAGTTGCACCGCTGCATCGAGCGCGGCCACCGCGCCGTCAACTTCTGCAACCAGCCCCAGGACTACGGCCAGCCCCACCTCGCCGATCAGCACTGGGACCCGATCTGGGCGGCCGCCCAAGACGCCGGCGTCTCGGTCAGCTTCCACGTCGGCGGTGGCTCGATGGGCACCCAGTTCGTCGACCACGCCGGGATGGGCTGGATGACGAACTTCGCCAAGGTGTCGTCGTTCATCTTCATGGACAACATGCGCTGCATCGGCGACCTGATCTTCGGCGGCGTCTGCCACCGCTTCCCGGACCTGAAGCTGGTGTCGGTCGAGTCCGGAGTCGGCTGGATCCCGTCAGCGATGGAGACGTTCGACTGGCAGTGGCGCAACGGCGGCGTCCGCGACGATCACCCCGAGTACGACCTCCTGCCGAGCGAGTACTTCCGCCGCCAGATCTACGGGTGCTTCTGGTTCGAGCAGCAGGCCGCCCTCGACGCGATCGAGCGCTACCCCGACAACATCCTGTTCGAGACCGACTACCCACACCCCACCTGCCAACACCCCGGGCCGCGCTCGGCGGGCCAGCGCCCGCGCGACTATGCGACCGCTCTGCTGTCCGGGCTGTCCGATGACGTCGTCGCCAAGGTGCTGCACGACAACGCCGCGGCGCTGTACCGCCTCGCCTGATGCCGTCCCCCGTTTCGCTCGAGGTGCCCGACTTCGGCTCTCCGCACGTCCACGCCCATGTCGATGATCACGTCCTGCACCTGCGCATCGACCGTCCCGAACGACGGAACGCGTTCACCCAGGACATGTACCGTTCGATCAAGCGTGCCGCGATCTGGTCGGACCATCAGGCTGACCTCGATGCGGTGTGCATCACAGGCACCGAGGGCTGGTTCGGCGCCGGTGGCGACCTCGCCCGACGCACGATCGACGGCGTCACCGGACTCGACGAGGAGTGGGACGGCACCGACCACTTCCCGTTCCGCCACATCGAACGCTCACGCAAGATCTGGGTCGCCAAGGTCAACGGCGTGTGCCACGCCGGCGGGGTCGACCTGTGCCTGCACTGTGACGTGACGATCGCCTCCGACCAGGCCCGGTTCCGACTTCCCGAGTTGCTGCGTGGGCTGCCAGACCCGATGATGGGCGAGCGGCTGGTCGCGACGATCGGCCTGGCCAAGGCTCGCTACATGATCTTCACCGCCTCGGAGTTCTCTGCCGAGCAAGCCGAAGCGATGGGGCTCGTCGGAGCCGTGGTGCCCCACGCCGAGCTCGACGACCGTGTCGAATGGGCGCTGCAGCAGATCAAGCTGACCGGGCCCGGGGCGCGAGCGCTGCTCAAGCGCACACTCAACTCGTTGTTCTCCGCCGCCGACATGACCGTGTTCGCGCAGGTGCCGATCGAGGAGATGATTGAGGGGATGAACTCCTTCGTCGAGAAGCGCTCACCGGTCTGGCGACGCGACCGACCAGTGTGAGTACGAACACCGTGCGAAGTTGAGTAGGCCTTACTCATGCCCCGCTTCGGGCGCCAGCGCATCATGGTCTTCGGGCCGGCACGGGCTGGCCCGAGAGGGAGGAAACCCACGATGAAGAAGATCCTTGGTTGGACAGTCGCAGCAGTCGTTTCACTGGGCGGCGTCGCCGCATGCGGGAGCGACTCGAAGTCGTCGAGCACCACGAAGGCCACCACGGCCGAGAACACGAATGGTTCGACGGAGACCGGTACCGGCAGCGGCAACGCCGCCGTCGACGCATTCTGCAAGCAGGCCGACGACCTCGCCGTCAAGCTCAAGGCCGTTCTCGCCGACCCCGCCAGTGCGGACGCAGCAGCGGTCACCGCATCGGCCGCGAAGCTCACGACCGATGCTGCGGCGTTGGCCGGCAGCAACCCGTCCGACGTCGACAAGATCAACGCCTGCACCAAGAAGCTGACGGACGCCGCCACCGGCGGCTGAGCAACCCACCAGTTCTGACCCCCAGACGACGAGAGGCAGCGAGCGTCCGCTCGCTGCCTCTTGTCGTTCGCGACCGGTCGGCACTCCGACAGGGCCTACCATCTCTCCCGAACGCTACGACAGGATTCCGTCATCAACGATCACCGTCACCCCCGTGTCCGCATGACCCTCGTCGCGAGCGCTGTTGCGTTCGCACTGATCGGATGCTCCGGCAGCTCGACCCTGTCGAGCGAATCGACACTCGCCCCGCTGGAGAGGCCTTCGTCGACGGACGCCACGACCTCGACCGTCACCGTCACGACCCTCGCCGGAGTCGCAACGACGCTGCCCGGTCCGTCGGCGACGATGACGCCGCCGACGCTGAACCCCGGCAGCACGACGCCGGCCACCGTTGCGCCCGAGACGACACTCGTCACGACGCCACCCGAGACGACATCCCCGCCAGCGGAGACGACCGCGACCACCGATCCGCCGGCACCGACGGTGGCGCCGACGGCATGCCAGTCGTGTCGGGCCGACTACGCCTTCGCGTACGCGAGCTTCTTCGCCGTGCCCCAGCTCGGCACCGAGCCAGTGCGCGGCACCGGCTGCGGGGCGAACAGCAGCATCGGCGAGGTGATCCCGGACGGGATCTGGGACGGACACATCACTGTTGGTCCGTCGTCGTTGAAGATCGACCTCCAGTGCGTCTACTACGGCGCCTCCGCAGCGCCGTATGTCGCCCGATGCGAGCAGACCGCTGACGCCGATACGTGCCTGGAGTACGGCGATGATTTCTGGATCGTCAACAACAGCACCCGGATGCGGACGGTGCCGCTCGACCCGAGCTTCCGTCGCCGCTACGCGAGCTCGGACGGCTGCGTCGATCCGGGACCCGGCCGTGGCGCATCCAGCGACTCTGCGGGTGCCGACGAGATGGACTCGTGGGTCGTCATCGAAGGCGGGAAGGCCACCTTCGTCCTGACCTCCTGCGTCTACGGCTGACTCCGGGTCAGCTCAACCCGACGTCGCCCAGGTGCGGATGTCGACGCCGAACATGCCGGCCCGGTCGGCGGCGAGCATCCCGAGGTCGCTGTCCTCGAACACCACGCAGTTCCCGGGCGCGAGGTCCAGCCGTCGCGCCGCTTCGAGGAAGACATCAGGCTCGGGTTTGTGCCGCTCGGTGTCCTCTGACCCAACCACGGTGTCGAACCAGTCGAGCGCGCCGATGACCTCGAGGGTTCGACGAACGACCCAGCCTTCGCCGCCACTGGCGACGGCCAGCGGCAGCACACCACGGTGACGACGGGCGACCTCGAGCACGGCTGCGACCGGACGCACCCCGTCGATCATCGCGATGTATCGGTGTTCCTTGTCGGCCACCATCGTCAGCACGGTCGCCGGCTCGAACCGGGCGCCCTGCTCGCCGGCGAGGCGGTCGATGATGCGGTGCGACGGCATCCCTGCGAGGGCCCAGAACTGCTGCTCGGGGAACTGCAGACCGTACGGCTCGAGCATTGCCGACCAGGCCAGGAAATGCACCGGCATCGTGTCGGCCAACGTGCCGTCACAGTCGAAGATCAGGCCGCTCGTGCCTGCCGGGACGGTCCACCGACCACCTGACGGAGACGACTCACCGGGATCGACCACCAGGTCACGGTAGCGGTTACTCTCTCGCCATGGACAACGAACTGGAAGAGGCACGCAAGGAGCTCGACAAGGAGTTCAAGCAGATCCGCAAGGATCTCGACTCCCTGCGCGCCGAGCTGGACAAGGTCTCTGCGGCTGGCCCCGAGGACGACCTCACCGAGCTGTTGAAGGACCTCGAGGACAAGGTCAAGAAGGTCCGCACCGGCGGTCTGATCGGGTCGGGTGCCAAGGGCCACCGCGAGGCGCGAGAGAAGTACCTGAAGCTGCGCGGGATGAAGGCCTGACCGGCAACGTTTCGCTGTCGGGGCTGACAGACTCGCGGGTATGACCGAGTTCTTCACCGAGGTTCCCCAGCGCGTCCGCTTCGCCGGCTCGCCGTCCGTTGACGGCGGCGACGGTGACGG
>JANXUX010000240.1 GCA_025351965.1 Actinomycetes bacterium | reverse complement strand
GGCATCGTCAGCACCGTCGGTCCGGTGTCGAAGCGGTACCCGTCGAGATGGGCGATGCCGGCTCGGCCGCCGGGCACGTCACCCGCCTCGAGCACCATCACCGAGCGGCCAGCACCACGGAGATGACAGGCGGCAGAGAGTCCGGCCAGCCCGGCTCCGATCACGATCACATCGACATCATTCATCTCAGGCCATCCTGTGGGCGAGCAACTCGGAGAGGCTGATCAGCCGGTCCTGGACGTGATCGGGGAGGAAGCGGACGGCATGCCGGGCCGTGTCGAGCTCGGCGTCGATCAGCCGCTCGATCGAAGCAACGGCTCCCGAACTGCGCACCGCCTCGCGGCATGCGTCCACCCCTGCCTGATCGAGTTCTTCATTGCCGAGGCCGGCCCGGAGCAGGGCCCGTTGGGCCGGCGCGGCGAGCTCCAAGGCCCGGACCAGGAGCAGGCTCGCCTTGCCGGAGCGGATGTCGTCCGAGCAGCCCTTGCCGGTGACCGACACGTCGCCGAACACGCCGATGATGTCGTCGCGCAGTTGGAACGCAACGCCGGCTGCATCGCCGAACGCACGCAGCGCCGACGCTGTCGACTCTGATGCGCCTGCCAGCGACGCCCCGAGCTCGAGCGGGCGGGTGACGGTGTAGCGGCCGGACTTCAAGAGCGCAACGACTTGCGCCTGCTGGTCGGTGGCGTGTGGACCGGCGAGGCGGATGTCGAGGTATTGCCCGACGATGACCTCATGGCGGAGCTGTCCGTACAACCGACGCACGTCGCGCTGCTGTTGCTCGTCCCCGCGTAGGCGGTCGAGCAGCTGGTCCGCCCACACGAACGCGAGGTCACCGGCGATGATTGCAGCCGACGTCCCGAACCACGCCGCATCGCCACGGGGTCGGGTCCGGGCATGGAGTGCATCGAAACGCTCGTGCGCGGTGAGCTGCCCGCGCCGGAGCAGCGAGCGGTCCATGACATCGTCGTGGAGCAGGGCGAACGTATGCAACATCTCGACCGCTGCCGCGACGTGCGCGAGATCGTGCTCGGCCACCGGACCGCCGTTGCCGGAGCCGGCCTCGTACCCGCAGTAGACGAGGCACGGGCGCAGGCGTTTGCCACCGGCGTCCAGCAACGCTCGGATCGGTTGGCACAGCTCGGCCGCGAGGGGCTCGAGACCGACGAGCTCCAGCGCTGCGGCCTCCACGAAGTCGCGCATCACCTGCTCCACCCGGCCGCCCATGACGTCGAACGGGTCCGTCGGGCGTTCCTCGATCCGGTTGATCGGTGCTGCGGGCGAATGGTCGGCCTCGTCGAGCCAGCGCAACGGGTCGGTGGTCAGATTCGCCAACCGGCGGACCTGGGTCACCGACCACAAGCTCAGCGTCTCCGGTCGGTGCGCGGCCCGATCACACAGCTCGTCCCACGTGACCCACTCCATCGCGTCGGCCTCGTCGGGATCGAGCATCGGCGTGTCGTCGGACGACGCGATGAACACCGGGCACAGTTCGTGTTCGACGATGCCGTTGTCCATCGTCGCACGGTACGCGAAGTCCGGCAGGGCGACGCGCAACCGCTTTGCCGCGATGCCGAGCTCGTCGCGGAGATGTCGACGCACCGCATGTTCCATTGGCTCGCCCGGCTGCGGATGCCCGCAGCATGCGTTCGTCCAGACGCTTGGGAACGTTTTCTTGTGCCCGGCACGGCGGGTCAGCAACAGCCGACCGTCGCTGCGCACCACGTAACACGACAACGCCAGGTGCAGAGGCGTGTCGAGGCAGTGGACGAGAGACTTGCGCGCGGTGCCACATGGCCGGCCCCGCTCGTCGAGCAACACGACATGATCCGTGGCCGAGCTGGAAGGCCTCCGCCGCTCGTCGGACGAACGGACCGGGCCCGCGGCAATTCGTGTCATCCCGTCAACCATGCGCCATCGTTGCCCAGAAAGCCAGCCTTCGAGACATTTAGTGTTCAATGAATGAGAGACGAACGTCACACGCGGTCGGGGAAGCTCCGCGCTTGGACGGTGCTGATCAACGCCGCCATCTCGTCGGCCGCGACGCGGCACGCAACGATGTCCGCAGCCCCGAACCCGTGATGGTCCTGGGATGACACGGTCAAGACACCGAGCGTCGTGCCCGCCGGGTCCTTGATCGGGAACGCTCCGACGCTGAGAACGCCTTGGCGGGCGAGGTCGGCGCAGTGTTCGGGCCACTCGCGAGATCTCGGTGTCGAGGGGATGCGGACGATCCTGCGCAGGAGCAGTGCCTCGATCGTCGGTCCGGCGCTGGGGGAACCGCACGGCTCCAGCAGCGGATCGGTCGTGACGAGGACGGTGAGAACGTCATCGACCGGTTCCGCGACGGAGGCGCGGAGCGCTCCGTCGAGGCCTTGGACGAGTGTCTCGGCGACTGCGGCGATATGGGTCGCAGCACTGTCGATGGGGCGTACGGCTGGATCGATGCTCATCATTTCTCCGGTGCGGGGTCTGGACTCAGGGTGATCCCACATCCGGTGCAACCGGACAGGACCGGGCCGTGCCGTTCCCGGTCTCGGGCCTCGTCAGACGGTCATCTGATATTCGTGGGCGACGTCGCCTCGAATGCCAACAGGATCTCGGTCGCCGCCCGGGTGGGCGTCGTCGACCCGTCGCGCAGCGCTGCGGTCAGCTCACCGGTCAACGCCCGAACACCCTCGTGAGCGCGCAGCTGACCCATCAGCCGTTCTTCGACAGCTGCCCACATCCAGCGCACCTGCTGACGGTTGCGCTTCTCGGCGAGGGCTCCGGTCCGGGACAATGCCTCACGGTGTGCGGTGATCTGCGCCCAGATCTCATCCAGCCCGGTGTTCTCCAGCGCGCTGCACGTCAGCACCGGCGGCGACCAGTCCGGGCTCGCCGGCTGAAGCAGGTGCAGCGCGTCGGCCAGCTCACGCGCGGTCAGCTGGGCCTCGTGCACATGTTTGCCGTCTGCCTTGTTGATCGCGACGATGTCGGCGAGCTCGAGGACGCCCTTCTTGATGCCTTGCAGCGAGTCGCCGCTGCGCGCGAGCAGCAGGACCACGAAGCAGTCGACCATCTCCGCGACCGAGGTCTCGGACTGCCCGACTCCGACCGTCTCGACGATCACGACGTCGAACCCGGCGGCCTCGACCACGACGATGGCCTCGCGGGTGGCCCGCGTGACTCCCCCGAGGGTGCCCGACGTCGGCGACGGGCGGATGTACGCGTTCCGGTCGTAGGACAACGTCGCCATGCGCGTCTTGTCGCCGAGGATGCTGCCCCCGGACACCGTCGACGACGGATCGATCGCGAGCACCGCGACACGGTGACCGAGTCGGGTCAGCTTGGTGCCGAACGTGTCGATGAACGTCGACTTGCCGACGCCGGGGACCCCGCTGATTCCGATCCGCTGTGCCGACCCGGAGAACGGCGTCAGCCGCACGAGCAGCTCCTGGGCGGCGACCTGGTGGTCGGCGCGGGTGGATTCGACGAGGGTGATCGCCCGGGCGAGCGTGGCCCGATTG
>JANXUX010000190.1 GCA_025351965.1 Actinomycetes bacterium | reverse complement strand
TTCAGCAGATTCGCAGCCTGCAAGACGCGCTCGCGCAAATCCACGACCCGCGCTACCTGCACTTCATCGAGCACGCGTGGAGCGAATGGATCGCACTCGACCCGGCCAACGCCGCGCTCGACGCACTGCCTTCGGTGTGGCCCGCGCCCGGCATGCGCTTCGACGTGTTGCCCGACAACTTCTCGGCCCGCATGGGGGTGTTTTCATTCGACGCCGGCACGCCGCCTGTGCCGGCAAGCTTGAGCACGAGCGGGTTCTGATCGACCCGGGCGACCGGGGCACCGGTTCCGCTTCGAGTGTCCAGCACGCGGCTCGGTGGGACAGCGACGAAACGGGCGGGACCGTTGTCGGCGAAGGACCCGAGCACATCGATGACGACATGGCTTGCGCCGGCATTGTTGAACACACTCAGCCGTCCGTCCGCGCTGAGCCGGGAGACGACCATGTTCGGCACGGTCTGCCCGGTGACCATGTTCAGGCTCGACGCGAGCGGTCGATCCTGATCGGCCGGCCACACGGTGAGGTAGCTCGGGTCGGTCGGGCCTGTCGCGATCACGTTGAGCACGACGGCCTTCGCATTGGCCGGAACCCCACCCGTGCCGGTGACCTTGAGCGATACCGTCTGGCCCGCCCCGATCGCAGTCGCCGGGACGCCCCCGGTGCCGTCGCGCGTGTCCATCAGCCGGGCCGGGGTGAGCGCCTGCAACTTGAGGCTGCTCGACGCGCTGAAATACCCGACGAGGTCGGCGACGAGGTGCACGCGTCCGGCATTGTTGAACATCGAGACTGACCCTGCGCCACCCAATTGGCCAATGACGAGGTTCGGGGTCGCGAGACCGGGGACCGGATTGAGATTCGACGACGACGGGCGGGCCGTCCCGCCCGGCCAGACGGTGATGTAGGTGCTGAGCGTCGCGTCGACGGCGGTCAGGTTCCAGGCAACCGCTGTCGCATCCGCCGGGATGCCGAATTGGCCGGCCTGCGCGAACGTCCACGTCTCGCCGGCATCGAGCGGGCCGGTCCGACCACCCGTGCCGTCGCGCGTGTCGAACAGGCGCACGGGGCTGAGCGACACGAAACCGCTGGCCACCGACGGGCCGAGCACGATCGGAGTCGTCGACGTCGACGGTGCGCCGGCCGGCGCAGCGAACAAATTGAGGTTCTCGAACCCTCCGTTGATGATGGAACTTCCGCCGCCACCGAGCCAGCCGTCCAGCACGCTGGCGTACATCGACCGGAAATCGACACTGGCGATCATCCGTCCGTTGCGGTCGACGTTGGTGAGCGATGGCATCTGCCCGTAGAGCCCGCCACGCACGTTGCTGCCGATGACGAACGATGTGCTCGCTGTGCCGTGGTCGGTGCCGCTCGACGCGTTCGAGACCTGCGTACGCCCGAACTCGGACACGGTCATGATCGTGACACGGTTGAGGAAGGCCGGATTGATGGTCGCGTAGAACGCCTGCAGGCCGGCGTTGAGGTCACCGAGGATCCCGGGCAGAGCGCCGTTCTCGTTCTCGTGGTTGTCGAATCCGCTACGCGAGATGTCGAGCACGCGCAGACCGATGTTGGCGTTGAGCAGACGGGCTGCGATCGTCAACTTCCGGGTCAACTCGCCACCGCCGGGCAACGCTGCCTTGAACGCCGGCCCGACCTCGGTCGCGAGGTCCAGCTGCCGGCGCATCGTCGAGTTGAACGTGTCGTGCAGACCGCCGCGTCCTGCGCCGCTGTTGGACAGGGCGCGGAGCCCGTTGTACATCCGGATGTCGGATGCACCGGTGTCGATGCCGAAGGTGCCGCCATTGGGCGGGATGCCCGCCGCGCGACGGGTGAAGCCCTGCATGTGCAGGGGTACGGAGGAATCGAGTGAGGCCGCGGCGAGATCGGCGGTCGCTGCCGGCTGCCCGTCGAGCCAACGCCCCACCCAGCCGCTGCCACCGAAGCCGCCGTTGAGCGCACCGTTCATCCAGATGCCCATCGAGGTGAAGTGGGACAGGTCCGGGTTGGGGTAGCCGATGCCTTGGATGGCCGCGACCTGGCCCGCGTCGTAGAGCGCCTTGAGATAGGTCAGCTGCGGAGCGAACCCGACGGCGCTGTCGATCGCGAGGACCTGGTTGGCTGGGATGGCGATGTTCGCGCGCTTGCCGTAGTAGTTGCCGTCCGCGTACGGCACGAGCACGTTGAGCCCGTCCATGCCGCCGTACAACGTGATGACGATGACGATGCCGTCGTTCGCCCCGATCGGGGTACCGGCCCAAGCGGTCGGGATGCTGCCTCCGAAGAACTGATCGGCGATCGCGCCGATCGTGGAGCCGCCGAAGACGCCGGCGCCGATCGCCTGCAGGAACGTGCGTCGGGTCCAGCCCCGTGGGCCCGGTCGATCAATGTCGACCGCCGGGGTCGACAGCAGACGCATCGCATCGGGGGCGGAGATGTCAGGATCGAGCACGGCAGTGGTTCCTCGGCGTGTGGTGGAGGTGGAGCACGGTCATCCGACGTTCATCTCGCCGGTCAACATCACCATGGTGAGCAAGTTCGTCACCGAGGCCTTGTTGTTCCCGTTCATCGCAGCTCGCTCGGCGGCAAACGCATCGATGAGCGCTGACCTCGTCGACGGGGCGAGCGGGGCGATGGAGAACGTGGCGGCGGCGAAGTCGACTGCGTCGCCGGTCGACATCGCGTAGAGGTTGTCGAAACCGCCGTTTGCCCGCATCAGCGACGCCACTTTCTTGGCGACCGCAGCCCGTCCGCTCAGCGCGCTCGTGGTCATCCAGTAGCTGTTGTTCTTCCAGCCGGAGACGTTGGGTGGATTGAAGACCGTCTGGCCCATCCCCTCGGCGAGGCCGAACAGGTTGACGTCCTTCGATGTCTTGCCCGATGCAACGAGGCAGGCGACAGCCCACTCGGTCGGTGTGCGAACCAGCCCCTGCTTCGCGTCAGGAGAGTAGAACTCGGCCCGATTGAGCAACGCTCGAACGAGCGGGGCGAGCTCCATGTTGTTGGCGATGAACACGTCGCCCAACTCGACGACGATGTTGTCGGCCGGGCGCGGGTAGGCAAGGAACTCCCACAGCTTCTTGGCGATCAGGCGTGCGGCGATGAGCCGCTTGGCGACGTTGTCGCGCAGGATCTCGTTGATCGTGTCCGGCCCGTCCCAGTTCTTGGTGGTCCCGAAGAACGTCTTGTTCGCGGTGTCGTGCTTGGAGGGCCGGAACTCGTAGGCGTGGGCCGTCCCGTTGTAGTTGTGTCCGGTCCAGGCTCGGGACGCCGAGACGACATCGTCCTCGGTGTAGTTGCCGACGCCGAGCAGGTACAACTCCATCAGCTCGCGGGCGAAGTTCTGGTTCGGCGCCGTCTTCACGTTGACGCCGTTGGACAGATAGATCAGCATCGCCGGCTCCAGCGACATCTGCTGGGCCAAGGTGAGGAAGTTGCCGAGCGCCAGAGTGCGGTACAGCTGGTTCTGGTGCGTCATGTGATCGGTGCGGTTGACCGAATCCCACTCAGTCGTGAAGTGCCCGTGCCAGAACAGGGTCATCTTCTCCTGGAACGGACGAGGACGAGTCGCCATCGAGTCGAGCCACCAGTTGTAGGAGTTGACCATCTGCGCGTAGCTGTTGTTGGCGTCGTGCACCTGCAGATCGGCCGGCCAGTTCGCGTTCGCGTTCGGCGCGAAGTCCATCACGCTGTCGACGGCGACGGACAGCGGGAGCGGTGTCAGTTCATCGACCCGGCTCTTGCGGGCCACGAACTCGGTCCGTCGGAGGAGATGGGCGATATCGGATCCGTCTGCCACTGTTCAAGGACTCCCAAGATCTCTGATGTCTGGGTATCGGCGCCCTCGGGGGTCGCCTTGAGGAAACCGCACTCAGCCGACGCGGCGCCACCGATCAGTTCCCCGTCGGTGCGACGTCTCCACTGGCATCAACCCTCTCCAAGGAGAAACACAATGCCTGTCCGTGACTCAGCCCCACTCGGTGCCCCCTGTTGGATCGACATCTTCACGTCGGATCCAGCCGCCAGCGAAGCCTTCTACGGCTCGCTGTTCGGTTGGACCGCTGAGTCCGCCGGCGAGGAGTACGGCGGGTACTTCAACTTCTCCAAGGACGGTCACGCCGTTGCCGGCGGCATGCTCAACAGCGACAGCGGCATGCCCGATGGGTGGTCGGTGTACCTCGCATCCGCAGGTGCGGCCGCCACCGTGGAGTCGGCCACCGCCCACGGCGGCGGGGTGATCGTGCCGGCGATGCAGGTGATGACGCTGGGGACGATGGCCGTCGCCCTCGATGCCGGCCAGGCGTCGATCGGCGTCTGGCAGCCGGCCGAGCACCGCGGCTTCGAAATCATGCTCGAGCCCGGCACGCCCGGATGGTTCGAGCTGCACACCCGCGAGTACGACGCATCGGTCGCCTTCTATCGCGACGTGTTCGGGTGGGACACACACGTCGTCGCCGACATGCCCGAGTTCCGCTACACGACGCTCGGCTCGGGTGAGGGCCAGTTGGCCGGGATCATGGACGCCACGGCGTGGCTTCCGGACGGCACATCGGCCCACTGGAGCGTGTACTTCGTCTCCGCCGACGCCGATGCCACCGCAGCAGCCGTCGTCGAGCTCGGGGGCACGGTCGTCGACCCTCCACAGGACACGCCGTACGGGCGCCTCGCGACTTTCGCCGATTCCACCGGCGCCACGTTCAAGATCACCGCCGCCATCGCCTGACCGCCACGCGCACTTCGCGCCCACGGGTCGGCCCTGAGCCGCTTCGACGCTCACAACCCAACCGTGGGCGCGAGATGCGCGACGGTGAGGTGAAGCGAGGGGGCGTCAGGCGAGGGCGAGGGCGGCCGGGTCAGGCGAGGGCGGCGTCGGCGAGGGCGGCCATCGAGATGAACCGCCAGTCGGGGGTGACCGCGTGCTGCGGGGCCGGTGTCGCGCCGAAGCCGGGGCGGTCGTGGCGGCGATCGATCCAGACGCTGGGGAGGCCGGCGGCCTGGGCCGGTTCGTGGTCGTGGTACAGCGACTGGGCGACGTGGAGCAGACGCGAGCCGTCGACGCCGATGCCGGCCGCGGCGTCGAGCAGAGCGGGAAAGCTCTGTGCGCTGGGCTTGTAGGCGCCCACGTCCTGCGCTGTGACGACGAGGTCGAAGTCCACGCCGAGCTTGGGCACGCTCGTCGCGAACGACTGGCGGTCGATGTTGGAGAGGATGATCAACCGAAAGCGCTCGTGGAGCCGAACGAGGGCCTCGGCCGAGTCCGGGAACGCCGGCCAGCGCTCGACCGAGCCGGCGAAGGCTGCCAGTTGGTCGTCGCTGCTGATGACGCCGTAGTGGCGGTCGAGATGGCGCATCGTCGCGGCGAGCACCTGCGGGTAGAGCATTCCGGGGGTCTGCTGCTGGACGAGCGTCTCGCCGCCGGCAAAGGCATCGAGCAGCGCATCCCGCGTCTCGTCGAGTCCATGGCTGCGCGCCCACGGCTCGAGTTCCGCAGCGATACCGCTCTCCCAGTCGATGAGGGTGCCGTAGCAGTCGAAACTCAATCCTGTGAATGCCGAGAAGCCGTTGTCATGTGTCATGGACGCCATTCTGCGTTCCGCGCGTGCAGGCCCTCACATCGCAGCGGCGATGAAGACCGTCGAGCGGCAGCGCGCTCTACCGATCCGTCACGGAGCCGAAACCGTCGTCCGGACCCGAGCCGTCACGAAGCGCTGGCTAGGGGAACACCACTGTGCGATCGCCGATCAGCACGACCCGGTCCTGGGCGTGAGCCTGCACGGCGCGAGACAGCACGTTGCGCTCGACATCGCGGCCCATCCTCACGAGGTCGTCGGCGGAGTGAGTGTGGGTCACCCGCACGACGTCCTGTTCGATGATCGGGCCCTCGTCGAGGTCCGGGGTCACGTAATGCGCCGTGGCACCGATCAGCTTCACACCCCGGGCATGAGCCTGGTGGTAGGGCTTGGCGCCCTTGAACCCGGGCAGGAACGAGTGGTGGATGTTGATTGCCCGACCTCGCAGTGACTCGCACATCGCCTCCGACAGGACCTGCATGTACCGGGCGAGCACCACGAAGTCGACGTCGTGCTCGGCGATCAGCTCGGTCAGGCGCTGCTCCTGTTCGGGCTTGGTGGCCGCCGTGACGGGGAGATGCAGGTACGGGATGCCGTAGCCCACGACCAGGTCGGCGCAGTCGGGGTGGTTGGAGACGATCAGCGGGATCTCCACCTCC
>JANXUX010000189.1 GCA_025351965.1 Actinomycetes bacterium | reverse complement strand
CCACAGATTCCACGACGACCACAGATTCCACGACGACCGTCGTCGAGATGACCATGCCGCGCGTGGTCGAACAGCAGACGCCGGTGCCCGAGACGATCCCGGACGTCCCCGACACCCTCCCCGACACCCGCCCCGCCGCCCCCGACACGGTGCCGTCCGCGCTGCCGCGGACGGGGGGCTCGAACTCGGCTGCATACCTGGCGACGTCGCTGCTGGTCGCCGGGATCGGCATGATCGGGGCCATTCGTCGGCGGTTACGATCGGACGAGTGACTCCTGTTGAAGCGCTCGAGCGCGTCGTGCACTGTCTGGACCGGGCCCATGAGACCGGGTTCAAGACCAAGGCGTTCGCCCGTGCGCTCGACGTCGTCAGGTCGACTCCCACCGCCGAGATCGCCGAACGCGCCCAGCACAACACACTGAAGCAGCTCGAGGGCATCGGCGACAGCTCGGCAAAGGTGATCATCGAAGCGCTGCGTGGCGAGACCACCTACCTCGACAAGCTCGACGGTCAGACCCAGGTTCCGATCACGGCGGCCGGCCAGGTGTTCCGCGATGCGTTGCGTGGCGACTGCCATCTCCACTCACGGTGGAGCGACGGCGGAGCCACGGTCGAGGCGATGGCGACGACGGCCCGCGACCTCGGCCACGAGTACATCGTGCTGACCGACCACAGTCCGCGCCTGACGATCGCCCACGGCCTCGACCGAGATCGGTTGATCCGTCAGCTGGGTGAGGTCGCCGTGCTCAACGAGGAGCTCGCGCCGTTCCGCATCCTCAGCGGGATGGAGGTCGACATCCTCGAAGACGGTGATCTCGACCTCGACGAGGACCTGCTCGCACATCTCGACGTCGTGGTTGCCTCGGTGCACAGCAAGCTGCGCATGGACGGCGCAGCGATGACGGCACGCATGCTGCGCGCCGTGGAATCCCCGCACGTCGACATCCTCGGCCACTGCACAGGGCGGATGATCGGCAAGCGTCCGGAGTCGACGTTCGATGCCGAGCGTGTGTTCGCAGCGTGTGCCGCGAACAACACCGCGGTCGAGCTGAACTGCCGTCCCGAGCGGCTCGACCCGCCGGAGCCGTTGATCGCGATCGCGATCGAGGCCGGCTGCTACTTCTCGATCGACTCCGACGCCCATGCGACCGGTCAGTTGGAGTGGCAACCCTTGGGTTGCGACCGGGCGGCCGAAGCCGGCATCGATCCTGCCCGGGTGATCAACACCTGGTCCTGTGAGGACCTGCTCGCCTGGACGGCCGGCTGACGACATCGCGAGCGCAGGTGGGGGCTGGGAATCGCCGCCGCTAGGCTCGTTCGCCATGTCCAAGAAGACCAAGAAGCGCAAGGCCAAGATGCGCCGCAGCAAGGCCAACCACGGTAAGCGTCCCAACATGGGGCGTGGCTAACACCATCCTGCCCGCGCCGCCGAGTCCTCGGTCGGCCGACGCAGATCTGTATCACGGCGTTCTGGTCCCCGATCCGTATCGGTGGCTGGAAGACGGCGATTCGCCGTCGACCCGGGAATGGGTCGCCGAACAGAACCAACGAACCCGTCAGGCGCTCGATGCCCGGCCCGATCACGGGCGGTGGCACGAGCGCCTCGTCGCGCTCATGAGCCTGCCCATTGTGCTGCAGGCCAAAGTGCGTGGCGAGCGGCTCTTCGTGCTCGAACGGGCCGCAGGCGCCGAGCAGCATGCGCTCCTCCTGCGCTCCGCCACTGACCCGGCGGCCGAGCCCGTCACGCTCTTCGACCCGGCGACATCGTCGGCCGATGCAGCCACGGCGATCGACTGGTTCCACCCGAGCGCCGACGGTCGATACGTGGCCTACGGCACGAGCGAGGGCGGCACCGAGGACAGCACCCTCGTCGTGTTCGACGTGGTCACCGGCCGCCATCTGGCCGACGTCATCGGTCACACCCGCGCTGCCACGGTTGCCTGGCTGCCCGATGCATCGGCGTTCTATTACACGTCGTATCCGGCAGGGGATCGGTACAACCGGCGGGTGATGCTGCACGTGCTCGGCACGGACGCGGGCGACGACACAGTCGTGTGGAGCGACCCTGATCACCCGCAGACCTGGCCCGATGTGCAGGCGTCGCCGGACGGTCGGTACGTGCTGGTCGAGGCGATGATCGGCTGGGGCCACGTCGATGCGTTCCTGCTCGAGCGCGCCACCGGCACGTGGTCGACCGTCATCACCGGAGTCGAGGCACTGTCTTGGTTCGACATCCTCTCCGACCAACTGCTGATCAGTACGACGGCCGACGCGCCCCGTGGGCGGGTGGCCGTGGCCCCGTTGACCAGCCCGGGCGTCGAGCACTGGACCACGATCGTGGCCGAGGGATCCGGCGTCATCGGTCGGGCGGCGGCGTGCGGCGACGACGTGCTCGTGGTCGTCACCGAGCGGGCAGTCGACCGTGTGGAGCGCTGGTCACTGGATGGCGCGCCGCTCGGCACGATCGGCGATCTCGGCATCGTGTCGGTCGCCGGCCTGGCGTCCAGCGCTTCGGCGTCCGCGGCCTTCGTGACGCTGGCCGGCTTCGATGCGCCGGCCACGCTGTACCGCTACCGGCCGGACGACGGCTTGACCCGCTGGGGGAGTGCGGACACGGGCGCAGGCGTGCCGCCGCTCGCGGTCAGCCAGGTCAGCTATCCGTCCCTCGACGGCACCTCGATCGGGCTGTTCCTCATCCACCGTGCCGATGTCGTGCCGAACTCAGACACGCCGACGATCCTCAACGGCTACGGGGGTTTCGCGATCACCGAGACACCGGTGTGGTCGCCGACCATCGCGGCGTGGTGCGAGCGGGGCGGTCTGTATGCGATCGCCGGTCTGCGCGGCGGTCTGGAGGAGGGCGAAGCGTGGCACCAGGCGGGCCGACGGGCGACCAAGCAGAACGTGTTCGACGACTTCCACGCCGCCGCCGACTGGTTGGTCGCGACGGGGCGGACCAGTCGTGAACACCTCGCGATTGCCGGTGGCTCGAACGGCGGGTTGCTGGTCGGTGCGGCGCTGACCCAGCGACCCGATCTCTGCGCTGCCGTCTGGTGCGCTGTGCCGCTGCTCGACATGATCCGCTTCCCGAATTTCTTGATCGCCCGGCTGTGGACCGACGAGTACGGCGATCCAGATGTTGCCGCGGAGTTCGGGTGGTTGTGGGCGTACTCGCCGTACCACCATGTCGTCGACGGGACCCGCTATCCGGCGGTGCTGCTGAGCACTGCCGAGGGCGACACCCGTGTCGACCCACTCCACGCACGCAAGATGGCGGCCGCGTTGCAGGCGTCGTCGAGTGCGCAGGACGACCGCCCGGTGCTGCTGTTCCAGGCGGGGCGCGCCGGTCACGGCGTCGGAAAGCCCGCCAGCAAGCGTGCGGAGGAAGCAGCCGACGTGCTGGCCTTCTTCACCTGGCAGCTGCAACCGCGATGACCACCGTCGCCGAGATCACGCTCGTCGCGTCACGCGATGCGTGGCGCTCCGCCGGCTTCACCGTCGACGACGACGGCGTCGTGTGGCTCGGCGACATCGCGCTTCGCCTGGTCCAGTCGATGGACGGCGCGTCCGGGATCACCGGCTGGGTGCTCGTCGACGCACCCGAGCCGCACGGCGTCGACATCGACGGGTTGCCGACGACCTACGTCGCCTCACCCGGTGACCTGCCGGTCGCTCTGACGCCGACGGTCGGTCACCCGAACACCGTCACCATCGTCGACCACATCGTCGTCTACACGCCAGATGTCGAGCGCACGTGCGGCGCGATCGAGGCCGCGACCGGCGCGCCCCTGAAGCGCATCCGGGAGGTCGGCTCGTTGCGCCAGGGCTTCCACCGGATGGGCGCGTTCATCGTCGAGGTCGTGTCGTTTCCGGGAGTGACGTCCGAGCACGCCGAGTTCTGGGGGCTCGCGTTCAACGTCGCCGACATCGATGCCGCCTACGCGCTGTGTGGCGACGACGCGATGTCGGTGCCGAAGGATGCGGTGCAGCCTGGCCGCAGGATCGCGTCGTTCCGCGAGCCCGTCGGACTCGGCACGCCGGTGGCGGTGATGACGCCGCACGTCTCCGTCCGCCGGGACGTGTCAACGTAGGGGGATGAGCACTCATCACGTCGACGTCGTAGTCATCGGTCTCGGGCCGGGGGGTGAGGACGTCGCCGGGCAGCTGGCCGAAGCCGGGCTGCGCGTCGTCGGCATCGAGCACCACCTCGTCGGAGGCGAGTGCCCGTACTACGGCTGCATCCCGTCGAAGATGATGATCCGTGCCGCAGACCTCATCGCCGAGACCCGCCGTGCCGGGGTTATGGCCGCCAAGACGACCGTCGAGCCGGACTTCTCGATCGTGGCCGAGCGGATCCGCAAGGAAGCGACCGACAACTGGGACGACACCGTCGCTGTCGATCGATTCGTCGGCAAGGGCGGCACGTTCGTGCGCGGAACGGGACGGCTGGATGGCACCGGCCGGGTCGTCGTCGGCGACGACACGTACATTGCCGAGCGCGGCGTCGTGATCGCGACCGGCACGTCCCCCGCGCTCCCGCCGGTTCCTGGTCTGGCCGATGCTGCGCCGTGGACCAACCGCGACATCGTCAAAGTTCGCGAGACGCCGGTGTCGATGATCGTCCTCGGCGGCGGCGCAATCGGCCTCGAGCTCGCCCAGGCGTTCTCCCGGTTCGGTACGCAGGTGACCATCGTCGAGGCTGCCGACCGCATCCTCGCCCCCGAGGAACCGGAGTCCAGCGAGTTGCTCGCCACGGTCCTCACCGGCGAGGGCGTCGTCATCCACGAAGGCGTCGGGGCGGCGAACGTCTCCCGTGCCGATGATGGTGCCGTCACGGTCGTACTCGACGACGGGACCGAACTTGTCGCTGACGAGATCCTCGTCTCCGCCGGCCGGACGCCGAACGTGCACGGCATCGGTTTCGACACGGTGGGCCTGGACGAGACGGCCCGCCCGACGTTCACCGTCGACGACCAGATGCGCGTCGTGGGTGCCGCCAAGCTGTGGGCCATCGGCGACATCGCCGGCCGAGGAGCGTTCACCCATATGGCCGTCTACGAAGCGGGCGTCGCATTCGATTCGATCATGGAGGTCGAGTCGCCCCGTACGGCCGAGCACCACGCCGTGTCACGGGTGACGTTCACCGATCCCGAGGTCGGTTCGGTCGGGATGACCGAAGCACAGGCCCGTGCCGCCGGACTGAACGTGAAGATCGGGTTGGCGGATTCGTCGACATCGTCACGTGGATGGATCCATGGCGAGGGCAACGAGGGCCTGATCAAGCTGGTCGTCGACGCCGACCGGGGGATCCTCGTCGGCGCGACGTCGATGGGACCGCGCGGCGGCGACGTGCTGAGCATGTTCAACCTCGCCGTGCACGCCCGGGTGCCGATCAGCGAGCTGCAGTCGATGATCTACGCCTACCCGACGTTCTACCGTGGCGCGCTGGACGCTCTTTCAGCACTCGACAAGGAGTAGGTGCTCAGACGACTTCGGTGTCGCTGACATCATGGGCGTCGTCGCGGCGCAGGTAGGCCTGGCCCTCCGTGCATGTCGCGGCCACGGGGCACCAACGGCATGGAGCGCCCGGGCTCTTCGTCGGCGGGCGTTCTTCGACGCGCAGCTCGATCAGCGAGTTGATCCCGTCGAGCGTGCGGCGCAGGGTGGAGCGCAGCATGTTCTCGGTGACGTCCTCGACGATCGGCTGCGCGGAGTCGAGGTAGAAGCTGGCCAGCTTGCGCGGCGGGACCTGGCGCGAGAGCGTCTCGACGATCGCGTAGAAGCGCAGGTCCTCGCGGTGGCGGGGGACGACCCGACCGGTCTTGAAGTCGACGATCAGCTTGCGGCTCTCGCGCTCGAAGGGCTTGCCCATCGTCAGGTCGGCGCGACCGCGCAGCAGGATCTGGCCATCGACCGGCCACTGTGTGCTGGACTCGGTGACCGGCCTCGAGCGTGGGTCGAGTGGCGGGAAGCACTCCATGAACTTGGTGACGTGGTCGCTCGACATCGCGCGGAGGTCGGCGAGGTCACCCTCGCCGAGCGATTCCAGCCATGGCGAGAGGCCCTTCTCCTCGTTCAGCAGCCGTGCGATGGCCTCGTCGACCAGCTCCGACGGTGCCGGCTCGCCGCGCCAGTTGATCAGCAACTGGATCGCTCGGTGCGAGACCTGGCCGCGGGCCCGACTGGGGGTCCACTCGAACTCGTCCGGTGCCAGGAACTGAGTCTCGCAGCCGAACACGCCGGCGAGGGTGTGCTTGGTGACGAAGACCTGGTTGCCGTCGAGCCGATCCGAGAAGTGGGCGAACGCCTCGTTGGCCTCTTCGCGCAACTCGGCGACGAACTCGGCGGGGAAGATCAGCGGCTCGCCGGAACGTCGGATCAGCTCGAGCGTGGATTCCTGGGCCGGGGTGAGACGGCTGGTCGGTGCGGACGAGTCGCTCACGGATCGAGACTACGCCGGTGCAGCGGCCCGCCTCGATGATCACCGTTGGCCGCTACTCGATCGGGGTCGTCGCGCGGACGAAGAACGATGTGAACCGCTGCATCGCCGCATCCACGGATTCCACGTCACCAGTGGTCGCGAGGTCGAGGAGCAGGCCGCGTGTCACCGCCAGCATCAACCGCGCGTCGACGGATGCTGCGCTGCCGCTGACCGGCTGCAGCGCGGCTGTGACCGTTGGCAGCCATGACGACATCACCTCGTCGAGGAAGTCCTTGGTGTAGCTGCGGCCGCGCAGCGCATCGGCATAGACCTCGAAGAAGAGACGGATGTTGTTGCGCAACGACGGATCGAGCATGCCCATCCAGTGCGAGCGCATCTGCTCGGCAATGGTTGCCGATTCGTCGGTCGTGATGGCTGCCATGGCCGCGCGCTGATCGGCTTCTACAGCACGCACGACCTCGACCCAGAGCGCTTCTTTGGAGCCGAAATGGAACAGCAGCATGCGGTGGCTGGTGCCGAGTGCTTCGGCAAGCGTGCGCAAGCTGACGTCGCCGATGCCGTGATCGCCGACCCACGTGATGACGCTCGCGAGCAGATCCTGGCGGGCGTTGGACGTTGGACGAGCCATTGCCATTACCGTACCAGTTGGTACAGTGCATCCATGCCCACACTTCATCACATCAATCAGTCGGCACACTCGTCGGCGTCTCCGGCGACCATCTACGCGATCTTGCTCGATCGGCCGACATGGCCGTCATGGTCACCTCTCGAATCGTTCGAACACGGCTCGGACGGCTGCGACGGCCCGAACAGCCTCGGTGCCATCGGCACCTTCGTCACTGGCCGCACCCGGTCGCGTGAGGAGTTGGTCGAGCTGATTCCTGGCCGCCGGGTCACTATCGACTGCTCTCCGGCCTGCCCCTAAGCGACTATCGTGCTGACATCGACCTGATTCCCTCCGACGCCAGCACGGGTACGGGTGCGGGCACGGACATCAGCTGGCAGAGCACGTTCCACGCTCGGTTCGGAACAGGATGGGTGTATCGGTTCGCTCTCGGAAGGTTCATCCGCCGTTGCATCCGTGCCCTCGCCGTCGAGGCGGGCAAACGGGAGTCCGTCCTGGTCTGAGTCGGGGAACTGTCGCGCACCCCTCTGTCAGAGTGCAGCCATGGAGTCCGGGAATGCAATCGAATTCGCACACGCGGCTCGCACACTCACGAATGTCGCCCAACACCTCGGCCTCGTCGGCCCCAGCTACCGCTGCCCCCCGCGCATCGTCGGCGTGGATCGTTCGTTGCGCCGCCATGTCAGCGGCGTCGTCATCTCCGTCAAGCTGCGCGGCCGCCCCTGGGCTGCCGTGCTCGCCGACATGATCGAGGGCGTCGTCGCGGCCAACGGCCTCGGTGCCACGCAGGCCACTCGCCTTCGTGGCGAACTGTGGGCTGCCCTCGGCTACGAAGCAGCCACGCCGATCACGACCAAGGTCGCGTAGTGTTTCGCGCAGGCCCGGGTGGCGGAATTGGCAGACGCGGGGGGCTTAAACCCCCCTGACCGTGAGGTCATGCGGGTTCGATCCCCGCCCCGGGCACCAGGAAGCAGCAGGTCAAGACGGAAATCGTGAGATCTCGCGCGGGTGCGAGCCACCCGCGAGTGCACGATTCCTGCACAGACATTTTCGCGCTCGCGGAAATCGGACGCCTTGGGCGGGTTGTGGCGGGAGGGCAGGAGACGACCGCGAAGTGGTCGCCCGCTCGCCGATGGCGCCTCGAACGGCCGGTCGGCGTTGACCTTGATGACGCGCCAGTGCCGCGGTCGATCGCGGTCAGATGCTGTCGGAGTATGGGGGCGCGGGGTCGTATTGGATGTAGTGCTGTGTGGCGCGCGCGTGGTCCGGGGAGTAGATCTGTCCGATGAGCCAGAGGGCCATGTCGATGCCGGCTGAGACACCTTGGCTGCTCACGACGTTTCCGTCCACGGCCCAACGCTGATCGCGAACAATGGTGCAGTTTCTGCGTGCTTCGAGGGTGTCTTCGAAGCCCCAGTGGGTGCAGAGGCGTCGGTTGCGGCCGGGGCCGGCTTCGTGGAGCAGTAGGGAACCTGTGCACACGCTTGTGACCCAGTCGCATGAAGACGCGACGTTGCGGAGCCAGCCGATCAGTACTGGATTGTCGACTTCGGTACGGGTGCCAAAACCACCGGGGGCGAGGACGACATCGAGTGCGGGATGATTCTCGAAGGTGTGGTCCGCCAGCACCCGTAAGCCCTTGCCACATCTCACGGGGCGGTCATGTTCAGAGATCGTGACGATGATGTCGGCAGCTTCACCGGTGTTCTCGCGCAGCATTGATGAGGCAGTGAACACCTCCCAGGGACCGACGAAGTCGAGTTCCTCCACGCCGTCGAACAACAGCAAACCAAATGTAGTGGGCATGGGCGTATCGCTTTCAGCAGTGGTTGGGTAGTGCGGATCCGTGCAGATGCCGGAATGCGGGTCAGTGGAAGGACAGGTCCCGGCGTGAGGTGCGAGGATCATCGTGGAACGTCATGAGTGGCTCCGTTCACCCGTCGCCGTGGAGCATGCGTTGGCCGTACTCATCGACGGTGATCACATCGTGCTCGGCCTCGGCGAGACCTTGAAATCGTGACGGCAGGAACGGCTGGAGCGCGTCGATCTTCTTCCATCCGGGCAGAGGTGCATTGCCGTGTGCATCGGGCACGTACTTCGACACTTCCCCGCGAGTGTGGGGGGTGATGTACCGGGGGCAATTGACGAAGACGTCCGTCACGGTGGCTCGGACGATGAGGTCGGCGCCCGGATAGTGGCTCATCATCGGATCGTCGCCGTTCACGACAGCATGAGCGTGTGCGCGGACTCGGTGTGGACGTTCGAAGTCCATGAACAGCAGCCCGATGCGACCGTCGCCCGCGATGTTGCCCATGGACAGGAACATGCCGTTGCCGTCGTAGCTGGGGAACACGATCGTCGTGCGGTCGATCACGCGTACGAACCCTGCAGCACCGCCCTTGTGGGACACGGTCGGTTGACCTTCGGCGTTGACGGTGCTGAGGAAGAAGAAGCTTCGTGACTCGATGAAGGCCTTGGCCTCATCGTCGATCTCGGGTCGAACGATGACGGCTTCGAGCACGTCAGCGACTTGGCGGCTGTCGAACTGATCTTGCAGCTTGCGATGCTGTTCTCCGTAGAAGGTGGCCATGGTGAGTCTCCTTGGTCGTGGATCATTGATGAAGAGCGGGATGAACCGTCGCGGACCCGACTGCGTGTGCGACGAAGGCCTTGTGAATGGCAATGGCGGCAGCGGTGCCGTCCGCTGCAGCGAGCACCACCTGATGCGGTGCGGGCGGCGGGCGGCGTACGTCTCCGGCGGCCCACACGAGCGGATTGCTGGTGGCGCCATTCTCGCTCGTGACGATGTAACCGTATCCGTCGATGTTGCAGCCGAGGTCGCGGGCGACCGAGTTGCGGGGCACGACAGGTGCCTTCACGAACGCAGTCTTCGCCGGAATCATGGTTCCGTTGCGGAGCTCCACGTGTGACAGCGACTGGCCTTCGCCGATGAGCCCGGCGATGTCGGACGACGAGACGACGGTGACGTGCGACGTCCACGAGCGAACCATATCCGCAAGGTGGTCGGCTCCGGGTGCGGCGTCGATGACGACGACGGGCTGGTCGCGATGCTCCCATCCGTCGCAGGACGGGCAGTTGAACACTGACTTGCCCCACCGAGCCAGGAGGCCCGCAACCCGTGGCAGTTCGTCGCGAACGCCGGTGGCGAACACCACGGCGTCAGCATGGATCGTGGTGCCGTCGGCCAGGCTGAGTGACACGTTCGTGTCGCTGCTGCGGGCCTTGGTCACCGCGCATCGAACGATCGATACGCCATACGCATGCAGCTCGGCCAGTCCATCGGCTCGGAAGCGGTTGGGAGCGGTCGCATCCCTCGTGGGGAAGCCGTGGAACTCGTCGACGGTTCCGTTCCGATGCGTCTGGTCGTCGAGCACGGTGACACGGTGCCGGGCCCTGGCCAGCACGAGTGCGGCGGTGAGGCCGGCCGCACCGCCGCCGACGACGATCACGTCGCCGGCGACGGCTGCTGAGGTTCCGGTCATGACGGCCACACCTCCGTCGACGGTGCGGCCTCGAAGGTCGCCACGTTCGGTAGGTGATGGCCATGGGCCACTGCGCCGTGGCTGCTGTGATTACCGTGCCCCCCGTGAGCGGCGTGGTTCGCCGCCTGGCGGGGAAGCTGGGTGAAGGTCACGGCTGCGGCGCAGACTGCTAGCCCAGCGGCAATCCACAGCGAACTGTGCATCGAATCGACGAACGCGGCTCGGGCGACGGCGGCGATGTCCGCACCCTGGGCACCGAGAGACCGGCCGGTGTGGATGGCGGCGCCGACGTTGTCGACGAGCATGCTGCGATCGGTGCCTGTCAGGTTCGGGAACCGGTCGAGCTCGCTGCGCATCGATGTCGCGTAGCGCGTGGCAGCGATGCTGCCGATCACGGCGACGCCGAGTGCGCCCCCGAACTCGCGAACGGTGTCATTGACGGCGGAGCCGACGCCGGCTCGGGCCGGAGGAAGCGTCGCCATGATCATCTCGGTGGCAGGCGGCATCGCGATGCCGGCACCAAGGCCGAACAGCAGCAGCCCGACGCCGGTGGGAACGTACGATCCCCCGTCGACGAACGCGGCCTGCACGGCCACACCGGCGGCGGCGATCAGTGTGCCGGCGGTGACCGCAATGCGCCCACCGTGCATCTCGGCGAGATGAGCGCCTGCTCCGGTGCCCAGCAGCATCCCGATCGCGGCGGGAACGAGCGCGAAGCCGGCTGCCAGCGGTGTGTACTCGAGCACGAACTGCAGGTACTGGGCCTGCAGGAACACGGTGCCGGCCATGGCGAAGAACAGCAGCGCGAGGGCGATGCTGCCGGCGGAGAAGCTGCGGTTGCGGAACAGGGTCATGTCGAGCATCGGGTCGTCGCGGCGCATCTCCCAGCCGACGAACACGACCGCGAGCGCAGCCCCGATCGCGAAGTTGACGACAGAGGAGGTGGAGGTCCAGCCGTGCTCCGGTGCCTGGATGATGGCGTAGACCAGTGTGCTGATCGCCGCAATGGACAAGCCTGCGCCGATCGGATCCAGCCGCGTGGCATGCGGATCGCGCGAGTCGGGCACCAGATGCAGCGCCCCAATGAATGCAGCGACGAGCAGCGGCACATTGATCCAGAACACCGAGGACCACGAGAAGCTGCGCATCAACGCACCGCCCACGATCGGCCCGAGCGCGATGCCGGCTCCGCTCGCAGCGGTCCAGCCAGCGATCGCCTTTGCACGTTCGCGAGGATCGCCGAACACGTTGACCAGGATCGACAGTGTCGTCGGCATGATCAGTGCCCCGCCGACGCCCATCACGCAGCGGCCGACGATGAGCGCCGTCGTCGAGCCTGCCGTGGCGGCGACGACGGAGCCGCCGAGGAACGTCAGGAGCCCGGCGAGGAGTGCGTGCCGGCGGCTGAAACGGTCACCGACGCTGCCTGCGGTGAGCAGGAGCCCGGCGAACACGATTGTGTAGGACGCGACGATCCATTGCAGCTGCGCCGAGCTGGCGCCGAGGTCGCCGACCAGCCGAGGCATGGCGACGTTGATGATGGTGTGGTCGATCGAGGTGACGAGCAGGGCGAGCACGAGCACGCCGAGGATTCGCCAACGGTTGGGGTGGCTGGCGTGTGTATCGCCGATGGACTGGGTGTTGGGACGGCCGTGCATGATGACTCCTTGGGGTGATGTGTGGGTTGTGATCTGTGGGTTGTGGTGGGTTGGTGTGTCATGGGCGGGCTAGGGGAGCAGGCGGGTGATCTCGTCGATCACGACGCCCGGTTGGTCGACCTCGATGTGGTGGCCGGTGTGCTCGACCGACACCAGGTGTGAGGTGGTGGACAGCGCCATCCAGGCCTGCTGGCCGAGGTTCCACGCCTCGTTGAGGCGGTCGACTTCTGACACAGCCAGGTCGGCTGAAAGCTCGCGGTGGGTGGCGGTGATGACAGCCATCGGCAGTGAGCCGAGCGAGACGATCTGGGCCGTTTCGGCGAAGCCGGCAATGGCGTCGAGACGCTCAGGGTTGCCGGTCGGGGCGAACATGCCGCAGAGAGCCCGGAGCATCGCTGCGGCGTTCGACCCGTCGTCGGGAACGACGCAGATGGTGGCCGGCCACGTGGCGGGGGAGGCGTCGATGAGGACGAGCCCGGAGACCTCGTCGGCGAACAGCGACGCAAACGTCACTGCCTCGGCGCCGCCGAAGGAGTGGCCGACGACCACGTACGGTCCGGGTTCGCCCACCGTATCCAGCAGCTCGTGAAGGTCGGTCGCCTGGGTGCTGAAGGTCTGGGTCGACCCCGCCGGGTCGCTCGTTCCAGTTCCAGGCCGTTCGTACGAACACACCCGAGTTCGGGCAGCGATCGCCGATTCGACCGTGGCCCATCCCTCGGCGCCGGTGCTGAAGCCTGAGATCAACAACACCGTCGTGGCGCCCTGACCGACGCAGCGGATGTGCATCCGATCGCCGGCAGCACCGACCAGTTCATCGATCGTCGAGCTCGGTCGAGGGGCGGCGGTCGCCGAGGAGGTCGGCGCAATGACCGTCGTCGTGGTATGCGACGTGGTGGTGGAAGCGGTCGAGGCCGGGAGGGAGCCGGCTTGGGACGTGGCGTCGCTCCCACAGGACGTGGCCCCGGCCAGGGCGACGGCGAGGATGACGGCACCCAGGTACCGCGGGACCGGACGGAAGGTGCTGTTCCAGAGGTTGGTGATCGTGTCGAAGATGTTGTTCATGGGCAACACGACGCGACTAGGCCCAATGCCGTTCAGTTAGGGTTACAGGGGTGTAGTTTGTGGCATGGCGCGTGCGGGGTGGAGGAAGGCTGAGACGGCGACTCGTTTGTCGGATCTGGTGTCGGTCGGGTTGTTGATGCGGGTGTTTCCGCCTGGTGTGGTCGATGAGGTGATCGCCGAGTGTGGCCGGACGGAGCAGAGGTCGCGGTCGTTGCCGGCGCGGGTGATGGCGTATTTCGCGATGGGGTTGGCGCTGCATTCGGAGGGCTCGTATGAGGACGTGCTGGCGTTGATGACTGACGGGTTGGCGTGGGCGGAATCGGGTCCGGCTGGTGCGGTGAAGTTGCCGTCGAAGTCGGCGATCTTCCAGGCTCGTGACCGGTTGGGTGCTGAGCCGTTGAAGGGGTTGTTCGATCGGGTCGCGCAACCGTTGGCGACGCAGAACACTCCG
>JANXUX010000165.1 GCA_025351965.1 Actinomycetes bacterium | reverse complement strand
AACGAGAAGTTCGAGTGGCAGTGCAGTTCGGCGTACGGCACCCGGGGTCCGCGCTGCAGCTCGGCGGTGGTGTCACCGGTACCAGTACCGGTACCAGTACCTGACCGGATCAGGTCGGGTGACGGCTCGAACGGCTGACGCTTGCGGCTCCACGCCGGGCCGTCACCGCCGGCGTTCCAACTCGGGCTCCCCGGGGCACGCCCGTCCGCCCCGCGCTGTGGTGATTCCGGCCCCTGGTCGCGCGTTTCCTGGCCGGATAGGGTTCGCTCGAGTTCGCTCCACGGCATCGCCGGGTTGTTGAATCCCATCGCAGCCACCGTAGCGAACATGCGTTCGATACACCAGAGCGGCGAACAAATCAGGGATGGTCGACGGAAACGCTGCTCGCCGAACGACGGAGGGGTATGAACGCAGCACCGGCCAGCGCCTCGACGCCCGCCAATCCCGCCGAGCAGCTGCTCTCCATCTACGACCGGGCGCTCCCCCAGGTGTTCGGGTACGTCGGGCGTCGTTGTGGCACCACGGCCCTGGCCGAGGATCTGACCTCGGAGGTGTTCATGGCGGCGGCGACAGCACTGCTGCGCGGCACGACAGACGAGATCAGCGTCGGCTGGCTGATCGGCACCGCCCGGCACAAGCTGATCGATCACTGGCGCCGCACCGAGCGACAACGATCCGTCCTGTCCCTCGTCGCAGTCGACGATCACCAGCCCGACCCCAACGACGAGCCGATCACGACCACCCGCACCCATGAGGTGCTCGAGCAGCTGAGCGCCGAACACCGCGGTGCGCTGACCCTGCGCTACATCGACGGGCTGCCCGTCGGCGAGGTCGCCTCGATCCTCGACCGCAGCGTGCACGCCACCGAATCCCTGCTGCAGCGAGCCAAGACCGCGTTCCGGCACATCACCGCGACACCGGCACAGCCACCGACACCGACACCGACACCGACACCGAAGGAGACCGGCCATGAGTGATGCCTTCGATGCCCTGCGCCGGCCCGACACGCCGATCGCACCCGATCCCATCTTCGCCGAGCAGCTCCGCCGGCGCCTCGCTGCCGAGCTCGGCCCGCTCCTGACCCCGACAGCACCCGCTCCCGAGAGGACCGTCGCCATGACCGTCACGCCATACTTCATCGTCCGCAATGCCGCGGCCGCGCTCGACTTCTACCGCGACGCGTTCGGGGCCGTCGAGACCCAGCGCCTCGTCGGCGACGACGGACGTGTCGGCCACGCCGAGATCACCATCGGCGGTTCACCGATGATGCTCGCCGACGAGTTCCCCGAGGTCGACGCTGTCGGCCCGCAGACCCGTGGCGGACCGACGTGTACGTTCAACATCGACGTCGGCTCCGGCGACGCCGTCGACGCCACGTTCGACCTCGCTGTCTCGCTGGGCGCCACCGCACTGCGCCCGCCGGCCGACCAGTTCCACGGCAACCGCAGCGGGACGATCAACGATCCCTTCGGCCAGCGTTGGACGATCACCGCCCCGGTCGAGGAGTTGAGCACCGAGGAGTATGCAGCGCGAGCCGCCGAGGACTCCGGTCACGGCAGCTTCGCCCTGCAGGTACCAGCAGCAGCCGTTCCCGATCCGGCGCATCAGGTCAAGCATCACGACCGGGGTGATCTCTACTACTTCACGCTGCCGGTCGCCGATGTCGCTCGTGCCCAGCGGTTCTTCGCCGCCGTGCTCGGCTGGCAGTTCGGCGCGCCGGACCAGGGCCACATCGAGAACATCAGCGCACCCCCCGGCTCGGTCAGCTCGACAGGCGACCCGGGAGCCCGGCTGTGGTTCGTGGTCGACGACATCCACACAGCCGTCGAGCGGGTCCGTGCCGGCGGCGGTACCGCCGACGAGCCCGTGCTCTACTCCTCGGGCTGGTCCGCCGGCTGCACCGACGATCAGGGGACGATGTTCAGCCTGAGCGTGCCGGTGCCCGAGTACACCGCCTGACCTTCGGTGTGGGCCGATGGAGGGTTTCAGGCTTCGAAATCGAGCACTGGGACCTCCATCACAGCGCTGGGATGGCGCGTCGCCCGGCCGCTCCGACTCCCGCTCCAACGGTGACCACGCGCAAGGATGAGCGCGATGGGTTCGGACATCACACATCGCCCGTTGCAGTCGTCGGGGCGGCGGATCGCGGTGATCGGCGCCGGGCCGGCGGGGATCAGCTCGGCTTACTACCTCCGCCAGGCCGGTCTGGAGAACTTCACGATCTACGAACGCGCCGACGAAATCGGTGGCACGTGGCAGCGCAATCGGTACCCGGGCCTCGCGTGCGACGTGTGGAGCCACGTCTATTCCTTCACCTTCCGCCTGAACCCGGCGTGGACACGTTCATACGCGGCGCAGCCGGAGATCCTCGACTACATGCGTGCCACGGTCACCGAGCTCGGCCTCTGGCCGCACATCCGCCTGAACACCGGCATCGCATCGGCGACGTGGGACGACGACGCCGGCACCTGGCATCTCGTGACCGACGCCGGCGAGCACGTCGAGGCCGACGTGCTGATCAGTGGGCAGGGCATGTTCGGCGAGCTCAAGTACCCGACGATCGAGGGCTCCGCGACCTTCGCCGGCACCGCGATGCACACCGGCGCGTGGGACACATCCGTGGACCTCACCGGCAAGCGGGTCGGGGTGATCGGCAGTGCGGCCAGTGGGGTCCAGAGCACCCCGGAGATCGCCAAGGTCGCCCAGCACCTCACTGTGTTCCAGCGCTCGGCGAACTGGGTGCTGCCCAAAGAAGACGTCGTCCACACGCCCGAACAGCTCGCCCGGTTCCACGGTGAACCGGGCGCACTCCAGGACTACCACGACGGGATCATGTCGTTCCTCGGACCCAGCATCCCGTTCAGCAACCCGACGATCCTCGGCGCGGCCGAGTGGGTCGCCGCCGTCGCGATCGAGGCCGTCGACGACCCCGAGACGCGCCGCAAGCTCACTCCGTCCACCCCATGGGGCTGCCTCCGGCCGCTGTTCTCGAACGACTACTACCCGACGTTCAACCGGCCGAACGTCTCGCTCGTCACCAACTCGATCATCCGCATCACCCCGACCGGCATCGTCACCGACGACGGCACCGAGCACGACCTCGACGTCATCATCTACGCCACCGGCTACGTGGTCGACAAGTTCGCCTCCCGGATCCCGATCACCGGCCGCGGCGGTTTGCCACTCGACCACGCCTGGGCCGATGGGGCACAGGCGTACATGGGACTCACCACCACCGGATTCCCGAACATGTTCATGCTCTACGGGCCGAACACCAACCAGGGCTCGCTGATCCCGATGATCGAGTTCCAGGCCAGGTACGCCGCCCAGGCCGTCCAGCGGATGGACGCCAAAGGCATCGACTGGATCGATGTCCGACGGGACGTGATGGTCGCCTACAACAACGAGCTCCAGGCGGCAATCGACACGGTGCAGGTGTGGAAGGGCGGATGCAGCCACTACTACCTCAGCGAATCAGGGCGGATCGTGACGCAGTACCCGCACTCGATGTTCCACTTCCGTGACGAGCTCGCCGACGTCGACTTCGACGACTTCGAGATCAGCCGCCTCCGGGGCGTGGGCCGGGCCGGACCCGGGTCGATGGTCAGCCGGTGAAGTAGCCGTTGATGTCGACGATGACGCTGCTCTGCAGGTTGGCGTAGACGTCGAGGGCGCCACCGGCCGACAGCTTGATCAGCACACCGTTGGCAACGGCCTGGTTGGCGCTGTAGTTCAGGCTGGACGTCGCCGGCTGGGCGCCACCGGACGCGAACACGGTGAGGTAGCCGGGGCCAATCGCGTCCACAGCGGTCAGGTTGATCGCAACGGCGGTCGCGCCTGCGGGCACCACCGGCCGGGGTGCCGCCAGGCCGGTCATCTGCAACGTGCGGATGTTCGCGGTCGGCACCGGCGAGCCTGGTGCCGGCTGGCGGCTGTCGTAGGCGCGGCCCGTCGCCACGGGGACGAAGAGGCCGGTCGTCGCCGACGCAGCGCCATCACCCGTGATGTACCCGGTGATGTCGACGACGATGTGCGAGGCCGTGTTCGTGTACACGCTCACGGTTCCGTCCGTCCCGACGGGCACGATCACCGAGTTGGAGGCATCGACCGCGGCGGTGAAGTTGACGGTGGAGGAACCCGGCGTCGTGCCGGTCGGCTGAGCGCGGAGGAAGCCGGCGGTCGCAGCCCCGGTGGAGGTCACGTTGAGCACGAGCGCCGAGACACCGGCCGGCACCACCGCCGCGGATGGCACGACGACGCTCTCGTTGCCGGGCTTGTGCGCCACCCAACCGGCCGGGACCAGGTTCGGCGTGCGAGTGTCGAGGGTGCGCACCGGGTCGATCGCGACGAAGCGTCCACCCGCGGACTGGCCGGATCCGGCGACCGGCGAGAAGTAGCCGAGCACGTCGACGATCACGTTGCCACCCGGGACGTCGAAGACCGAGATCTTGCCGTCGACGCCGATCGGCACAATGGCGAAGTTGGCACGGGTCACGCCGGCGGCAGGCACGTTGAGCGTCGAGGATGCCCCGTACGTGGTGCGCAGGAACGGCAGGGCCTGGACGAAACCGTCGGCCACGGTGTCGGTCACCGTGAGGTTGATCGCGACCGCCGTCGCAGCGCCCGGTACGCCGCCCACACCGGTGACGACGAGATCGACGATCCCTTGACGTGGCAGCGCTCCGATCGGTGAACCGACCGCACTGGCCGGCCGGGTGTCGAGGACGCGGGTCGGTGTGAGGGCGTGGTAGGCGGAGGCCGCAATGGACGCAGCAGCCGTGGGCACCGACGGCAGGCGGACCTGACCGGCGCCGTACTTGTTGTCGGTGCCGTCGGCGGCACCACCGGCGGTGAACGGACGGTCGATCACGAAGTGGCGGACTGCAGCGGCCAGCGGTGAGCCGGGCTGAGCGACCCCTGCGTCGAGCAGCAGTGCGGCGAGGCCGGCAGCGGTCGGCGACGCGGCCGAGGTGCCGTTGAAGCACGGCGAGTAGATCGTGCTCTTCACGCACGACGGGGCCGAGACATCGGGCTTGACCCGGCCGTCGTTGGTGGGGCCCTCGGACGAGTAGAACGCGATTGCGTCCGGGCTGCCGCTGCCGTCGGCCGGATCCACCGCGCCGACCGAGACGAGCGCCGGGTTGGCGGAGTCGACGACCGGCTTGGCTGCCGAGTACGCAGCCTGGGAGCGGCCGAACTCGGCGTAGCCCTCGCCGAGCGCGATCTCCATGATGTCGGGATCACCGGCGACCGACGTGCCGTCCTTGCGCTTGACCCGGATGTAGGCGATGCCCTTGTCGGACCCGAACGAGTTGCCCGGACAGACCCGGTCGTCGGCAGCCTCGAGCGGCGGAGCACCCGCGCCCTGGTTGGCATCGACAGATCCGAGCGATTTCAGCACCGATGGGTTCACGTTCTCGTCGGAGCCGGGATCGGTGACGGGCTCCCACGCCTCGACCGAGTAGTCGGTTCGGTCGGCGGGAGCCTTGCTCCAGTCGTTCCAGCGGATGCCGTCGAACAGCACGCACGCACCACTGACCCGCAGGTAGGTGTCGACCCCTGGGCCGTTGTCGAAGTCGACGTAACCACCGGTCGGCGCGAGGTTGCTCGGCACGACGATGCGGACGTAGCCGTCGGCAGCATCGTTGCCCCCGGAGTTGAACCAGGTGATGCCACGCGCTGCGGCGTAGTCGACGATCGCGCCGAGCGGACCGGTGCCGTCGCCCGGACCGTCGTATGCAGCGCCGAGCGAACGGGTGACGATGCGCACGCCGCTGTTGACGAAGAAGTCGATGGCCGCCTGGAGATCGCTCGTCGTGCCAGCCGTGGCGAGGTAGAGCTCGGCGCCGGGCGCGACGTCCTTGAGTACCTGGGCGACTGCGACGCCGTGCTCGAACCCGTCCTCGGTGTTCAGGCCGTCGCTGTTGGTGATGCTGCAGAGGTTGTCGACCGACAGCGCCGGCGTCGAGGAGTCGAGACAGAAGGTGTGCGTGCTGTCGGGCAGCGGACCTTCCTCGCTCGCATTCCACAGGCCACGATCGAAGTAGTCGATGATGCCGACCTTGACCGAGCCGGCGATGCCTGCGGCCTGCCACGCTGCGGCGTTGGTCAGCCCGACGTTCTGGCCGACCGTCGGCCCGGCACCGGGGCCGACCTCGGGGTACGGTGCGCGACTCGGCGGGCGGTTCGGCGGACGGGTGACCAGGCGCGGCGCCCGGACATAGGCGACGCCGTCGGTGAGGGCGAGATCGTCGACACGAGCGACCGGCATGCTGGCCTGCACGATCTGCCCGTCGACGGCGCCGGTGACCGCCCCGCCGAGCGACCTGACGACGTCGGCGACGACCGCAGTGTCGGGGGTCAGGACCTCGACGGGGACTGCGGCGATGCGTTCACTGCGTGGCGCCAGCGCATCGGTTGCGGCAGCGATCGAGTCGAGCAATGCCTCGTCCGTGACGGGCTCGGCGGGATCCGCCGGTGATGCGGGACGGGGTGCACGGATGGTGATCGGTGCAGCGTGTGCAGCGTCCACGGCGACAACGGCCGGCAGGACTCCGGCGACGGTCGCCACGGCCACACCCATAGCGACGAGCCGCTTCCGTACCATCCGCTCACCTCTGCTCGCCATGTCCGTTCCTTCCCGCCGCCTCGGCGTCACAGCCCAGATTTCCCCGACCGGGTCTCGAACGACACGGTCTCGAACGACACGGTCTCGACCTGGGCCCGGACCGCTGCAAGCGCGCCGATGAGCCCGACATCGGCGACCGCCAATGCATCGTCCCAGGCGAACCAACGTACCTGCTGGCTCTCATGCGGTGGGGGCGCCGGTTGCGCATCGGCACCGGCGAGCACATAGCGCAGATCGAGGTGGGTGTGCCCACGCGGCCCGGCATGCACGTCGACGTGAGCGAGCACCGGCTGAGCCTCACCGGGTTCGCCGACGAACTCCACAGCCAAACCGGTCTCCTCTTCGGCCTCGCGGTGCGCTGCGTCCCACGGCGTCTCACCGGGCTCCACGTGTCCGCCGGGCTGCAGCCAGAGCTGGAGGCGCTTGTGCAGGTGCAGCACGACACCACGACGGCCGACGATGATCGCCGAGCCGGTCACATGGACGGGATCGGCGTCCTCGTTGCACGGATCGTCGAGTCGATCGAAGTGTTCGATGAACAGCCGCTGCGACTCGCGTTCGCGGTCGTCGACGGGTGCACGGTCCAAGACGGACTGGCGGATCACATCGCGGGCTGTCACGACTGCACATCTTTCCCGAAACCAGGGTCGGCTATGGCATCCACTGCAGGCGGCATCGTCAAGAAACAATCTTTAGGTGCGCCGGTTTCGCGCCGATAGATGTGTGTTCAACGGATCAAGCCCCCACGGTTGATCCCCTGCAGGCGGGATGCTCACCAATGTCCGAACCCGACGCACAGCTGGCACCGAGAGTGCTGATTGCCGTGGGCGATGCCCTCCTGCGGCGCGTTGCGTCGACAGGTCTGCGTGACCGTGGCTTCTCGGTCAGCGCCACCAACGAAGAGTCAGCAGCGCTGGTCTTGGCCCGATCCTTCGCCCCCGATGTGATCATGGTCGATCTCATGCTGCACGGCCCGGCCGGTGGTTCCCTGTTCGATGCCATGCGGTCCACCGCCGAGTGCTACCTGATCGGTCTCGCACCGACGGATTCCGAGGTCGAGCGCATCCGTGCGCTGCGTGCGGGCGCCGACGATGCCGTCTCCCTGCCGATCTCTGCCGAAGAACTGGCCGCTCGTTGCCAGGCGCTGTTGCGCCGACCGCGTCAGCTGCACGCCCGCTGGGATCCCATGGCGGCGTCGATGGTGCGCATCGGACCACTCCAGGTCGACCTCGGTCGCAAGGAACTCCGGGTCCGCGGCCACGACGTGCCGGTGACCCGGATCGAGTTCGCCCTGTTCGAGCAGCTCTGCCGCAAGCCGGCCGAGGTCTGCTCGCGGGTGCATCTTCTCGAGCAGGTCTGGGGACCGAACTGGGTGGGCGACACGCACGTCGTCGATGTCCACCTCTCCAACCTGCGCCGCAAGCTCCAGCGTCATGCCCCCGAACTCCGGTTCATCCACACCGTGCGTGGTATCGGGTTCCGGCTCAGCAACGACCTGCTGCGCGCCGAGCGTGACCGTAGGGGCGACGACGCAATGGTCGCGACTGCCTGATTCCGCCACTCTGAGGGAGCGCCTCTCGCTCTCCCTCGCACCTGACAACCGTTCGGGTGCACTATGTTGCGCACTGTGACCGAGACCTCCCTCGAGACGGCTCCGCTGCGCGAACGCCGACCGACCCGCGAGTCACCGAAGCGAGCGGCACCCCGGGTGGCCCGGATTGCGGCGACAGGATCGACCATGCCGATGTCGTCGGCCGACATCGCTGGCGTTCGCGTTGCGCCGTCGGGCAAGATCGCGCGCAAGATCGCCGTCCCCCAGCCGGACGGGCCCCCGGCGCTTCCGAGCGGAGGGCTGGATCATGCGTCCTCGATCGCTGATCCAACGGCCCCGCTCGGTCGTGCGCTGGCACCCTCCAAGATCCGCTCGGTTCGTGTCGCCGACCCCGACGCCGTCATCCGTCGGAAGGGCAAGTCTGATCAGCAGAAGGCCGACGAGACCGAAGTCCACAAGACCCGTCTGACGGAACTGAAGCAGGAGGCGATCTTTGCGCTCGAGGATCGTGCCTGGCCGAGGGCACTGGTCGGGTTCGAGAAGCTGCAGATCGTCTACAGCGAGTCAGGGAAGTGGGGCGGTACGAGCCTGGCCAAGCTGATGCGTGGTACGAGCACGCTCGATCCACTGCGGGTGCGGGCCAAGGCGCTCGTCGCGACGAAGGACACCAAGCCCGTGAAGGCCGTCAGCGACGAGATCTCTGCCATCGCCAAGGCGACTCGCACGGTGGCGGTGCCGGCGAACATGACGGTCGGCAACCTCAGCGATCACGGCCACATCCTCGACATGGTCGAGAAGATCGTCTACTACCTCGTCAACGCGATCCCCACGTCGGTGAAGCAGTTCTCGAAGCAGATCGCCACGGTGAAAATCGATGTCAGTGCTCCGCTCGGCGGTGGCGGCGGCGCGGCGAACGGCGTACCTGCCCCGAAGAGTGACAAGGTCACCGGCGACGAGACCGACATCGGCAACGCACTCACGTCCGGAGAGATCGAAGATCGGGGCTTTCACGGCAGTGCCTCCTGGCTCCTGGAAGGGCTCGGCGCGTCGGGCGGCAAGTTGCTGTCGCAGAAGTCGGCCTTCGACCAGGGGTTGCTGAAGACCGGCGAAGGCACCACGTTCAGTTCCGGTGCGAGCCTCAAGACCAACGTCTACATCGGCAAGGGCGAGATGGGCTTCGGAACAGCGGCGTCCTATGCCCTGGCCCCAGCGGTGCTCAAGAGCTACAACGTCTCGCTGTTCAGCGACGTCGAGTTGCAGGGCGAAATCGGCAAGCACCGCGAGATCATCCAACTCGAGTCACTGCTCGCCAAGGTCGATCAGAAGACTGCGAGCAGTGGCAAAGAGATCACGATGGAACGGGTCAAGCAGGCTGCGGTGGGTGCCGGCCTCGACCCGAACGACGCTGGTTACGCGCACATGTTCAAGTGGCAGAACCTGGTGCAGCTCAAAGAGATGCTCGGCAAGCTGATGAAAGAGCAGGAGAGCCGAGCGGCCTGGGATGTCGATGACCCCCGCCGGGCCGGCGGTCAGGTCAGCCCTGACAACTACCCGATCCTGCTCGAGTTCGATCTCACTCGGGTTGCCGTGGTCGAGGACCACGGCGCGAAGTCGCGCGTCCAAAAGGGTGACTACCGACTCGCCGGCGAAGCAACGGTGAAGGACGAGATCGACCTCGGCAGCGGACGACTGAAGGTGGTGTACTGCCCGGAGCTCTACATCGCCAAGACGACCGCCAAGCTGAAGATCGTGTTCGGCGACCCCAACACGATCGAGGTACGCGCGCTCGAGTCGATCAAGGGCGCACTGCCCAAGGACGGCCCCGCCGACAAGACGCTGAAGGCCACCTACGGACAGCTCGAGAAGCAGCAGAAGTCACTCGACGTGAAGATGAAGGCACACACCGACCTCGCCCAGAACCTGGCCATGCCCGACAAGGTCTACGGCGGCGCCGACGGCAACAAGCAACTCACCAAGATCGACGTGCGCGGCCGCAAGGGTTACGTCGACGAGGCCGACACTCCCGGTATGGAGAACGACATCATCGACATGATGTCCGAGGACGCTCCGAAGGTGCCGTCCACGAAGCGGGCCGAGGCGGTACTCACGATGGGCGGTCCGGGTGCCGGCAAGTCGACGATCCTCGACGAGGTGGTCCCTGGCCGCAAGCACTACGTCGTCGTCAATCCCGATGATGTGAAAGAAGCGCTGCCCGCGTATCAGCGCGGGCTGCAGTCCGGCAACAAGGACATCGCCAACCAGGTGCACAAGCAGAGCAAGACGGTTGCCACCAACCTGGCCGCCAAGGCAATGCTGCAGCGTCAGAACGTGATCTACGACGCGACCGGGGCGAACACGAGCGACTACACGACGATGATCGCCGGGTTGAAGAAGCAGAACTACACGATCAAGCTCGTGATGTTGCACGTCACAGCCGACGAAGGGTTGCGGCGCGTGACGGATCGTGCCGTGGGAACCGGGCGCCACGTACCGGAGAAGATCGTCCGGGCGGTCTACCCGCAGATCGGTCCGAACTTCGTGAAGCTGGCGCCGACGGTCGACCATGCGCTCCTCTACGAGAACATGTCCAAGAAGCCCAAGCTGCTGTGGGACAGTCTCGTCGCCCCCGACCTGACGCTGGCCAAAACAGCTCTGGGGCTGACATGAGTGACGTTTCGGAGCCGGGCCCTCCAGCAGACACGGGCCTCTCGCTGCGCCCGATCATCGATGCCGTCGTCGAGTTCTTCGGCGACGACGGTTGGACCGTCGACCGCCTCGACGGTCAAGTCGCGGTCCGCGTCATGTTCCGCGGCGAGCATGGCGAGTGGCCGTGCTACGCCCAAGCCCGCGAGGCGGATCGGCAACTGGTCGTGTACTCGGCGTGCCCGGTCGCGGTGCCGCCTGATCGGCGTCTCGCCGTGGCGGAGATGATCACCCGGTGCAACTTCGGGTTGCTCATCGGCAACTTCGAACTCGACATGAACGATGGCGAACTCCGGTTCAAGACCGGCCTCGACGTCGAGCAGACCGAACTGACCGGACATCTGATCCGCCCGCTCGTGTATGCGAACGTGCTGTCGATGGACCGGTTCCTGCCGGCGATCCTGCGGGTGATCTACGGCGGCGAGTCGCCGTTGGACCTGGCGAGCGAATTCGGTCTCAGCTGACCGTCGCAGCTGACGATCGCAGCTGACGGTTGTCGCTCGCCGACCTCCGCCAAGCCGTCAATAGATCGCCGTGACCCACCACTGCTGGTTCTCGATGACGGCCAGGCACGCTGTGCCTCGCTCGGTGGTCAGCTGGAACCTGGCCAGCCGGCGATGCGCAGCGGGGTCCCACCACCGTTCGTCGAGCGGCCACGGACCGGCCCATGCCGTGATCAACTGAGCGGTCCCGCCGTCGACCGACACCGTGTCGGGGACATCGCTGAGCACGCCACGGCCGTTGACGCGCACGACCTCGCCTGTGGCTCCGAGCACCTCGGCCGGCAATGCCTCGGCCAGCACCGTTGCCGGCGACGGAGCCGGGAGTTGGCCGAGCCATGGCACGTCGCCCGCCTGCAGCCGGCCAGCCGCGCCGGATCCACCGGCGCCCGCCGAGCCAGCATCGACGTCCAGCTCGACCCGGTCGACCGAGATCCACTGGTAGGTGTCTTCCGGCAGCCGACCACCGCGCCACATCGGCACCATCACCTGCTGCTCGCCGACCAGACCAGCGACCCGGGAGACGGCGCGCACCGCCCACTCATCGGCCTCGGAGCGCCCACCCCAGAAACCGAGCTGGCTGCCGTCGTCGGAGCGCACCTCGTCGGGGGTCAGCCGCAGCGAGACCACTCCGCCGGTCATCCCACCGGGTTGGCGGATCCACCCGTCGAGCTGCCAGCGGACCCGCTCCACGACTGCCGCTGCGCTCAACCCGCTCGGCCGGTACCAGAGGTGCTCGCTGCGCTCACCGTGCTCGGTTTCGGCCAGCACCGCCAGGCGGGTACAGACCCGACCGTTTGCCGCAAGCAGCTCGTGCAGCTCCTGGGCGAGTTGCTTGGCCGTGAACACCAACGGATCGAGCAAGCGCACCGGGTCGTCGAACGAGCGCGCCACGAGCAGATCAGGGGGAGCGCTCGCCGTACCGGGCGGGCGATCGTCGCCACCTCCGGCGATGCGATGGGCGAAGGCCCCGGGTGCACCGAACCGAGCGAGCACATCGGGGGCCGGCAGCGCCGCCAGGGCACCGAGGGTACGTAACCCTAACCGCTGCAGCAGATCGACCAGCTCGGCCGACAGACCGCCGACATCGCGCAGCGTCGCCACCGACAGCGGCGCCAGATAGGCACGCGTCGCATCGATGCCGGGATCGATGATGGTCGGCTGCTGGTCAGCGCGACGCGCCGAGTGCCGAGCCGAATCACGGGCCGCAACACCGGCCGTGAACCGTCCGTCACCGATTCCGATGCCGAGCATCCATGCCTGCAGGACCGGTACGGCCTCGGCGATCAACCCGGCCACCCGCAGCGCCATCGCGTGCTCGCCACCGAAGTAACGCGATGGGCCTTTGGCCATGAACGTGAACATGCCCGGCTCGGTGGTCTCCAGGCGCGGCACCATCAGCGCGATGCTGCGCACTGCGGCCTCGAACTCTCGACCGTCACGGGCCGGATCATGATCGATGATCCGCAGTGCCGGGCAGATCCGCTGAGCTTCGCGCCGACGGTGCCCCTGGCGAACACCGGTTTCGGCTGCGGCCGGGGTACGCGCGACGACGCGGTTGGCATGCATGACGGCGGCCGGTTCGTCGGCAGCGGCGCCGGCCGCGACCACCGACCAGTCCGGGCACTGGACGACGACGAGCCGTGGCGGGCCGGCTGCCTGATCGGTCGTCCGGTCAGCTGGACCGACCGGCGACGATGCGACCCGGCGCGCCACGTCAGCCGGTCCGGCGCCAGCTGGCGGCCGCAGCGATGTCGTCGTCGCGTTCGGTGACGGTCCCTGTCCCGGTCCCGGTCCCGGTCGCGGTCCCGGTCGCGATGGTCACGGTCTCGACCCGCCCGGCCGACCCGGGCAACCAGACGTCGACGAACCGTTCCCGGGGCAGTCGGCGGCCGCGTGCGGTCACCGTCAGCCGACGACGTTCCAGCCGGCCCGAGCCATGCCCGAGCCCCTCCCATTCACCGCGCTGGCAGCTCAGCACGACATCGCACGAGAACGGTCCGGGGTCACCGATGAGGACCAGCACAGCCCCGCGTGCCTGCAACCGGGCCTGCAGGCGCCGGGCCGTGCTCGCCCGGATGTCGGTGCGCATGACCACGAGATCGAACCCGTCGATCAACGCCGAGATCACGTTCGCCCACGGTTCCTCGCCCAGGTCACGCGCCGGTTCGGCGACCATCACCAATCGGTCGAGGGCAACCCCCACCTCACTGGCGGCACGCAGGCCGAGGGATGGCAGACCGATCACGGCCAGCCATGATCCCGCCGCCGAGGCGCCTGCGACCAGAGCGAGCGCGACCGACAGCGCCGTGGGTCCCTGGCAACCGATGATCGAGCCGCGCATCAGCCCGGCCTCGGGGAAGAGCGTCTCGAGTGCCGGTTCGACCGGGAGCACCCGTTCGCGGGCGAAGGTGACCGGGCCGATCTTGGGGATCAACGCGCTCAACCGCTCGCGACGTTCGTGCACCGACCCGCGCTCGGCCCGAGCCCCGGGCTCTCGACGGTCCTGCGGCTCGGTCTCCATCCTGACAGTGTAGCGAACACATGTTCGCTCTGTCGCCTGTTCGCTCTGTCGGGGCCGGCTCAGGCGGGGCCGGCTCAGGCGGTCGGCGTCCGCGTGGATCGCGTCCCGGACGTACTGCGCCAGGCCCGCCGCCCGCTCGTCGTCCTCGA
>JANXUX010000155.1 GCA_025351965.1 Actinomycetes bacterium | reverse complement strand
CTCGTCATCGGTGCCGTCCTCGTCGCCGGGGGCCGCGCCCCGGTGGTGGTGAGTGAGGACATGGTGCGCAACATGAAGCCTGGCGCAGTCATCGTCGATGTCGCGATCGACCAGGGCGGCTGTATCGAAACCATCCACGAGACGACCCACAACGATCCGGTGTACACGCTGCACGGTGTGCTGCACTACGGCGTCGGCAACATGCCCGGCGCCGTGCCACATACGAGCACCTATGCCTTGACGAACGCGACGCTGCCGTATCAGCTCGAGGTCGCGCTGCACGGCGCGGGTGGCGCCGCTGCGCGCGACGCTGCGCTCGTGCATGGCGTCAACACCATGGCGGGCAACGTCACGAACGCGCCGGTGGCCGAAGCGCTCGGCCTCGCGTTCGTCGACCCGATGACGATGCTCGCCGGCTGACCGTGGGCAGGGCCTGGCCCGTCAGTGGGCGTTGCGCCACATCAACCACTGCTGCGGCCCGGGTCGATCGCGAACACCCTTGTGGGTCAACACCTCGATGATCTCGAAACCGAACCGCGCGTAGAACGCGACGTTGACTTCCTTGGAGGACTCCAGGTACGCCCCGACTCCCTCGGCGTCGCAGCGTTCCACCATCGGCCGGATCAGGGCTGAGCCCAAGCCCTTGCCCTGGTGCTCGGGCCGCGTCCCGATGAATTCCAGGTAGTAGTGCGGCTCGACGGGGTGCGCCTTCTCGAGCCGGTTCAGCACTGCGAGGTCGGCGAACATCCGCCGCCCGAACACCCGCACGAAACCAGGTGCGTTGCGCACGATCGCGCTGATCGGCAGCTTCCACTCTCCCGGGGGCGCCCAGATCGCGGCGGCCTCGTTGGCCGGCGTGCGGTACACGAGTCCATGCCCGAACTGGGCGGCGGCCATGATCTCGAAGAAGCGCCTCGCCCGACGCTCGGGCACTGCACCACCGAACAGCAACTCGAAGACGGGATCGTCGGCGAAGGCCTCCGCCAGAGTTCGTGAAACGGCCGGGATTTCGCTTGCCTGCACCGCCAGCATCGTGGGGATCACGTTGCGCACACTAATGGTCCCGCGCGCTGGTTCGTCGGTGTATCGGAACCCTCCGCAGCTTCATCGGACCAGGTCGTCGACCTGCGGGTGACACCGACGAACGAGTCAGCAGCGAACTCTTCATCGAGCGGCGCCTTGACCCGTCCCGGCTGGTCCTCGAGATCACCGAGACCGCCGTCATTGCCGACATGGAACAGGCCAAAGCCTTTGTGCAGGCGATGTCCGACGTCGGATGCGAGCTGTCCCTCGACGACTTCGGCGACGGTTTCGGATCGTTCTACTTTCTCGAGCACCTGACGTTCGACGACGTCAAGATCGACAGCGAGATCGTCTCACAGTGCGCGTACAACCGAACCGATCGCCTGATCGTGGAGTCCATCGTTGGCATTGCTCGGGGCTCGGCAAGACGACCATTGCCGAACACGTGGCGGACGAATCGACGCTGACCGCAATCCCGCGAGCTCGGTGTCCACTTCGTCCAGGGCTTCCTGCTCGGGCGTCCGGGCCCGGTCGAGGGACATGGCCGAAGTCGCGTCGAGGTCAGGCGACCAATGAATACACCCGGAAGTGAGCGACGGCCGTTCCTCCGGCCGTGATGACGACAGTTGCCCACGACGCACCGACGAGAGCCTGCTTGGGCGTCGACGCACCGACGGTGATCACGTTGCCGGTCACCGTTGCCGTGAACACCGTGGAGCCGACGTACGGCTCGACGCTGACCGCGAGCGTGCCCGCGGAGCTCGTGGTGGCCGTCACGATCGTCGATGCCGTCCGACCGCTGCCCTTGGGGATCGTACCGAAGCTGACACTGACCTTGTCGAGCAGGACCGTTGCCTGCACCGCTGCCTGCAGGTTCAACAAGCCGGCGCCGATCACGTTCGGATCGTCCGCTGGACCGGGCTCGAACGGCTTCAGGACGCTCTGATTAGCCGTGTTGACGATGGCCGAACGAACTTCCGCCGCCGTCCAGGTCGGGTGTTGGCCGATCACGACCGCAGCTGCACCGGCGAGGTGCGGTGTTGCCATCGACGTGCCGTTGAAGAAGGCGAACTTGCCGCCGGTGATTGACGACAGCACGTTCACACCCGGAGCGAC
>JANXUX010000135.1 GCA_025351965.1 Actinomycetes bacterium | reverse complement strand
TACCGCGACCAGCTGCGCCTCGTCCATCCCGATCACGGCGGCGACGAGGTCGTGGCCGGCAAAGCGATCGGCGACCTCAGCGAGGCCCGCAAGATCCTGCTCGCATGAGTGCGTCGACGCGATGAAGCCGACCAAGACGGTCAAGGGCGTGCTCCTGTTCCCCGGTGCTGGCACGAACTGCGAGCACCCGTCGCTGGTTCGGCTCGACGAGTCGCTGCAGCCGATGCCCGTGCGCCGCGCCGACTTCGCGTACCGCAAGCTCGGCCGTCGCGCCCCTGATCGTGCACCGGTGCTGCTCGATGCGGTCCGTGCCGAGGCAGCGGATTTCGCTGCAGCACTGAACGTCGCGTCCTCCCAGCTCGTCCTCGGGGGACGATCGATGGGCGGCCGGATGTGCTCGATGGCGGTTGCCGGCGCGACCGTCGGTGACACCAGTGGCGTTGCCCTGCCGGTCGCCGGCCTGATCCTGATCTGCTATCCCCTGCACCCGCCGGGCAAGCCGGAGAGCCTGCGCACCGAGCACCTGCCCCGTCTCGGCGTCCCGTGCTTGTTCATCAGCGGTACCCGCGACGCGTTCGGCACGCCCGACGAGCTCCAGCAGTGGACGGCCACGATCCCCGGTCCCGTCACCCATGTCTGGGCCGACGGCAAGGGTCACGATCTGAAGGGCGCCGACCCTCTCATCGCCGATGCCGTCGCCGCGTGGCTCCCCACCCTGACCTGAGCGCGCAACCCTGACGCATTCGCCGGCTCGGGGCCGGCGAATGCGTCACGGATCAATCCGGCCCACCCGACCCTGATGTACTCGCCCCCTCGGGGCCGGCGAATACATCACCGATCGAGCCGTCCCACCCGACCCTGACGTATTCGCCGGCTCGGGGGCGGCGAATGCACCAGGGTTGGTCAGGGAACGATGACGGCTTGGATCTCGCGGACGGTCACGGTCGTGTCGCTGGTCGTCACGAACTCACCCAGGTTCTGCCCGACACCAGCGTTGGATCGCCAACTGATGCTCCACACGATCGACCAGCGCGCATCGAACACCCCCGACGCACTGATCTCAGACGAATGCCGATACGTGTACATACAGTCCGACACCGCATCATCAGGCGAGCCCGGCACCCACCGCTCACCCGGACCCTCACACGCCACCCGAGACCCGCCCGGTTCACCCGGGTCATAAACCAACCCGACCGGTGTCGCGGTGGTCGTCGTGAACGCGATCCCGTTCAACGTCGGCACCCACGCCGTGACCGACACCGGCTCGTACTCACCGCTATCAGCCCACAACCACATCCCCACATTCACGATCCCCGTATCCACATCCGGCGCCGAACCCAACGTTGGTTGCGGCAACCGCTGCTTCACCAACGCCGTCGCGTTGACCGCCAACGACGCCGCAGACACCTGCGACACCCACACCCCCACATTGGACGTCGGACACACCCGCAAGAACAACGCCTGAGTCACACCATTCACAACCCGCGTATCCACAACCCCCGCCTCGAACGTCCCCGCCTCACCAGCCGGAACCCACGAACACCGATTCCCATCCGCCTTCCCCTTCCCCAACGGAGGCCGCCCATACTGCACACCCGCGATGAGGGTGTTTCCAACAATCCCGCCCTGGCCTCCTTGATCATCTCCTATTGCCTGGCAGTCCGTTGAAGCGGCCAGAGCAGACAGTGCCACGAGAACAATGATCAGAACTCGCATATGTTGCTGCCGATCACTCGATCCGAATTGATGCCCTCATAGAGCCTCCAGGCGAGACCGTCATTTCGCATTTCCCAGCGCACGCGATACGAGCCCACATCATCGTTGTAGATGATGTCGTCGTCAGGATTGGTGGGATCTACAACGTCGTAGATCACCACGGTGTCGTATGCGCAGATCGTGACAAAGGCAGAATCACCTTCAAATCCCACGTTTTCGATTCTGAACTGAACCGATCCTTTGCCAACAACAGCCCGGAGATTCAGATCGGTGCGTTGCTTGACAATCTGGCGTGTTTGCATGTCCATCGGCGATTCTGGGATCGCAATTGCTGCATAGTCGCACGTGTACGGGTCGTACGTGCAGTGCTCTCGGACTGCGACGGCGGCGGTGTAGTCGGCTTTTACCTGGTCTTCTTTCGACTCGGGCGGGGTTTCTGTTGCCGGCACCGGGGTCGTCGTGGCCGGCGGGTCGGTGAAGGGC
>JANXUX010000123.1 GCA_025351965.1 Actinomycetes bacterium | reverse complement strand
GTGCCCCAACCCACCAACCACCAGTCAGTGATGTGAGTTGATGTGCTTCAGTGCCGTTGGATCAGATCGCCGACAGGCTCAGTGCACCGATGAAGGTACCGGTGGCAGCCGTGACGGGGATCAGCAGCTTCAGGCGGGCATCGAGGGTGGTGATGCCGGTTGCCGAACCAGCCGTGGCCGTGGCCAGCACCCGGGGCGTACCGAGGCCGCTGCTGTTGTCGTTGGTGATCGAAGGATCGATGGCCGCCCCGGGATTGACGATCTGGCCCAGTGTGGTGGAGCTGACCTTCGGGCTCCAGCCGAGGCGGCTGCCGCTGAACGTGCTCGACGCGTTGGAGAAGGTGCCCATCGTGCCGTTGACCGTCCAGCCTGCCCCCGTGTCACGGTTGTCCGAAACCGTGACCTGGTTGAGGTAGCCACTCGCTGCGTAGTACTGACCGGCGAGTGCGCCGGTCGTGATGAACGTACCAGTGCCGAGGTTGACACCGCAGCGTGTGGGGTAGGTGGCCGGCGTCGGGAACGGGTAGTTGGCGAACTGTCCATCGGCCGGGCCGCCGGGGGCGGCGCCAGTCGTCGGGGCAGTGCCCACCTGGTTTGCGGAAGCCGTGACGGACCCGGTCGCCGGGAAGCCCGCAGCTGTCGCCGGCTCACTGCTGAGCGCACTGTTGACGCCGCAGCGCTGGGTCAGGATCAAGGCACCGGCCGGGCGAACCGCGGTCAGGTCCTGAATGATGATCGCACCCGCGTACGTGAACGAGGTCGATGCGGTTGGGCCCGTCGTCGGAGCAGCGGCGTAGTTCGCCGTGACTGCGATCGAGTACGGCGTACCGTCGGTCAGGCCGGTCACGTCGAGCGTCGTGCCGACGGTGACCGTGAACGGCGAACCGGCGACGGAAGGCGTCAAGGCAACGGTGTAGCTCGTCGGGGCCGTGCCGGTCGGAGCGGTCCAGATCAGGCGAACGCCAGGCCCGGAGATCTGCGAGGCCGTGAGGCCCGAGATCGGCGGCCGAGGAGCCAGGTTCGGGGTACCGCTGACCGTGTTCGACGGAGCGCTGTTGCCCGTGGTGTTGGTCGCGAGGACCGACACGGCGTATGTGGTGCCGTTGGTCAAGCCGGTCAAAGTGAACGGTCCAGCAGCAGCGACCGGCAACGTGACGGGGGATCCAGCGGTCGGGACAGCCGTGACCGTGTAGCCAGTGGTCGCAGGAGTGGACGCTGAAGCCGTGAAGCTGCCGGCCAACGTCGAGTCACCAACAGTCAACGGCGAGCCCAGCACGGGCGCGACCGGCACGGCGCCGAAGGCGTAGCTGAACGACGTGGATGTTGCGTTGCTGATCGTGATCGGGGTCTCCCAGTACTTGCCGGCGTCGAGAGCGCCAGCGGTGGTGCAGGCGAAGCCGATCTTGTAGGAACCGTTGCTGATCGTTCCGAGCGATGCGATCGTCGAGAACGAGAACGTCGGGATGCCGTTGATCAGGCCGGCCGGGCTCGCGGCGGGATTCCTGTTGATGACCGGGTCACCGACGGTGTCGTACAGCGGCGACACAAACTGCCCGCTGACCGGGTTCGGACCCGATGCGTAGGTCAGGGTCGAGGCGTCGACTGCGGACGAAACCATGTAGGTCTGCCAGCGGTAGGACGGGTTTCCCGTGGCGCCACCGGTGCATGACGCCCCCGTGGGAGGCGTCAGCGAGAACGTGGTCGTCTGGACGCCCGAGGCGGGGGTCAGCGTATTGCTGCCGAGCGGCGGTCCGGCGAGGGCACCGTTGGTGCCCAGCCCGACCGTGGTGGCCACAGCGGCCGCAGCGAGCGTTGCTGCGACGACGCTGAAGCGTGTGAATTTGGAGCGCATGGAAGTGGTGGTCCTTTCAGAGACGTGCGAAGAGGTGTGATGGGGTGCGTGATGTGCCTTGCGACTATTCGCTGCGATCACGAGGCGGCCGTGTCGTAGCCGGAGACCGTCGTGGTCGAGCCACAGCTGGATCCGATGGTCAGGAAGCCGAAGCTCGTGATCGTGGACGATGCACTGCAGACAGCCGAACCAGAACCGACGAACAGGGCCTTGATCGAGGCATTGCCGGGGCCAGTGGCGACCGACGTCGGGAGCACGTTGTAGACGTTGCGGCCGAAGACCGTGTCGTTGTAGAACGATGCCACAGCACTGAGCGCCGGCGCTGTGCCGCTGACAGGCGAGCCGAGGTTGGTCCCTGTGCCGTTGTTGCTGATCGAGCCGATGCCGACACCCGCCGGCGGAGCACCCGGCGCGACCAGATTCGACTCGGCGATGAACGACGAAGCTGCGAACCCGATGACGACCTGATCACCGGACTTTCCGGCCTGCGCAGCAAGCAGGTCACCGCGGGTTTTGAGGGCAGCGCCGTCGTTCTCCTCGGCGCGACCGGTCACGTTGCCACCGAGCAATGCGTTGCACTCAGTGGTTGCAGTCGGCTCCGTCGTGGAGCTGGCCGTCGTGACGCCGTTCCAGAATGAGTAGGTCCCCGAGCTGGTCTGGATGCCGCACGGAACGACGCGAACCCCGCCGATCGTCTGGGGGCCTGTCGTGAACAGCGCTGTGAGCTCGGCACGGGTCAGGCTCGTGACCGGGCTACCGGCGGCGCGGTAGTAGGCGAAGCTGACGCCGTCACGACCGAACGGCAGGTACGTAACCGTCGTGCCCGAGGCGCTGGAAACCGATGACGAACGGGCGAAGTCGACCTGGCCGGAGATGTCCACGCCAGTCGCGCAGGTCGGGTTCGTACCCGCACCCGTCCAGCCGGTGGTGGACAGGCCGCTCGAGGCATACAGCGCCTTACGGCCCGCACCCGAGCCGTTCGGGCGAGTGAACGTCGGCCCGCCGAGCTTGGCGGTGACGCAAGTGTCGCTCACACCGACGGGCGGCGTGGCGTCGAACGAGATCAGCTGACGGAAGTTCGTCGCCGACCCGCTCGTGACCGGAAGGTAGGAGATGCCGTTGGACGAACCGGCGAGTGCGTTCATGACGGCCTGCGTCGTGTCCGACCCGACGCCGACGGCTGCCGTGTACTGCTTCGGGTCCGCATTGGCCGCACCGCCGGTGAGCGCTGAGCCCAACGTGGCGGCAGCCACGAGGCCGAACGCCAGTTTCTTCTTCGAGCTGGATTTGAACATGATGATATGGGGTCCCTTCGAACGTGTGCCTCGAAACGATCGAAGCGAGAGGATCGTGACAGCCCGATCTTTCGGCGAGGTGGCCCTCAGGTGAACTGTGGGCGTCTACACCAACTGTTCACTCAAGTTCTGCCGGGAAGCGCCCGCGAATTCGCTGATGCGCCGCCAACAGATGTCATTCAGCCAAAACGCCCGTTGACGTAGTCGTTCGTTCGGTCGTCCTGAGGGGATCCGAACATCGCCGCAGTGGGCCCGTGCTCGACGATGGCGCCGGGGGTGCCTTGCTGCGCGAGAAAAAATGCGCATTGGTTGGAGACGCGAACGGCCTGCTGCATGTTGTGCGTCACGATCACAATGGTCACCTCGGAAACCAATTGCGTGATGGTCTCCTCGATGCGCCTCGTCGATGTGGGATCGAGGGCCGAACACGGCTCGTCCATCAGCAACACCCTGGGTCGGATGGCGAGGGCGCGGGCAATGCACAGGCGCTGCTGCTGTCCACCTGAGAGTCCGCCACCAGGTGAGCGCAGACGGTCGCGAACCTCGAGCCACAGCCCTGCCTTGGAGAGGCACGATTCGACGAGTTCGTCCTTGACATCGGTCGTTGCCTTGACTCCGGTGAGTTGGAGGCTCGCCAGCACGTTGTCGTAGATCGACATCGCCGGAAATGGGTTCGGCTTCTGGAAGACCATGCCGATCTCGCGCCTCGCATCCGTCAGCTTCCTGCTGGAGTCGTAGATGTCGTGTCCCTCGAGCAGCACTTCGCCAGCCATCGAGGCGGAGGGGATCATCTCGTGCATCCGATTGAGGATCCTGAGAAATGTCGATTTTCCGCATCCCGAAGGACCGATCAGAGCCGTGACCTGCCCGGCTGCCATGTCCAACGAAACGCGATCCAACACGTGATGAGAACCGAACCAGGCGGAGATGTCTCGGGCCTCGATCCCTGCGAGTGACGTCAAGGGAGCCAACTGGTGGAGGGATGTCACCTTTCCTCGGGAGCGCTCTCGGACGCGCACCCGGGCGGGGCGGCGGTGGTCGCTGTCAGCTTCGATCTGATTCCCTGCAGCGGCAGTGGCGATCGCCGTCACCGACGTCGCCTCGGCATGCGTGCGCTCGGGCGGCGAGTCCATGAGCGTGTCGGCGAGCGAAGGTGCCGCAGGGAGTGGAAGCCCGATGACAGCAGCAGATACCTCGGTGATCCGGACGGGCTCGGTGATGCGATGCGGACCCTCCAGCGTGGGCGGCGGCAGAACGAACAACGGCTCAGGAGATGTCGAGGGTGCCGAAGGTGTCGGAGGTGCCAGAGGCGACGTGTCAGGACGAGCATCGACCGGCGACGGCACCCCGACCGATGGAGGTGTGGCCTCGTTTTCGGACGCTTGCAGCTCGATTGCAAGCCCTGGAATCGTTCCGACGATGCGCCGGAACTCCGTCGCTCGATCATGCGCGATGGCGACACCGAAGTCCGAGATCTCAGGCACCACGAGGATCGACCACGACCCGTCGGTGGCGTGCACGATTCGTTCGATGTCCGAGACCAACCACTCCCAAGCCACATCGCCGTCGACAGCAGCAATCCGCGTCATGTCAACCGTGACGGTCGCGGAATGCAGCTCCTCGACCACAGCACTCGGATCGGACGGCTCGCCCCGAACGAGCTGCACCACAGCGGAGTTCGCGAACGAGGTAAGGGCACCGCCCGCTCCGTCCGGCCCGGTGATCTCCATCACATCGTGCGTCACAACTCTCATCCCCTCAGTGGACATCACGCTGTCCATGGTCGGCTCTCATTCACAACAGATTGGGCAGGAGGCGCGCAGCCTCACCGGACGCGGCGAGGCCCACGAGTACGAGCGGCGGAATGAAGACCACCCAGGTCTGGGCTCGCCCCCAGCGGTGCCAGGTCCAGACGCTCGCGACCGACAGGGCGATCAGCAGCTGCAGCCACATCGCCAGAGCCCACAGCGTCCGACCGTCACCAGCCATGATGCGCTCAGGCCCGGGAAGCCCTGCCGCATCCACGACGGGCGACGCTCCGACAACAGGCGTACCAACGAGGTCGGCGTCGACACGCAGGACACCGCTGGGCAAGAAGGCCGAGCCTGACGCTGTCACGAGGACGACACGAGCCGCGCCCGCGGCTGGCGCCGCCGGTGCCGGATCACCCTCCGAGCGGACGTCGAGGACCGAGAATTCGAAAGAACCCTGACCCGTCGTGATAGTGATCCGATCAGCGGGCTTGAGCTGATCGATATCCGAGAATGGACCGCCAAAGGCAGCGCGGCGGCCGAACAGAATGCTCGAGCCGACCTGTCCCGGGAACGGGGTGTCGCGCCGATGCCCCGGGCCATCGAACAAGACACCCGGCGTCGTCGCTTGTCCGACGACCTCTTTCACGCCGATCGAAGGAATCTCCAGGTACGCAATCGCCGTCCCGTTGGCGATCTCGTGGAGTTTGTCGTCCGTCGGACCGATCGGCACGGTTCCGGCAGCGAGGCGACCGCGGAATTCGTCGTACGCACGGCCTTGTGCTGCCCGATGCTGTAGGGCGCTGATCAACACGAGCTGAAGCAACAGTGTGGCTGTCAGAACGAACATCAACACGAGCGCTGCTCGGACGAACTGAAGCCGGTATCCCAACGGAGGGACCGACCCGACGGTGGTGTTCGACATCTCGCGCCGACGCCTCGATCGGGAGGCGCCGGACCCACCTCGACGGTCTCCCGCCGTGGTGCGATGGAATGCGAGATTGGCGGTCATCGGGAGTCGGGTGGCCGAACCCGCACGGGACGAGCAAACAGGACAGCGATGCGCCCGAAGACGAGCAGCAGCGCCGCCCAGATGACCAACGGCACCGACGACGATCCCGTGTTGGCGAGGCGCCCCGTGTTCGCCGCCGAGGCGACGGCCGTCGTTGGGCTGGTGGCACATGACACGCACCCGGCCGCAGAGGTCGTCGTGGGCGAGCCCGCAGCCGTTGTCGTCGACGCTACCGAGGTTGGCGAAGTCGTGGAGGTAGAGGTGGAGATGACGGTCGAAGCGGTCGTCGTGGTGGTCGATCGAACGGTTGTGGTCGTTGCCGCACGATTCGTCGTGCTGGTGGCGACGATCGTCGTCGTCGTGACCACCGGCGTCGTTGTCGTCGTGACGACCGGTGCCGCGACAGCCCATGTGACCTTGGCCGGCGAGTCGGCAGCATCGGTTGTGAACGTCAGCTGCATCGACCAGAACTTCTCCGTCGCGCCTGCGGTCGTGCACGCAAAGCCGATCTTGTAGGTGCCCGCCAGGATCGAGCCAGCTGCGAACCCGCTGAACGCCATCGTCGGGATCCCAGAGATGAGCCCGAGCGGGGATGCCGCGGGGTTCTTGCTGGCGACGGGGTCCCCGACAGTATCGAGCATCGCAGAGACAAAGGACGTGCCAACGGCGTTCGGGCCCGAAGCGTAGGTCAGAGTCGAGACGTCGACCGAGGCGTCCACGAAGAACGTCTGCCAGCGATACGACGGGGTTCCGGTCGCGCCGCCACTACAGGCTGCACCGCTGGGCGGAGTCATCGAGAACTGCACGGCACTGCCTCCGGAAGTGAGCACCTGGCCAGCCGTCGGGGTCCCGATCGGACCGAGCAATTGGACGACACCTGAGTCTGTTCCCGCTGCGAGCGCACTCCGGCCGGTGCCGAGCGAGGGCAGATTGACCATGACCATGACGGCTGAGAGGACGAAGCCGGCGCGAGCGGTGTCGCGGATGCGGCGCCGATTTCGGACAGTGAGCAGTTTCATCAGTTTGTCTCCTTGGCGAGGGTGGTTGGGCGCCGGGTCGCAGCCCGCCGCCAGATCAAAGCCGCGGCGAGCAGCACTGCTGCGCCCCCGAGCACGAGAGCAGTGGGGACACCGGACGAGCTGTCGGAACTCGCCACATCTGGAGGAGCAGTGGCGAGGCGCCAACGAAGGGAACCATCGTTGTCCGTAAGCACGACTTCGGTGTGCCAGTACTTCGCAGTCACGCCGAAGTACGTGCAGGCAACGCCGATCTGGTACGAGCCGGCCGGCACGTTCTCCCCGGCCACGACCTCGAAGCTGAACGCCGGAAAGGCCGGAATCACACCGGGCTGACCCGCCCCAGGATTGCGGAGTGTCAACTCCTGAACGAAAGGCGTCGTGTCCACGCCGAAGAGGGCATAGTGACCGTCGCCGACGGGCTCCGGCCCGATCGGTCCGTAGCGTATCGCGGAGGGCTCACCCGTGACCGGGACACTGAATGTCTGGATCCGCCATTGATCGTTGGCGCTGTCACCCGGACAGGTCGCCGGATCCGGTAACCGAAGGGTGAAGGGGGTCTTCGCCGAGCCGTGGGTGACGGCCTTGGACAGATCCTCGGGGCTGACCAATACCACACTGCCTGCGTCGACAGGATCACCGATCGGCGCCGTGGCCGACAAGACGTGCGTGCTGGCGCCCATCGTCGTCAGGAACGCGATCACCAACAGGAAGGGTCGCGGAGCGTGAGCCCAGCGGATGCGGCGGAACGACATCTCAGGCAACGTCGATTGTCTCGTCGAGCGCGACATCTCTGCCCGGTCCGCCTCGACGGCGGGGTCGCTTGGTGATCTCGAGTGCGCACAACGCTGAGCTCAATGCCATCACTCCCAGCCCGGGGACGGCATATCGGCTCTTGGCGAGGTTCACGATCGGGGTGATGACCGACGGAGCGGTCGATGCCGGCTCATCGGCTGCGTCAACCGGAACCGATGGAGCGGCAGCCGCTGTCGCCGTCGTCGGCTCCGTCACCGGTGGTTCCGTCGATGCCGGCTCAGCGACCGGAACCGAATTCACCGGACCGACAGGGCTCGGTGCAGTCGGCCTGGTCGTGTTCGGCGAAGGCGATCCGCCTCCACCCGACGTTGCCGGCCGAGTCGTGGTCGCTGTCGTGGCGACGGGCGGTGCCGCTTCGGCCGAGGTGGTCGTCGTGGCAGTCGCGATGGTGGTGGACGACTCGGGAACCGGCACCGTCGACGGTGTCGACGGTGTCGTCGGATCCGGTTCCGGCGCCGGCACCATCGTGCGGATCCACTCAGCGGTGGCGACAGTCTGGGATCTGAGCGACTCGGGCAGGGGTGCGTAGCCTTTCGGCAACTGGCCCAGCTCGAGTCCCGGAACCTGCCCGGGGCCTGCTGCATAGTCGACGAAGCCTGCGTACTCGACACGAGCCGTGGTGTCCAGCGCCAACGGTGAGATCGCCGCGTAGGTCACGGTGGTGAGCGGATATGCACCGGATGCGACGGCCGATGGGTTCGACTTGAGCACAGACGGGTCGCTGCTCGGAGTCATCGACGCAACCCCCGTCGTCAGGCCTTCGGTGTCCGCTGCGACAAACGAACGATCCGTGCCGTCGTCGCCCGATCGACTGAGTCGCGCAACCTGTAGTCCGAACTGTGCTGCAGACGGGGTGTCGGTGAGGGCGAGCACGTCTCGGCGGCCGAGATACTGGGGTGACTCGCGCTTCCAGACCTCCGATGAGGACGTTGCAGCCGGATTGTCAACGATCCGCGCGCCGATCGACGCAGCACGTGTGACCTTGGCCGTCTCGGCGAAGCTCCGCTTGTACGGCAGCCAATCCGTTCCACAGAGTGGCGGCGGCACGACAGCGTTCTTGACGCCGCGTGCTGGCCCGAGATAACAGTACGGGTCGGCCTTGGGGAACGAGCTCGGGACAGGATCACCGAAGGCGATGCCCGTCGAGTTGACGGCCGCCACTGTCGCATAGACCGGATTGACAACCATGCCCCACTCGTCCGGTTGCCCGTCCAGCCATGCCCGTGCCTCAGGATCAGCGAGCACCCATTCCCAGAGTTGCTGGGCGACGTCGGAGTTTCCGGCGGGGACCTGCAGACCACTGAAAGCTCGCCCGTCGGCGATCTGCAGTTCTGAGAACTCGGGATTGAACTGACGGAAATCAGGATCCTGGCCCATATGGCTGGGGTTGGCTGCGAGCCACGGATAGTTCGGCAACGAGTTTCCGACAGTGACCGCTTGTCGATACGACTGGGTGAGCAGCTTGGCAACGAGCCGAGGGGTCAGGTTGAGATCCGCGACTCGGACGCCGGCCAGCTGCTGCGCATCGTCTGGGGCGGTTGTCAACGGATTGCGCTCGATGTTGAAGCCGATCGCCAATCCGGAGACGGTCAAGGGCGCGTAGACAACTGGCTTGGCCGGATTCACGACGCTCGCCGACAGTGGTTGAGACACGACGATCATGCCCGGTGTGCCGGGCTGACCCGAGACGAGTTGTTGACGCGCAGCGCTGTCGCTCACCGGTACGTACGAGTACGGCGACGAAGAGCCACCTGCGCACAGGGTGGGCTGCCAGCTCGCCACGGCGGGAAGTGCGAGCTCGGATCCAGCGATCCGCCGCTCGTCGGCGCCCAGCGCGCACGGCGAATCAACGGGATTGAACTCGATCGGAATGGCGATCCGGTTCTGCCAAGAATTCGGCGCCACCGGCGAGGTCGCGACGCCGGTCAGCTCTGCGTCGGCCTCGAACCCGGAGCCCTTGTTCTCTGCCGTTGCGCTACCACGAGGGACGACAACGATCCAGCACTTCGGAATCTTCTTGTCGGACCCTGCGACCGGTTGAGTCTTCTGGCCGCATCCGAGGCCGGACGACTCCACACCGGTCACGACCTCGAAGAGCTCAGCGCCTTTGCCGTCGAGGCCGGTGACTGCGCCGGCAACCTCGTTCGTGGTGATGAGGTTGTAGTAGGGGTTCTGCCAGAAGTTGCCGCCGCCGATGCCGGGATTGAACGTTGGATCAGTCTGGAACTTGACCTCAGTGCCGTCGACAGCACGGAAGGGCAGCCACACATTGGTCGACCGAGTGTCCAAGCGACCGACTGTCGGGCTGTAGTTCGGCCATGTCGATCGCGAAATGATTCGACTGAGGATGAGCTGGTTGAAGCCATCGAGACCGTCGTACGTGCCGCCGACCGCTCCCTGCTCGCATTGCTCGGGAGGCGGCCCGGGATTCGCAGCGTTCGTTCCATCGTCGTCGCCCCAGCACTGCATGATCTGGAGGTAGTTGCTCCCGAATCGCCCGGGACCCGGTTTGGTCGGCGTTCCGCCCGTCCAGGTGATCGACACCGCCTGGTTGCTCAGTTTCGTCGTCTGGTTGACGGTGATGGCGAGGTTGGCGAACGCGCCGCGACCGTTCACCCTGACCAGGGACTCGGTGGCCGGCAACGACGTGTCGGTGCCCTGGCTGCCTGCGAGGGGATCCGCAGCTCCAGCACTCGTCGTGGCGATCGCCGTCAACACGATGGCGGCGACCGGACCCAGGAGCCATGCGCGCGAACGGAGCTGTGAGCTCATCGCAGCGACGACCCTGCAGTCGAAAGATGCCTCCACGCAAGTGCCGGGATGATGACCAACCCGACGGTGAGGATCGCAACGAGGAGCAGGAGCACCACGGACACGCCCCAACCAGACGATTGGCTCAGGGTGGTCGTGGTGACCGCCCCGATCGTTGCCACGCCACCGACCGCTGTTGGGGTCCCACCTGCGCAGAGGCCGGTGTCCGCATCGCAACCGGTCGGCGAGACCGCTCCGACGCTGGGACCCGGGGGTGCTGCGCCTGCAGCGTCCGGCGTGACTCCGACGACGCCGGGATCAACCGCTGCCGCGCCAGACCCAGCTGGAGTCGTGACACCCGTCGCACTAGCCCCCGCCGGCGCCGTCACACCGGTCGCAGCACCACCAGTACTACCCGCCGCCACCGGCGTCACACCCGTCGCAGCACCACCGGTACCGCCGGCCGCCACTGGCGTCACACCCGTCGCAGCGCCACCACCAGCCGCCGGCGCCGTTGCTCCCACCGTGGGAGTCGACCCCCCACTGGCAGGCGTCGTCGCACCCGTCGCTGAACCACCACCAGCCGCCGGCGCGGTTGCTCCCACCGTGGGAGTCGACCCCCCAGCGGCAGGCGTCGTCGCCGACGCAAGAACTGCTGTCGGTACGTTCGAGAGCCCACCTGTGCCGTCGGCGCATTGCAGCGCTCCCTGCTGATCGCAGGCCTTGGGCTGAGGTGCGGTGTCTGCGAGGAGGTTCGAGCCGTCAGCAGCGAACGTCGGGTTCTTGCACTGCGCGATGTCGATGTCCTGAACGACGACACCCGGAATCTTGCGGATCTGGTCGAAGCCGGCTTGGACGAGGTTGATGGGCATCGGCGAATAGCCCAAGGACGCCGAGGTCTGTTGTGCTTCACACATCGCGTAATACGAGAACGCGCCGAGGGTCAGCCCCTTGTCCTCGTTGAACTGACCGATCACCTTGGTCGGCAAGATCAGGTACGAGTACGACGACAGCGGATAGTTGCGTGGATCAGCGTCGGTGTACACGCCTTCCAACTGCTGGGTCAGATACACGGCGGGGTTGCTCTCGTCGGTGTTGATCTGAGCCTTCAACAGCGACACTGCGACGTTCTGCGGTGTCGGCTCGGTGTAGAAGCCTGCGGAGTTCAGCACTTTGGCGACCGGGAACTGAGTACCGAGTGCGTATGAGTAGTTCACGTAGCCGATCGCGCCTTCGGCGAACCCCTGGCTCACATAGCCAGCGATGCCGAGGTCTCCGGCCTGCGAAATCATCCCGGAGATGATCGGGTAGAAGGAGGTCTCGCCGCATGCAGGGGCACGACCAGACCGATTGCAGTAGTCCGTCCAAACGTCGGAATGCTGGCTGATCATCCACGACGTGAACTGAGCCGTGGATCCCGAGCCGTCGGACCGCACCACCGGCACGATCGCCCGAGTCGGCATGGTCAGACCCGGATTATCGGCGACGATCGCCGGATCGTCCCAGCTCGTGATGGCTCCAGTGAAGATCTTGGCGACGTTCGCCCCGGACAGTCGCAGGTTGGTCACCTGCTTGCCGTTGATCTTGAGGTTGTACATGAACGCTGTGCCGCCAGCGACCACGGGCATGTACGCATAGCTTCCCGGAGCAGGGTTCTCGGGCGCCGACCCGTCCTCAGGTTTGAACTGAAACGGGATCTCGGACGCCGCAAAGTCAACAGTCCCGTTGAGGAAGTTCTTGCGACCAGCAGTCGAACCACTCGGGTTGTAGTCGACGGTGATCCCGAACTTCTTCACGTTCACGCGCATCGCATCGATCGCATTTGCCGCCCACGACGAGCCTTCACCAGAGATGCGCTGATAGCTGCCGGCGACGGCCGTCGACGCGGAGGTTCCACCGACGAACAGGCAGGCCAGCAACAGCAGGGCAGCGGCGGCGGGGCAACGCCGCGCCCTCTCGGTCGATCGTCTCATTCGAGCACCTCAATCTTGTGGCGCGACCGGTCGGTTGTCTGCGCAACATCGGTCGTCTGTGCGTGTCTCTCCATCGAGCGGCGAAGGTCGTCCGCGGAATGCGCCGCGGCTCGGCTGGCCTGGCGCTTGGACAACTGGCCGACAGGCCGACCTCCGAGAACACGCGCCACCGTGAACAGGATCAACACCAACACCATCAGCACGACGGCCGAGGCGAAGCCACGAGCGATCTGCGATGGCAGCGGTGACTTCACCAGCGAGAATGCAGCCAGCGGCAACGTGATCATCGATCCCTTGAACGGATTGACGTTCATCGACGCAGTGAAACCCGCTGTCAGGAGGACAGGTGCCGTCTCGCCGACACCGCGTGCGACGCCGAGAATCACCGAGGTGGTCAGGCCCGAACGAGCCGTCGGCAGCACGACGTGCCACACCGTGCGCCACTGAGGCGCTCCGAGCGCAGCAGACGCCTCACGCATGTTGCTCGGCACGAGCCGCAGCACGACGTCAGATGCACGGATGATGATCGGCAGCATGACGATGGCAACGGCGAGCGAACCTGCGAGGCCCGAGCGCTCGAAGCCCAGGATCAGGATCCACGTCGAGAAGATCAGCAAACCGGCCAGGATCGAGGGCAGCGCCGTCATTGCGGTCACGACGGTGCGCACCAAGTTGGCGACTCGCGTCCGCCGTTCGTTGAGGTAGACCGCACAGGCGACACCGAGCGGCACGGTGATGGCCAGCGCCATGCCTGTGATGATCAATGTTCCGACGATGGCGTGCGCAATGCCACCCTTGTCCAACCCGTCGAGTGGGCCACTACTACTGAGGTCGCTCGTATAGGTATTGGGGGCGAACAGAGCGTGCCAGCCGCGGGCGAACGTGAAGATGACCACCGATGCGAGTGCCAACAGAGCGACGAGACCGGCCGAGGCGAGCATCGCCGTCACGACCTTGTCGACGACGGCCGGACGGTCCTCGGTGAGGGACACGAGCACGCCGTAGGTGACGAGGAACACCAACCATCCGACAACAGCGAAGCCGAGCTCTCCCGACAGCGACGTCAGCCGACCGAAGAGGAGCATGGTGGTGCAGAGTGCGCTGACCGCTGATCCGCCGAGCGTCATCACGTCCTGGCGTGACACGCCGCGAATCGAGCGACGCTGCTGCGAGGCCATGAACGGGTCCGGCCGTTTGGGCAGCACCGTCGTCGGTGCCGCCTCGACGATCAGCACTTCGGCCTCGTCGAACAGGGAGCCGAGGCTCTCGGTCTCGTCGTTGGTCCACGTGGCGGTGCTCACGCTTCGCTGCCCTCACCCGAACGAGACCGGCTGATGAACCAGGATGCAGTGAAGTTGATGACCAGTGTCAACGCGAAGAGCACCAGCCCAGCGGCGAAGAGCGCTGACAGGCCGATCCCCGACGTCTCGTTGTACCGGATAGCAATAAGGCTCGAAACAGAGTTCGAGCCCGCCTCGAGCGCGTGGAAACTGATCTTGAAGCTGGGCGAGATGATCAGTACGACGGCGATGGTCTCGCCGAGCGCGCGACCGAGGCCGAGCATGGTTCCGCCGATGATGCCACCTCGGCCGAACGGCAGCGCCACCACTCGGATCATTCCCCAACGTGTCGAACCGAGGGCGTAGGCGCCCTCGCGCTCGCCAGGCGGCACTTGGGAGAACACCTGGCGCATCACGACGCAGGCGATCGGCATCACCATCATGGCTACGACAACACCGGCAACGAATGCTGATGCGGTGTAGACGCTCGCGTTCGACAGCGGATTGGTCGGGTCGGCACCCGTGACCTCGAACAGCGGGATCCAGCCGAACCACGTGTTGAGCCATCGTGACAGCCCGATGATGTTCCCCTGGAGGAAGAAAAGCCCCCACAAGCCGTAGACGACACTGGGGACAGCAGCCATCAGGTCGACCATCGCGATCAACCACGATCGCAGCCATGTGGGCGCGACCTCGGTGATGAACAGTGAGGCTCCGAGCGAGATCGGCAGGGCGACGGCGACTGCGACGACGGCGATGAGCACCGTGCCGATCATCACGGCCGCGATGCCGAATCGACCGCGATCTGGTTCCCACTGGGCCGTCGTGAGGAACGAAGGTCCGGCCTTCACGAGCGCCTGCTTGGCCTCGATGGCGAGGAAGACCCCAACCGCACCCATGATGATCAGGACGAGCATTCCGCTCGCTGACACGCCCCGGAAGAACACCCGGTCGCCGAGGCCGCGCTGGGCGTCGACGGTGCGTGCACTAGCCGCTGGCGAGTCTGACCGAACGACGGCGGGCAAGGTCGTCGTCATCTCGGGCGCGTCCAACACTTCGGTATCGAGCATGGTCATGGTTCAGGCCAACCAAGCGGCGAGGATGACGAGGCCGATGATCATTGCAAAGGTCAGCAACAGAACATCGGTGTGCCGGGCGTGCGCCCAGAACGACTGCTTGACCGGCGCCGGAGCGATCGGCGCAGGAACGTACCCATGCCACGGTGCGACACCCGTCCCGAGGGCTGAGAGGCGTTCGTCGAGCACGCTGGCGAACACGGTCGCGAACACGGTCGCGAATGCCTCGGCGTCGATGACGAGGTTCGTCGTGATCGAGGTCGGATTGGTCGTCGGCGGCGGCGGCGGGGGCGGTGGCCAGGACCAACGCACATCCGCCGGCGCTTCAGCAGTGTCTGCGACTGCTACGACAGGCCCGTCACTCATCGCGTCGTCGCACGGGGTGACTACGGTTGCCGAAAGGGACGGAATCACCTGTGTGATCGGCCATTCGAGGTCGGCAACCAAACGGGCGGTGTCGGCTGCAGGCGTATTTCCCGCGAGCGCATTCTCAACTGCCGGATCGGCGACGACCCGAGCATCCACGGCGGCCACGATGGGTTCCTCGTCGTAGAACGCAGCGACCGTGGGCACCGCTGGCTCGCTGCGTGCGGCAACAGATGCGTGGACGAGCGCTGCTGCGGCGGCACGCTTGGTGGTTTGAATCGCCAAGACCGCTGCGGCTCGATGAGCTGCCGCTACCTTCGCATGTGCGTGAGCCTGCGCTTCGAACAACGCTTGGTCCAGCGCTCTTCGCCGCTCGTCGAGAAGTGGATGCAGGCGCGCGCGCAGCTGGTCGCGAGCGGCATCGTGGTCGGCGGACCCAGCTGACTCGGCCTCCGCTGCCTCGTTCAGCGCTGCACGCAATTGCAGCGTCAGCAATGCGATGCCGGCGCGTGGCGGCAGCGACGGATCGCTCGTCGACACAGTCTCACTCAACACTCGGCACCTGCGCTGGCTCCGCTGTGGCGACTCCTTCAGCACGACCCGTGAGCTGTTGACGGGCGGCCGCAACGATCTGCGCAGCCTCGACCCGCGCTGCTTCGTGCACTGCGGCGACAGCCGCTTCATGCTCTCGCTCCATCTCGGCGAGCTGCTGCTGAGAGGCAAGGATCTCCGCACGAAGGGCAGCTTGGACCTCGGCCTCGCGCTGGGCTGCGCGGTGGCGGGCGGCCGCAGTCCGCGCCCTCGCTGCAGCGATCTCAGCCTCGAGACGTTGGCGCTCGATCGCGTACTCGTCAACTGGTGCGGCCGGCCATGCATCGCCAGCCGGGGGCCACGACGGCGTTGGATCGTGAGGCAACGCAATGATCGGCGGCCCTGCCGCAACGCTCGCCGAACCCGGAATCGCGTCCGAGCCATGGCCGTGGCCGTTCTTCGGCCGACCGTTGAGGGTGCCCACGAGCATCACCCGATCCACGCCAGCGCCAGAGCGATCGCGGACATCGCCCCGGCCATCGGCAACACGATGTGCAGTGGGATCCAACCGAGCGATCCACTCCGCTCGGCAGTTGCAGAGCCCTTCGACCAGAAGCGGCGGAATGCTTCTTCAGGGCCAGTCGTCGACGTGCCCGCGGAATCATCGACGTCGAGCCTGACGACGAGATGGCTCGACTCTGTCTCAGCGAGAGCATCCGCCGGAGCCTGCTGAGCGTCCGAGCATGGGAGTGGCACCAGCGCCTCACTCAACGACGAGAACAACGCGTCGAGATCTGCTGGATCGGCGCCGTCGAGGGCAGCCAGCACCCGGGACGGAAGGAGCTTCAACATGGGTGCGGCCTGTGCTGTCGGCAAGGATGCCATGTCCTCGATACGACCGGCGAGAGCATCGTGCTTCGCCGGCGCAGGTTCGAGCTCTGGGAGGATCTCGCCGACCTGGACGCGGGCGATGTGGAGACGCATCGCTGCCCGCGCATGGGCGTCGTCGATGGCGGCGCTGCCTTCTTGGTTCTCCGCCTGCCACCAACCGTCGAGCACATCCGTCAGTTGACGTTGCGCCACTGCACCGTCGGGTTCGTCGGGTTGGAAGGCAGCGTCGATGATGCCAGCAAGCGAGTCCGCATCGGCCATGGTCTGCACGACCACGACGCCGAGAGCCGCAACTCGCTGTCGAGCGGAGCCGAACGTTTCGATGTGATCCACTGCTCCCGCCACCGGCCTACGGGGGACGGCGGGCTCGTCATGTACGACGTTTGCATGTGCGGCGGCCGCTCGGGCGTGGCGCACCAGATCGTCCGCCTCGTCTTCGGCTGCCAAGCCGATGCGCGAGACCTCTGCATCGATATGCGCCCGCCGGGAAAGGATCAGAAGTTGGGCATCGAAGAGCTGCTGGGTCAACCGACCCTGCGTCGCAGCGACACATCCAAGTTGCCCAGGCTCGTCACGCAGCGATGACGCAGCGTCCCGCACGGCCGACAGATACCGGGCCTGCTCGGCTCTCAACGACTCGAGGAAGACAGCGACGACGTGTCCTGGCGCGCGATCTAGATCGAACTCGTGGAGCCGCAGGATGGTGTCCATGAGGCTTGAACCGTAAGTGCGGAGAGTGTCCCCCAGATGAACAACGAACGTCCATTCGGTAGCCAAGCGATGAAACACAGGCATGGGGAACCGCCGATACCACGCTACGCGGTGGCCCCACCGACAACCGTCAGATCGTCACGTTCTCGTCACCGTCTGGACCGTTTGAGCGATGATCGCCCCCGATCCGGTTGGGAACAACCAGGCGACACCCCCTCGATTCACCTTGAGTTCATTCAAGGACCCGGCTCGCACGCCGACACACCCCGTGTCGGACCAGATGATCCTGTGCGTTCTGACTCCCCGTGGTCACGGACCCACACGTCGACTGCGCTGAGCCAAACCGTGATCGGCAGTGGATCGGTCACCACATGCAGGCGAGCCCGCGCGATCTACGGTTCACCCATGCCCGCAGATGATCGTGAGCCCACGCCGGACGAGGTCGTCGTGAGCGCGCTTTCCGACGACTACGAGGCGGCACTGGTACGTCACGACCTCGCGGCGCTGGACTCAATGTTCTGGGAGTCGCCCGAGGTGTTGCGCTTCGGCGTGGCCGACATGCAGACGGGGTTCGACGCACTGAAAGCATGGCGCGCTCAGGCGACGCCCGTGTCACCGACGCGTCGAACCGCGCACCGGGTCGTGCAGGAACTGGCACCCGGTGTCGTCGCAGTCGACATCACGTTCCGCTACGCCGACGCGCCGACGCTCGGCCGCCAGTCGCAGACGTGGGTGCAGCGCCCCGAGGGCTGGCGCATCGTGCGCGCCCACGTCTCCGTCATCAGTGGCTGACCCGATCGGGCGATGACGACCATGCCAGACGAAGGTGTGCACCCTCGGCCCGACACGTGAACTCCGGGCAGACAGTCGCACACGCAGTTCAGCTCGGCGGACCGGCCTCGATGATCGCATCCAGCTCGTCCGCTGTTGCTGCGGCGCCGGCTCCGGCGAGGTACCACGTCACGCCGACCGCAGCCCACGGCGCTGGATCGGTGCCCGGTGGCTGGGTGACGACCAGGTCGAATCCGTCGAGGTCGCCACGGATCGCGACGATGCGGGCCATCTCGGCGGCGACCTGATCGGGTGACAGGTCGATCGGGAAGTAGCCGTCCCAACGCGCCGCGCGCCGGGTCGGCGCGGCATTCGGGGTGCGGCCGGCGACCCACACCGGGATGCGCGGCTGCTGGATCGGTAGCGGCGTGAACGTCACGTCGTCGGCGACGTAGTGGTCACCGCGATGGTTCACCGTCCGGCCACTCCAGAGTTCGGCGATCACCTGCAGGCCCTCGTCGAGGCGCCGCGCCTGCACGACCGGATCGACGATCTCGCCGAACGCCGACAGCTCGCGCATCCGGTCGTGTCCCAGCCCGACCCCGAACACCAGCCGCCCGCCGCTGAGTCGATCGAGCGTCGTGGTCTGCCGGGCCAGCTCCTGCGGGCGGCGTCGGGTCAGCGGCGTCACGAGCAGACCCATCCGCATCCGCTCGGTCGCGATGGCGATGGCCGTCAGGCACATCCACGGGTCGGCGACGGCAAGACCGGATTCCCACTGGATGTGGTCCCACAAGAACATGCCCTCCCATCCACGAGCCTCGGCCTGGCGCGCGAATCCGCCGAGCACGCCAGCATCGGCCAGTTCCCCGAACGGGGCGACGAAAAGGGCGTGCTTCATCGGAGCTGCGGGGACGAGCGGGCTGCGGACATCGCCGGATCGTACCCGGCGATGTCGCAGCGGTTCAGGCGATCAGCGGTTCAGGCGATCAGACGATCCGGCGGCGTCTGGCGATGAGCACGGCACCGACGCCGAAGAGGAATGCGCCGCCGGCCAAGACCGATGTCGAGGTCGTGCTGGCGCCGGTCCTCGGCAATGTGATGTCGGTGACGACGAACGGCGTGGTCGAGGCAACGGGGGCCGTGACCGGTGGCGGCGGCACGGTCGTGTCGATGGCCGAGACGGGTGCCGTCGTGGCCGTCACCGTGGTCGGTGGCGCGACCTCGGTGGACGGTACACAGCTCGGCTGGGTGAAGGTGTCGTTGTCGAGGGTGACGGCACCCGTTCGCGCCAGCGCTCGTCCGCGGACGACGACCGCACTTTCGACGGTGACCGAGGTCAGGGCGAGGATGTTGCCGACGAAGACCGAGCCGCTGCCGAGGGTCGCCGAGCTGCCGACCTGCCAGAACACGTTGCACTCCGACGCACCGTTGATCAACGCAATGCTGCTGCCGGTGCTGGTGATCAGCGTCGAGTCCGTCTGGAAGATGAAGACTGCATTCGGGTTGTTCTGACCGTCGAGCACGAGCTGACCGCTGAGGCTGAGCGGCGCCTTCGAGCTGGCTGCGTAGACGCCGGGGATGAGGGTCTGGCCGACGAGGTCAGGATTTGCCTGGGTGAACTCGACGCTGCGTCCCGCGGCGTCGTTGTAGGCGGTGGTGAGGTCGTTCTGGGCCTGCAGCGTGACGGGGCTGGTCGCCTCGATCGTTGCGGGTGCCAGGACCTGACCCGGCGGGAAGCCGACGATCGAACTACCGGGCGACAGTCCAACGCTCTGGCCGAGCACGCTCGGGTTGGTGTTCGTCACGGTGGTTGCGGCAAGCACCGAGTAGTTCGCGGCCGTTCCCAGTCCTACGGTGGGGACGATGCTCGCCGCAGCGGGTCGGGCGGTGGCCAACAGTGTGGTGGCGCACACGAGCACGACCGGCGCGGTGATCCATCGTCGGCTCCACGAGCGTCTGGGCGCGCGGGGGGTCGGGGCGTGAGGGTTCGGGTGGGACATCTGCATCTCCTGGCGGTTCGAGCGGAAGAGTCCGGCGGCCGTGCCACGCAACGTGGGGTAGGCCCGTGACCATGCGCCTGCTCACGCAGGGTTGACCGTTCGGAAGACGGGCCGTTTCCAGCCCTGCCCTGAGCGCCACTCCCACACAGCGACTCGCCGTCAGTATAGACGCAGGACGACAATCGGTCGGCAGACCGGTCGTCGGACGCGTCGCTCGAACGACGTTTCCATCTTGGGGTCCGGCTGTCCTGCCGATGCACTACCGATTGGATCGGGTCGGTAGATGATTGGACACTCATGATTGCGATGACCAGCGGCCCGGACCATGCCGCGACCTCACCGGAGAGGACAGCCGTGACATCACCGGCACACGCCGTCGGGGCAGTCCGCTCGGCCTACCAACCCGTCGTCGATGTCTCGACCGGAGAGGTCGTCGGGTTCGAGGCTCTTGCCCGGTGGCCGGGATTGGCGGGCGCCAACCCCGATCTGATGTTCGCCGCGGCGACACGCGAGGGCCGGCTCGCCGAGCTCGATTGGGAGTGCCGCCTCGCCGCGCTCGACGGAGCGTTGTCGCACGGTCTCGGTCGCGACCTGGTCCTCCTGGTCAATGTCGAGCCAGACACCCTCGGCGCCCTGCCGCCGCCAGGAGCCGCGTCCACCATCGCCGCCGCCGACGCCGAGTTGCGGGTCATCCTCGAGATCACCGAGCGTTCACTGACGGCCTGTCCGGCCGAACTGCTGGGCGCCGTGGGGTGGGCTCGCCGCCACGGTTGGGGGATCGCTCTCGACGATGTCGGCAGCGAGCCGGAGTCTCTGGCGTTGCTCCCGTTCCTCGACCCGGACGTCATCAAGCTCGACATGAGCCTGATCCGGGACCGGCCCGACGTCCAGAAAGCGGCGATCATGACCGCCGTCATGGCCCATGCAGAACGTACGGGGGCGCTAATCCTCGCCGAGGGCATCGAGATCGA
>JANXUX010000085.1 GCA_025351965.1 Actinomycetes bacterium | reverse complement strand
CGGGGACGGCAACATGAGCTGCGACCCGTGGGCTGTGACCGCCGACCCAACCGAGCCGGTCCCGCCACGCACCGATGTGGGAGGGATCGATCCGGCCATGGCGCATCAGCTGCCGGTGCCAGTCGAAGAGGACACCGGTGTCGATCTGGCGGCGGTCACCGGTTGCGGCGGACACAACGGACAGGTTGTCAGCGATCCACGCGGCATCACCGCCAGGGTCGACGCCGGCGGCCTGCGCGAACGCAACGGCCTGTCCGGGCGCGGCGAGCGCTTCGATCTCCGACGATGCAACACCTTCGGCGCGCTGGAGCAGTTGGGCAGTGAGCACGAACGGGCTCGAGCGCACAGCGTCGCCGAGGCGGGCGACAGCTGCAACTGCCTGTTCAGAGCGCCGCACCGCCACTTCGGACAGCTCCGGTGCCCAGTCGGCGAGTGCGTCGGGGTTCGCGGCTTCCAGCGGGCGTCCTTCCCACTCGATGATCACCGTGCTCGTCACAACCTCATCCCCTCGTGCCTTGTTCAAACACCTCGATTACGAAAGGATAGCGTAGCAATCTTGCGCAATACCGGTCGCTGGGTGCAAATTCGATGGCGGCGCAGTCCAGCTCAACCACCGACCTGATGCGCCACGGCTTTGATAGACACCGGCGCATAGCGTGCGGCGCAGAATGCCGCCACATCAACCAGCCGGCACCACGCCAGAACGGCGCCTCGGGCGCGACTGTGGAGATCGTCCGGCGGCCCGTGTCGTCCAGCCGAAATTCGATTCGTTTTGCCCGGCGGGGCCGTGCCAGCGTGGCCCGTCACCGCCGCCGCAAGGACGCTGTCTAGGTAACTACAAGCACCAGTCGGCTGCGATCGTTCACCCCCATGCAACAATCCGACGCATGGAGAACCATGACGAGCTGGCGCAGCTCACCGATGACGACCTCATTGCACGTCTCAACGGCGGCATGTCCCGACACGTGTCCCCTGGCGTGGACTTCTACTACCAGGAACTGGCGCGACGGCAAGCGACACGATCAGCAGACCGCATGGAGCAGATGACGCAGACCGTCGTGGACCTGACCAAGTCGATCGAGGGCATGACTGGCACGATCAAGGCGCTGACGCTGTGGGCAGTTGGTGCTTCGATCGCCGCCGTGATCGTGGCCGTGATCGCTCTCGTTGCGAGCTGACGACGTGCAGTGCGAAGCACAGTCAAGAAGACCGGCCACCGATGCCAGAAGGAGTGCGAGAGGTGGGTCATAATCGATGCGGCCCTAACGGTAAGCAGAGGGCTTCTGCTCCCCCGCCAACCTTCCTGCGCTGCCGCAAGCCGCCACTGACCGAATTCGGCATGTGTGCGACGCACCTGGGCGAGTACCTCGCTACGCACGACGATCGGTTTCCAGCGAAGCAGCAGCGTCGCCTCAATAAGCCGAAGCACGAGCGTTGCGACTGCCGTGGAGGCTCAGTCGGCAGCCTGCCGGATGCTCGCTCAATCCATCCGCGCTCACGCCAAGACGGTGCGCGCTAAGTTTTGGGTGGGACTGTCGGCCGGGAATTGCATCTCACCCAATCAGACTCCCGATCCGGCTGTCGCGTTGACATCCTCGTCCAGTTTCCGCCTTGATCCGCGAAGTCTGCGATCAGGGTCTCCACATGTTCTGCTGTTGATCCGTGGCTATGAGTGGCCCAGGACGAGCACCCGATGTTCGAGCATTGCAGTGACCCGCCGGGCAGGGTCGCCGATGCTTGGGTAGCCCGGGATCGATCTCGCTCGGCACGCTCCACCTGACCATTTCGAGATCGACGGCCTCGGCGTCGGCTGAGCGGGACTCACCGAGTGCAGTGAACGTGTCCCCAGCGACGCTGGCTGCTGGCGACCAGCCAGGTAGCGGAGAGTCATCGAGTGCGGTCCATTGGTCGCTGTTCACGTCGTAGATGTACAGCCGGTTCGATGTTCCGTACAGGGGGACCGTCGAGTCACGCTGATCGAGCCAGAGCAGCGGCGGAGTCCCGTCGGCCGAACGGAGGATCTCGTAGTTCGCGTTTGGCAAGCGCGACGCGAGCGGCCTCCAGGTATCAGTTCCTGGATCGTACGCAGCCGCATCGTTGAGCTGCGCAGGCTGATCACCCTGCACCGCGTCCCACACATACATCTCATGGCCGTCCCACGCCACCGCCTTGGGTGAGTCGACGTCCAACGGTGCGGCGGGAAGCATCCGCCATGTATCGCTGCCGGGGCTATAAGCGGCACCCGACATCTGCAAGGTCTCGACTGCATCACTCGATCGTTCGGAACCGCCCCATATCAGGAACTCGGTTCCCGTCCATGCGGTCGCTGCACCGGACCGTGGATTGATTGGGGATGGCTGCGTCTGTCTCACCTCGTCCGCTTCAACCTCGATCACGTACCAGCCGTCAAGACCATACGCGAGCATGTCGGCGTTCATCGCGGAGAACGTCCATCCAACCGTGTCACCCGCCCACAGCCCGGATGCCAATCGTTCCCACCCGACACTCACCGATGGTTCCGGTGCGACGGAGGTGCTCGCAGGTACCTCAACATCCACGTCAATCGATGCCGACACCGTGCTGGCCACGATCGTGGATGTGGACACCGATGTGGACTCCGAGCCAGAGCCGTGGTTAGTCGTGCAGCCAGAAACCGCCACTCCCAGCACAACGAGGAATGGAGCTCGCCTCGTCCTCATCCCAACCACCACCTTTCAGCCTCGGGGCTGCATCATCTCAGAACGACGGCGTCCGAAAGGCCGACACGCATATCTGTAGCGCTCCGCGCTCGTTGTTCTGCATCGTCGATTGCCCTTGCATCGTCAGCAACTACCGGGCAATATGCGCCGGAGACATCGGAGGCGGTTCACGATGGTTGCAGGTCATGGACCGAGCACATGCTCGATGCTTGCTCGCTTGATCTTCCTGGGCCTTGTGTCAGTGTCGGCAGCGTGCACGTCAGCCTCCCCAACACCAGCCGCTCCGGCCACGACCACGGGCCAGACGTACATGTCCGATACCACGGAGGCGCCGGCCAACCCCTCGTTCGAGGCGTCGCTGCCACCCGCGACGGTCGCTGAGACGCAACCACCACCACCGACATCGGAGCACCTGAACCCGATCGAAACCAGAGCAACGCTGCCGCTACCCGATCCCATCAGTGAACAGCCGGGAGCAGCAACGATCGTTGCCGACGTTGGACTGCTGACCTCGGACCCCGACCCGACCTACACCCATTTCGAGATCGTTCACGTGTCCGAAGGATCGACCACTCCGATCGGCGTGCAGCACAGCAACTTCTGGGAGATCCGAGGCGGACCGGACGGACGCCTCTACCTCCGCGACGGCACCACCCTCGCCTCCTATTACTTCGTCAACGGAGCAGCCGTGTTGCAGGACGGACCGGTTGCGATCACCACGCCAATGCCGTGCGCCATCATTGTCCGCCTCGAAAGCGTCTCCTGCGGCGACGCCACGATCCCCACCGGCGCGACGATCGAGAATGGCGAGCAGGCGGTCGTGGACACCTCCTACGAAGTCCCAACCGGGGCCGGAGCC
>JANXUX010000079.1 GCA_025351965.1 Actinomycetes bacterium | reverse complement strand
GCCCAGTTCTTGCCGACCCAGCCGGAGGGCAGCGGTGCGGCGGTCAGGACCACGGCGCCGAACGAGGCGGCGACAACGGCTGTGCCGTCGGTCGAGCCGTCGTCGACGACGATCACCTCGGCGGGCCGCTGGGTGCTCGCCGCCAGCGAAGCGAGCAGCCGGGGCAGGTTGTGGGCCTCGTCGCGCGCCGGGATGATCACCGACACCGCCTGGGCAACGGCGCGGACGCCGTTGTCGCCGACCCCGTCCCCATCACCGGCGCCCGTTCCGGACCGGAGCCGACGCGGGGAGTTCAGCGTCCAGACGCCGAGGACGAGCGCGAGGAGGGCGAGAACGACCGGCACGCGGACGCTCAGTTCCGGCGCATCGCGACCTGCGCCACCGTGGCCACCTTGTGCAGCGTCGAGACGTGGGCGCGTTCGTGGAACACGTCGTAGCCGGCGTCCTCGATCCGGTCGAGGATCTGCGAGTACAGCATCCGCGCGGCTGCGACGCAACGCGCGCTGGCGGGCGGCAGCATCGCGACACCGATGTCGGCAGACCGGTAGAGCTTGCGGCAGCGCTCGATCTCGAACTGCATCAGATGTGTCCACGCCGGATCGACGCGGCGACGGTGCGGGTCGGCGCCGAACCGGTCGAGATCCTCCTGGGGGATGTACACCCGGTCGCGGTCGAGGTCCTCGGCCACGTCGCGGAGGAAGTTGGTGAGCTGGAATGCCAGACCGAGGTCGCGCGCATGACCGTACGCGCGCTGGTCGGTGGGCTCCAGGATCGGCAACATCATCTCACCGATCACCGCCGCCGAGCCGTCCATGTAGCCGAGCAGGTCGTCCCATGTGCGGTACGTCCCGATCGTGAGATCCATCGCCATCGAGGCGAGGAACCGCCGGAACGTCTCCGGGTCGTGGCCGAACGCACGCACCGTGTGCACCACAGCCTTGAGCACGATGTCGTCGGATGTGCCCTGTTCGAGATCGGCGAAGAACCGGTCGCCGAAGTCGTGCAGGGCAGCACACCGCTGCGCCGGCTCGGCATCGTTGAACTCGTCGACGATGTCGTCTGCGTAACGGCAGAACGCGTACAACGCCCAGACGTGGTGCCGCTTGACCGCCGGAAGCGCATAGGTCGACCAGTAGTACGTGGTGCCGTAGCGCTTGTTCAGGGTTCGACAGTGCGCATACGACGCCTCGAGCGTGGCGGTCATCGGCCGTCCATCTCAGCAACGCGCTGAGCGGCCAACTTGCCCGAGATCAGCACCATCGGCACGCCCACGCCGGGCACGGTGCCGGACCCGGCGAACACGAGGCCGGGAGCATGGTCGGTCACGTTGGCCGGCCGGAAGGGACCCGTCTGGAAGAACCGGTGCGACAGCGAGAACGGTGTACCGCGCTCCATCCCCTGAGACTGCCAGTCGAGCGGATCGACGAGCGTCTCGACCTCGATGTCGGTCGGGTAGCCGTTCCGGTTCAAGATGTCGAGGAGGCGCTGGCGGGCGGGTCCGCGCTCGGAGGTCCAGTCGATGCGACCATCGAGGTTGGGGACTGGCTCGAGGATGTAGATGGTGTGTCGGCCGGCCGGGGCCATCGACGGCTCGTCGATGGTGGGGACGGTGACGAGCACCGAGGGATCGGGCATCCGCCGTCCGTCGCGCAGCAGTGCGTCGAACGAGCTCGACCACTCGCGCCCGAAGTGGATGTTGTGGTGGGCAACGCCCTCGGGCAGATCACCCTTGACGCCGAGGTGCCAGACCAGCGCAGACGGCGAGTAGTTGCCCCGCCGGGCCACCCGTGGCATCGGCATTCCGGGGATCAGCGTGCGGTAGGCAACAGGCAGGTCCGTCGTGCACACCACTCGGGTGGTCTCGATCACCTCGCCGCTCTCCAGCCGCACACCCCGCACCGCACCGCGGGATCCGTTGGCGAGCAGGATGCTCTCGACGCGTTGGCCGTAGACGAACTTCACTCCGGCCGCTGTCGCCGCTGCTTCCATCGCAACTGGCACCGCATGCATGCCGCCTCGTGCGGTGAAGACGCCGTTCACGGAATCCATGTAGGTGATGACCGCGTAGATCGCAAGTGCCTGCTGTGGGGCGAGTCCGGCGTAGAGCGCCTGGAAGCTGAAGATGCGTACCAGCCGTTCGTCGTCGAAGAAGCGCTTCACCACGGACTCGAGGCGCCGGAAGGCTCCGGCACGCAGGAGCGCGATCGCCGGCCCGATCGGGTTCAACAGCGAGAGCGGCGACTCCATGTTGCGGTCGATGAAGTTCGGCATCTCCAGCTCGTAGAGCGTTGCCAGATATGTGCAGAAATCCCCGAAGGCAGCCGCTTCCCGAGGCCCGCACGTCCGGCGGATCTCCTCCGTCATCGCCTCCTGGCCCTGGCGCAGGCGGATCTCGGAACCGTCGGCGAAGCAGGCCCGGTACATCGGGTCGACGCGCTCCAGATGCAGGTAGGCATCCATATCGGCCCCGAGGGCGGTGAAGCAATCTCGGATGATGTCAGGCATCGTCAGCACCGTCGGTCCGGTGTCGAACCGGTACCCGTCGAGATGGGCAACGCCGGCTCGGCCGCCGGGCACGTCACCCGCCTCGAGCACCGTCACCGAGCGGCCGGCACCACGGAGATGACAGGCTGCAGAGAGTCCGGCCAGCCCGGCTCCGATCACGATCACATCGACATCACTCATCTCAGGCCATCCTGTGGGCGAGCAATTCGGAGAGGCTGATCAGCCGATCCTGGACGTGATCGGGGAGGAAGCGGACGGCATGCCGGGCCGTGTCGAGCTCGGCGTCGATCAGCCGCTCGATCGAAGCAACGGCTCCCGAACTACGCACCGCCTCGCGGCATGCGTCCACCCCTGCCT
>JANXUX010000074.1 GCA_025351965.1 Actinomycetes bacterium | reverse complement strand
TTCGCCTGCACGATCTCCGCCACAGCTATGCGACCGCGGCGCTCGCCGCCGGCGTGCCCGTCAAGGTCGTCTCTCAGCGCGTTGGTCACGCCGATGTCGGAGTGACGTTGAAGGTCTACGCGCACGTCATGCCGGGCGACGACGAGGACGCCGCGCTCCGCGCGGACTCGTTGCTCGCGCCGTAGACCGTCGAATCAAGAGCGGTGGCTATTCCCAGCACAGTCGTGCTGGGAATAAGATCTTTGCGTGCGCAAGAGTTTTTCCGCTGTGACCAAACTGTGACCAAAAGGCCCTTTTCCAGAGGTGAAATAGCCTCTGACCTGGGGTTCTTTGGCGGAGGTGGACGGGAATCGAACCCGCCGGACGAGGATCGCTCGTCCCAACCGCTTTGAAGGCGGCGGAGTCCACCAGGCACCCGGACACCTCCGGATGCGACCCTACTCGTGACGGAGCGGGCGGATCACCCTGTAGGCGACCCACGTCCAGCCGACGCCGATCAGAAGCCCGGCGACGACGTCGCTCGGATAGTGGAACCCGCGGTACATGCGTGAGAAACCGACGATGCATGTGAACAGCACCGTCACCGACATCAGCGCGATCAGGAAGGTGCGGCCGCGCCAAGCTGCGACCGCGATCGCGATGGCGGCGTAGAGCGTGACGGCGCTACCGACGTGGCCGGACGGGAAGCTGGAGGTCGCGTAGGTGTCGTCGAGCGTCGGTAGCGGTGGCCGGGCCCGGGCAACGAGAGTGGAGGAAGCGATGTAGATCAGCTTCTCGCCTCCGACGACGGCCGCCATGAAGACGGATGTCCGCCAGCCACCGGTGCGACGTCGGGCGATGATGATCGCTGCGAGAAGGATCACGATGACCGGGATCGTCTCTGCCAGCCAGGTGCCCCATTCGGTCGCGGTGTTGATCCACGGCGTGCGGTGGTCGGCGAGCCAGCGAACCGCGCTCAGGTCCCAGTCGTCGAGCCTGGAGTGGATGATCAGCACGCCGATCATCCAGGTCGCGCCGATGATCACCGGGATCGCAGCGAGGAGTGACACCCCACGTCGCACCTCGTGACGGAGCGGATGTTCGTCGGTCTCTGTAGCGGTTGGGGCTGCGAGCACGTCCAGTCGTACCCGTGACCTGCCCGTTCAAACCGCCAGGGCCACGGTCCGGATGGTGTCGTCTAGGCTGCGCGCCATGAAGAAACTCGTGCTCATCCTTGGCTTGGTCGGTCTCATCGCGTTCGCTGCGAAGAAGGTCAAGGCTTCCTGAGCGCAACCCACATGCAGACCGGAGCCGACCTCGTTCTCTTCTGCACCGACACTGCGTGGGATCGCTACGGGGTCGAGATCGCTGCCGCTGCGCCGGGTCTCGACGTCGTCACGCTGGCCGGCGACGACACCGTGAGCGAGGCCGACCTGGCCCGCATCGATGTCGTGTTCTTCAGTGGTGACGCCTATCCGACCCGCACCGTCGCGTTCATCTCGGCGTGCCTGCACGCGCCAGGTGTTCGGTGGTTGCACACGTTCTCCGCCGGAGTCGACAGCCCGGTGTTCGCCGAGTTCGTGCGACGCGGCGCGCGATTGACGACGTCATCGGGGTCATCGGCGCGACCCATCGCCCAGACCGTGGTGATGATGATCCTCGGACTCAGTCGCGACATGCCTGCGTGGACGCTGGCCCAGCGCGCCGGTCAGTGGGCACCGCACATCGGCGAGGAGGTCGACGGCACGAACTGCGCGATCGTCGGTATGGGTCCGATCGGCGAGGAGACTGCACGGCTCACGATGGCGCTCGGTATGCACACGATCGGTTGCCGGCGCACCATCACCGGCCACGAACCGTGTGAGACGCGCACGTTCGATGCACTGCCCGAGCTGCTGGGCTGGGCCGACTACGTCGTGCTTGCGCTTCCGCTGACCATGGCGACGAACGGCCTGATCGGCGTCGATCAGTTGGCGATGATGAAGCCGACGGCGCGGCTCGTCAACGTCGGACGCGGTGGACTCGTCGACGAGGTCGCGCTCGTCGACGCACTGGCGAACGGTCGCCTCGGAGGGGCGGGCCTCGACGTGTTCGCCGTCGAGCCGTTGCCCCCGCAGAGCCCGCTCTGGCAGATGCCGAACGTGATCATCACCCCGCACAACTCGGGCGCAACGCTGCTCGCCAATCACCGTGGCGCGCTGATCTTCGTCGACAACCTCGGCCGCTATGTCCGTGGCGAGCACCTCCGCAACGAGGTCGCCGCAGAGCACGTGATCACCCCGAAGACGAGCTGATCGCCACGCTGGAACCAATCTGCCGGTGAACGCGCCACGACGTTGGCGCGACACCAACGGCTCGATAGGTTCTCCATCGAGCTTCCCCTCGTCGATTCGAACCGACGGTCGCTGCCTGTCGGCTGACCGAGTCCGGGGGTATGAACGTGCTCACTGTTTGTTGGGCCGCCAAGGGCGGCAGCGGAGCGACCGTCGTCGCATGCGCACTCGCGCTCACATCTGCCAGCCAATCTGAACCATCGTGGCTGCTCGATCTCGCCGGCGATGCTCCGGCGGCGCTCGGCATCGCCGAGCCCAACGGTCCGGGCGTGCTCGATTGGGTGGCATCGGCCTCGGCGCCTCCCACTGCGATGGACGCTCTCGGCGCAGCGGCCGCTCCCGGGCTGCGCGTGGTGCCACGCGGTTCGGCGACCCCGGCCGGTGACCACCCGCGCTGGCACGATCTCGGTACGTTCCTCGCAGAACGTGCGCCACACACGGTCGTCGATGCCGGCACCGGTCGCCCACCTCCGGCGCTGTTCGCTGCAGCGCAACGACGCCTCCTGGTCATCCGCCCGTGCTACCTCGCGCTGAGGCGGGCGGCGGCCAGCACGCTCATACCGACGGGCATCATCGTCATCCACGAGCCGGGGCGGGCGCTGCGCGCCGAGGACGTCGCTGCCGCTGTCCGCGCTCCTGTGGTTGCCGAGATCGAGCTCGACCCCGCGGTGGCCAGATCGGTCGACGCCGGGCTGCTGGCGGCGCGGATTCCGCGGCAGTTGGCCAGTGCCGTACGGGGCATCGTCGGATGAACACCGAGGAGGTCGTGTCCAGCGTGTGCGAGCGGCTGGTCGAGCAGACCATCACCGACAGCGGCGGCGTGCGGCAGGCCGGTGCAGCGTTGACCATCCGCGGAGCGCATCCCGGAGCAGACCAACATCGTCGGGCGCAGGTGATCACACGCGAGTTGATGCCCCTCTCGACCGACGCCGAGATCGATGCCGTCGTCGCCGCCGCGATCGCCCACACCAGCGGGCTCGGCCCGCTGGAACGTTTCCTGGCTGACCCGGCAGTCAACGAGATCATGGTCAACAACGGTGGCGATGTCTGGCTCGAGCGCAACGGCTCGATCGTTCGGGCCGGGCGACTGGCCGACGATGTCACGCCACGGCTGATCGAGCGGATCATCAGTCCGCTCGGGCGCCGGCTCGATCGGCTCTCACCCATCGTCGACGCGCGGCTCGCCGACGGCTCGAGGGTGTGTGCCGTCATCCCGCCGATCGCGGTCGACGGGCCGTGCCTGACCCTGCGGCGCTTCGGCGTCGCCCGCCGGACCATCGCTGAGTTCGGGGATGGTTCGGTGTGTCAGCTCCTGGTCGACATCGTCGAGTCACGTTGCAACGTGGTCGTGAGCGGTGCGACCTCATCGGGAAAGACCAGTCTGCTCAACGCTCTCGGCTCACTTGTCGGAGCGACCGAGCGCATCGTGACGCTCGAGGACACCGCCGAGCTCCGTCTCGACGCATCGCACATACTGCGTCTGGAGACCCGGCCCGCCACCGTCGACGGCACGACCGCCGTGACGATGACGGACCTGGTCCGCACTGCACTGCGGCTCCGCCCGGACCGCATCGTGGTCGGCGAGGTCCGCGGGGCCGAGGTCGTCGACATGCTGGCCGCGATGAACACCGGCCATGCCGGGTCATTGACGACTTGTCATGCCAACGGCCCGGAGGACGCGCTCCGGCGGCTCGAGGCGCTGGTCGCCCAGCACAGTCCGTCGTGGCCACTCGACGCAGTGCGCGAGGCGATCCACAGCAGCATCGACGTGGACGTCCATGTCGACCGTCTCCCGGACGGACAACGACTGATCGGGTCTGTCCTCGAACTCGCCAGGCCCGGAACGGGAGCCCCCCACCGACCGCTCGTCCAGGACGGGGCCTCGGTCGGCCAGCTCCAGCGCGGCCACCGATGAGCGTTCTCGTTGCCACTGCGGCCGCTGTGATGATGGTCCTGATGGTTGGCGTTGCCGTGAATCGACGCACGATCCATCGGGTTGCGGCCGACCGATCGAGCCCCGGCTCCGACGCCGTCCACGACAATCGATCGAGGCGTCAACTCACGCGCTGCGTCGCCGGCTTCCGCCGTCGACGTGCCGAACGTTTCCTGCGAGATGTCGACGCCTCGACGGTTGCTGCGCTGCTCGATCGCACGGCCCGACAGTGCGCCAGCGGCCAATCGCTCACGCGCTCGTTCGCAGAGTCACTCCACGCTTCACCGATCGCCCCTCTGTTCGCCACCACGAGCGCAGCCATCGACGGCGGCCAGAGCGTCGATCAGGCGCTGGAGCACCAGTCGATGAGCCAACCGAATGTTGCGCTGGCCGTGCACGCAATCCGGCTCTGCGCTCGCCAGGGTGGCAACGTCAGCGAGTCGCTGGACCGCGCTGCGTCAACCCTGCGCGACCGCGCCGCTGCCTCACACGAACGCCACGCACAGAGTGCCCAGGCCCGGCTGTCGGCCCGGGTCCTGACCGTGCTGCCGATCGCCTTCGGTGGGTGGACGATCGCCACGACGCCGTCCGTACAACGGTTCGTGCTCACCCCAGCGGGCCTGGCCTGCATCAGCGCCGGGCTCGCTCTCAACGTCGTGGGCTGGTACTCGATGTCGCGCGTCGTGAAGAGGCCCGGATGATTGCCGTCACCGCTCTCCTCGGCGCGTTGCTGGTCGCACTGATCGGTGGGCGTCTGCGGCCGCGACCGACTCGATTGTTGCCGTCGGCCGCGACCCGAGCACGGCGTCGGCTGTCGATCGGTCCGCTGGTCGTGCGACCGCGGCTGATCGCCACGGTGTTCGTCGCCGCGATACTCGGCGGGCCGCTCGTTGCGCTGGCCGTCACGATCGTGTCGGTCATCCGACCCCGGCTCGACCGCCTGCGTGGCGAGAGGCGGCGGCTGGCCGCAATCGCCGTTGCGTACCCGGATCTCGTCGACCTCCTCGTCCTGACGATCACCTCCGGCACCTCGCCGGCCCACGCAGTGAGCACACTCGTGCCGGTGGCCCCCGAGGTCACCCGAGCGGCGTTGCGTCGCATCGAGCGGAGACTGTCCGTCGGGGAACGATTCGCCGATGCCATCGCTGGAATACGCGACCCACCTCCGACTGGCCTGGGCGCGGTCGCCCAACCCCTCGCCGATGCGTTGGCCCTCGCCGACCGGTACGGCACGCCGTTGGCGCCGATGCTCGATCGTTTGGCCATCGAGGCGCGCGATCAACGTCGCCGCAACGCAGAGATCTCCGCTCGACAACTACCCATCCGGCTCGCCTTCCCACTCGTCGGCTGCACCCTGCCGTCGTTCGTACTGCTCACCGTCGTCCCGTTGATGGCCGGGACCTTCTCGTCACTGCGCGGGCTCACCGCATGAGGACCCCCAACCAATCACCCGTTCTCGGAGGACCACCATGCGCAACAATCTGATCCGCTTCCACATCCGTTCCACCGACCGACTACGCCGGCGGTGGACATCGCTCGGTGACCGCGGTCAGGCCACGACGGAGTATGCGCTCGTGCTCCTCGGAGCCGCGGTGATCGCGCTGCTGGTCGTTGCCTGGGCAACCGCCGGCGGGGGCGCCGGCAAGATCGGCCGACTGTTCGACACGGTGATCGACGAGGTTGTGAGCCGGGTGTGAGCGATGACGCTCGGCGCCCACGTTGCCCACGTCGGACACGCCACGGCGGCGACGGTGGCCAGGCCACGGTCGAACTGGCTCTGGCCACACCGGTGCTGTGCCTGCTGCTGCTCGGCATCGTGCAACTGGTCGTCATCGTGCGCGATCAGCTGGCGGTCATCGAGGCCGCGCGGGTCGGGGCGCGGGCTGCTTCAGCCGCTGCTGATCCCGCGAGTGCGGCCTCAGCCGCCGTTGCCGATGTCGAGGGCGGGCATGCCCCTGCGATGCACGTCTCGGCAAGCACCGATGGCCGCTACGTCACGGTTTCTGTCGCTGCGACGAGCGTCACAGACATCCCGCTCATCGGCTCGCTCCTGCCCGATGTCGAGGTCTCAGGGCGAGCGACGATGATCCTCGAACCTCCATGAGCGTCGGTCTGGCGGCACCGCAGATTGCGCCTGACCATCGTTGCACCGACGGGTCGCTATCGTCGCGACCCGTGGAACTGCTCGTGCAAACGTCGCTCATCGGTGGGCTGTCCGTGCTCGACATCACCGGAGAGATCGACCTCGCGACGCTTCCGCAGCTCCACAACGCGCTCAGCCGTGCATTCGGCGGGGCCAGCGCGCCAGACCTCGTCGTCGATCTCGATGGCGTGTACGCCTGCGACGACGCAGCACTCGGTGTGCTGCTCGGCGCCGCAGGGCGAGCACGCGGAGCCGGCGGCGACCTCCGGGTCGTGTGCTCGGACGGCCCCCTCCGGAGCCGCTTGGAGCGGACCGGATTCGACCGGGCCGTCACCGTCGTCGGCTCGATTGCGGCACTACTCCTCGCCACCGGAGCCACCGGGTCCAACGACAATCCGGGCGGTTGACCAGCGTCGCCCCATGCCCGCTCGGGACCGTGCGACGACGTGCAGTACCGTCGAACGGATGCGCCGAACGCGAGTTGTGTGTCTGCTCGCCGCATCAGCGACGGTCCTGGCGGGATGTATGAGCGACAGCGCGCCGACTTCGTCGACCACGGTGGCGATCGCGCCCGGCACGACTGCGCCCGTGCCGGGGAGCTGTGACCCGGATGCCGAACGTCTGCCGGCACCCTCCATCGTCATCGACGGCGCCTCGACCGACTCGACGTTCGGCATCGGCGCCTATGAGTGCGGCACCATCTCCGGTGACGGCTTCATCGTCTTCAGCTTCAACCCGGTGTTGCTCGACGCACAGGACACCGTCGAGGTGACGATCAACAGCCCAGCGACCGCGACGTTCACGTGGGCGCTCGGCGGACCGTTCGCGAAGTCCGGCAACGACACCTGGACCGCGACGGCGACGCAGAACGGCTGCGCTCGGCTGACGATCGACCTCACGTCGCCGAGCGGGGAGAACACGGCGACGTTCGGGGCAGACATCCGCGTCGGCGGTGCGTCCGAGCCCTGTCCCCAGCGAACAATCGATGGCAGCGATCCGGGCGACGTCGGCAGCGTGCCGGTGAACACGCCGGCCGGCAACACGTTGCCACCGCTCGCCACATTCGGCACCGTTCCTTCGGCATCGACGGACGCGGCCACCGACACGACGTGATCCGCCGGCGACGCCGGGGCTCAGAAGCGGTTCTGGGTGCGTGGCTTGTGCACCCCACGCCGGTCCGAGGCACGGTCGTGGGCCTTCTGCTCCTCCTCGAGCGCAGCTTCCTCGGCCACCAGCCGCTTGAGGCTGTCCAGGCGCACCGCCGGGAGCGTGCCTGCAGCGATCGCGGCGAGCACCGCGCAGCCTGGCTCGTCCTCGTGCTTGCAGTTGCGGAACCGGCAGTGGTCCATCAGGTCGAACACGTCGGCGAACGCGCGCTCGATGCCATCGCCGCTCAACCACAAGCTGACGGCACGGACGCCGGGCGTGTCGAGCAGCCATCCGCCGGATGGCAGTGACACGAGCTCAGCGGCCGTCGTGGTGTGGCGGCCGCGCTGGTCACCGAAGCGCACGTCATTGGTGCGGAGAGCGTCGTTGCCGACGAGCGCGTTGATCAGCGTGCTCTTGCCGACGCCGCTCGCGCCGAGCAGTGCCATCGTGCGACCGTCGACGGCGTAGCCGCGCAGCGTCTCCAGCCCGGCGTGGGTGATGCCGCTCGCGGCGTGGACGGGCACGCCCAGGGCGACCTCCTCCAGCGACGCGACGGAGCGAGCGATCACCGCCGGGTCATCGACCAGGTCCAGCTTGGACAGCACCACCACCGGCAGTGCCCCGCTGTCGAACGCGAGGACCAGCTCACGCTCGAGGCGGCGCTGGTTGGGCGGGCTGTTCAGACCGTGGACCAAGAAGACGACATCGATGTTCGCGGCGAGCGTGTGCGCCTCGGCGCGATTTCCCTCGTGCGAGGCGCGGCGGACGAAGGCGCTCTGCCGCTCGATCACGGTCTCGACCTTCTCACCGTCGGCCGACGGGATCACCCAGTCACCGACCGCGACGTCGGCGCCGATGTTGCGGACCCGCAGCACGTCGTCGCCGATCACCTGCAGCACGCTGCTCCACCCACGATCGAGCCGCATCACCCGGCCGGGGGTGCCCGAACGACCCACTGCGGTCCATGACTCATCGAGTTGGGGAGTCCAGCCGAGGGCGGCGTCGGGCATCGAGGTCATCGTGGTGTTGACCGTAAGGACTGGAGTCACCGACGTCAACACCGGGCGAACAGCTCGGGCGACTGATTTCATTGCGAACGCGGGTCGTGCCTTGACACGGCTACCCTCCATGCTTTAGCGAGTAGGACCAATGGCCAAACCCCTCGTCATCGTCGAGTCGCCCGCCAAGGCCAAGACGATCTCCAAGTTCCTCGGCAGTGGATATGACGTGCGCGCCTCGGTCGGTCACGTGGCCGATCTCCCGAGCAAAGGGTTGGCTGTCGACGTCGACAACGGCTTCAAACCAACGTACGAATTGACCGAGCGCGGCAAGACCGTCATCAAGGATCTGCGGGTCCTGATGAAGGACGCCAGCGAGCTCTATCTGGCCACGGACGAGGATCGCGAGGGCGAAGCCATCAGCTGGCACCTCCTCGAGTACCTCAAGCCGAAGATCCCCGTGAAGCGGATGGTCTTCCACGAGATCACCAAGGCTGCGATCGAGCACGCCGTCGACAACCCGCGTGGTCTCGACTACGGGCTCGTCGACGCCGCCGAAACCCGGCGAATCCTGGACCGGCTGTACGGTTATGAGGTCAGCCCGGTGCTGTGGCGCCGCGTCAACCGCGGCCTGTCCGCCGGCCGTGTGCAGAGCCCCACGATCCGCCTCGTCGTCGAACGAGAGCGCGAGCGCATCGCGTTCGTCACGGCGGGCTACTGGGACATCGATCTGCTGACCGGCACGCGGCCGGCGTTCATCGCCGCGCTGATCGGGCTCGACGGAGCCAAGGTCGCCACGGGCAAGGAGTTCACGAGCGACGGCAAGCCCAAGGCGGGCGTCGTCGTCGTCGACGAAGCGCACGCGATGGCACTCACGGCCGGCTTGGCCGACGCGATCGTCACGGTCCGTTCCGTCGAGGAGAAGCCGTACCGCAGCAGCCCCAAGGCACCGTTCATGACGAGCACGCTCCAGCAGGAGGGTGGCCGCAAGCTGCGCCTCGGCGCCGCACAGGTCATGCGCGTCGCTCAGGGTCTGTACGAGCGCGGCTACATCACGTACATGCGAACCGACAACGTCGTGCTCAGCGAGGAAGCGCTCGCTGCCGTCCGCACCGAGGTCGGCCGGGCCTACGGCCAGCAGTTCCTCTCCAAGACGCCGCGTCAGTTCACGACCAAGATCAAGAACGCGCAGGAGGCCCACGAGGCCATCCGCCCGACCACGCCGCTGCGTGCTCCGGATCAGGTCTCGGCCGAGCTGAACCCGCAGGAGCTCGCGCTGTATCGGATGATCTGGCAGCGCACGCTCGCCTCGCAGATGGCCGACGCGGCCGGCACCACCGTCAGCGTGCGGCTCGCCGCCACCGCTGCGGCCGCCGGCGGTCGCGCCGCCCAGCAGTGCGACTTCGCAGCGAGCGGCACCACCATCACCTTCCCCGGATATCGCCAGGTCTATGTCGAGTCGACCGACGACGATGCGGCCGAGGAGGAGAAGGAAGCACTGCTCCCCGTCCTCACCGTCGGCCAGACCGTGCCGATCGCGTCGATCACCCCGAACGGCCACGCCACCAGCCCGCCGGCGCGCTACACCGAGGCCAGCATCGTCAAGCGCCTCGAAGAGCTCGGCATCGGCCGCCCCAGCACCTGGGCCAGCATCATCCAGACGGTGCAGGACCGCGGCTACGTATGGAAGAAGGGTCAGGCGCTCGTGCCGACCTGGACCGCGTTCGCCGTCGTCGGGCTGCTCGAGAAGCACTTCGACGGCCTCGTCGACTATGCGTTCACCGCCCGCATCGAAGAAGACCTCGACAAGATCGCGCGCAGCGAGCAGCAGAAGGACAAGTGGCTGCAGAAGTTCTACTTCGGCGATGAGTCCGACGTCGCCCTGCCCGGCCTGAAGCGTCTCGTCACCGAGAACCTCGACGAGATCGACGCAGCGGAGATCAACACGTTCCTGATCGGCCTGGATCCAGACGGTGTCGAGATCGTCGCCAAGCCCGGCAAGTACGGGCCGTACGTGAAGCGCGGCGAGGACACGGCCAGCGTGCCAGAGGACATGACGCCCGACGAGCTGACGGTCGAGGCCGCGCTCAAGCTGCTCGCCCAGCCCAAGAGCGACACGCCGATCGGCGAGCTCGAGGGCTTGCCGGTGTTCGCCAAGAGCGGGCGCTACGGGCCGTATGTGCAGTGGGGTACGCCCGATCAGCTGCCGCCCGGCATGGAGAAGCCGAAGATGGCGAGCCTGTTCAAGACGATGTCGCTCGAGCTGATCAGCGTTGCCGATGCATCGCAGCTGTTGCAGTTGCCGCGCACCCTCGGCATCGATCCCACTGACGGTGTGGCGATCCTCGCCAACAACGGCCGCTACGGACCGTACGTGCAAAAGGGCAAGGACTACCGCAACATCACCAGCGAGGAGCAACTGCTGGAGATCACGCTTCCCCAGGCGCTGGAGATCTTCTCGGCCCCGAAGAGCTACAAGCGCGGCGGACCGTCATTGGCTTCGAAGGGCCCGCTGCGCGAGTTCGGCACCGATCCGGTCAGCGGCCAGCCGGTCGTCGCCAAGGACGGCAAGTTCGGCGTCTACGTCACCGACGGAGAGACCAACGCGTCACTGAGCAAGGGCGATCGCCTCGACGCGATGGCGAACGAGCGGGCCTACGAACTGCTCGCGATCCGCCGCGAGGCCATCATCGAAAAGGGTGGCCTGCCCGCCAAGAAGGCGACGGCGACGAAGAAGGCCGCGGCCAAGCGCGCCACCGCAGCCGCGAAGCCGGCCAAGAAGGCAGCAGCCAAAAAGACACCCGCCAAGAAGAAGGCGTGAGGCAGCACGCTCCGTCCGGGCCCGTTCCCGTTCGTTCATGTCACCGCACATCATCAACGTTGATGATGTGCGGTGACGCGAACGTGGGTTTCAGGGTGCGTCACGCCGGCTTGCGGCAGAGGATCTCACCGTTGGGGATCGCGAACCATGCGCCGGGCGCCTTGACCCAGTTCTGCCACGTCGCCCGGATGGAGGCGATGTCGATGTCCGTGGCGAACTCGCGCTCGATCGCTTGCGTCGCGAACACCGAGTCACGCACCCGGTCCGCCCACATCCCACCCCACCAGGCGCGGTCGTCGTCAATCGCGAAGCACCATGTCGACGCGGTCGGGACGATGTCGGTGAAGCCGGCCTGCTGGGCCCAGTAGAGCAGCCGACGGCCGGCATCAGGCTCGCCGCCGTTTGCGCGAGCGACCCGCTGGTACAGGTCCATCCACCGCTGCAGGCCGGGCAGCATGGGGTACCAGATCATCCCGGCGTAGTCGGCGTCGCGGGCGGCGACGATGCCGCCCGGCTTGGTGACGCGCCGCATCTCGCGCAGCATCGCCACCGGATCGGAGACGTGCTGCAGGGTCTGGTGGGAGTGCACGATGTCGAAGGTGTCATCGTCGAAGTCGAGCGCATACGCATCGCCGACGGCGAATGTGCAGTTGTCGACACCGTGCTCGACTGCGAGCGCTGAGGCCTGGGCGATGATGTCCGCCGCGGCATCGATGCCGACGACGTGACCGGGAGCGATGCGCTTTGCGATGTCGACCGTGATCGTGCCCGGCCCGCAGCCGACGTCGAGCACGGACATGCCCGGCAGGATCTGGGCAGCGGCATACGCAGCCGAGTTGTCGACCGTGCGCCAGGTGTGGGATCGCAGAACCGACTCGTGATGGCCGTGGGTGTACCGATCAGTGTTCATCTTTTCTCACATTCCAGGATTCAAGTATCAAAATATGGTACGTTACGTCCGACGCCTGAGCAAACAGATTGCCGCACGATCGACCCGGTCGCCGCCCGCTCCTCAGGGAGGGTCAGATCGAGCCGACCGCTATGGTTCTGACCGTGACGGGGCGTGGCCGATACATCGCTCTCGAGGGGGCCGAGGCCTGCGGGAAGAGCACCCACGCCCGCCGGCTCGCAACGGATCTGGATGCCGTTCTCACCCGCGAGACGGGCGGCACCCGGATCGGTGCTGCGATCCGTGACATCCTCCACGACACCGACAATCACGACCTGTCCGACCACGCCGAGGTTCTGCTCATCGCCGCAGATCGGGCCCAGCATCTGGCCGAGGTGATCCGGCCGTCTCTGGAGAACGGCCGCCACGTCGTCAGCGACCGCAGCGCGTACTCCAGCCTGGCCTACCAGGGCTATGGACGAGGCGTTCCGCTGGACGTCGTGCGCCGCACCAGCGACTGGGCGCTCGACGGCACCTGGCCCGAACTCGTGCTGCTCATCGACGTGCCCGAGGACGTGCTCGCCCAACGGATGAGCAGCCGCGCCCTCGACCGTTTCGAGCAGGCGGACGCTGCATTCCACGCCCGGGTGCGCGCCGGTTTCGCCGAGATGGCAGCTGAGGACCCGCTGCACTGGCTCGTCATCGACGGCACCGGCAGCAGGGACGATGTGGCCGCGCTCATCCGCGCGACCGTGCACGACCGGTTGGGGATCTGATGTCGCTTGATCTCGGGACCGAGTTCGAGGTTGCGCCGGCCAGCGTCTGGGACAGCGTCGTCGGCCAGCCCACCGCGGTTCGCCGGCTGACGGCATCCGCCGACAACCCGCTCCACGCCTACCTGTTCGTCGGTCCCGCCGGGAGCACGAAGAACGAAGCGTCACGTGCGTTCGCAGCCCGTCTGCTCGCCGGCGTCGATGACCCCGATCAACGCGATGCGCGGCTCGCCCTCGCCGGCCAGCACCCGGATGTCCGCGAGTTCGCCCGTGTCGGCGCGGCGATCTCCAAGGACCAAGCCGACGAGATCATCCGCCTCGCCGCACTCGCTCCGAACGAGAGCAACCGCAAGGTGCTGATCCTCGACGAGTTCCATCTGCTCAGCCCGGAGGCAGCTGCCAAGCTGCTCAAGACGATCGAGGAGCCCCCGGCCAGCACCGTTTTCATCATCCTCGCCGACTTCATGCCGCCAGATCTGGTGACCATTGCGTCGCGGTGCATCCGTATCGACTTCCAGCCGATCAACGACGAGGTCATCGTCGCGACCCTGATCGGCGAGGGCGTGTCGGCCGAGCGCGCCGCCGAGGCCGCCACTGCTGCACGGGGTGACCTGACCCGCGCCCGTCTGCTGGCCAACGACACCCACCTCGCTGCCCGCCGCGCCCTCTTCGCCACCACACCGACCCGGCTCGACGGGACCGGAAGCGCGGTCGTCGCCACGGTCGACGCGTTGCTGGGTGAGATCGAGGCAGCCGCCGCACCGTTGAACGAACGTCACGCGGCCGAGGTCACGGCGATGGAGGCACGTATCGCATCGCTCGGCGAGCGCGGCAGCGGCAAGAAGGCGCTCGAGGAACGGCACAAGCGCGAGTTGCGCCGACACCGCGTCGACGAGCTCCGCGCCGGTCTCGCCACGCTCGCCGGCACCTACCGCGATGCGCTCGTGGCCGGCACGATGGCGCGACCCGATTCGGCTGCTGCTGCGATCAAGCGCATCCACGGCGCGCTCGAGGCGCTCGATCGCAACCCGAATGAGCAACTGCTTTTGCAAGCCCTGCTGCTCGAATTGCCGACACTGCACATCTGAACGAGTAGACCTGCGGAATGCCGAAGCTCAGTGAGGACGAAATCTGGGGTTTCCTCGCCGAGCCGAACCACCTCGCGCGCATCGCAACGGTGGACTACGGCGGTATGCCACGGGTCGTGCCGCTGTGGTTCATCCTCGACGGCGACTTGCTCTGCTTCACGCCCCGCGAGCCGGCGGCCATCTGGCAGAACATGCTCCGCGATCCCCGCGTCGGCGTCTCCATCGACGAGGACGAACTGCCATACCGCAAGGTCACCCTGCAGGGTCACATCCAGGTGCTGTACCAACCCGGTCGTGACCGGCTCTGGCAGCACCTCTACCGCGCGATCGCCTCGCGCTACATCGCCGTCGGCGACGCCAACGCCTACGTCGACGGCACCGACGACCAGCCACGTGCGCTCTGCGGAATCGATCTCACGGCGCCCACGACCCGGATGACATCGTGGCGGATGCCGCTGCCCGGCGAAGACCCGCGAGGCATCTGGCACGACCGCTACTACCGTCCCGGATCGAAGCTTGCCGGCGGCGACGTTCCGGACAAGCGACGGTAGGCCCGCCCGCAACTGCCCGCTAGCATCGTGCCGTCGCCCAGATAGCTCAGTCGGTAGAGCATTTCACTCGTAATGAAAAGGTCGAGAGTTCGATTCTCTCTCTGGGCTCCAACAATCTCACCTGGGGGCAGCGCGGCCCCCGGTGTGTCACCAGCGGCGGTCCGCGTTGCTGGGCGGACATGTCTCATAGATGTCCGGCGTCTTGCCGAATGCGTCACAAGATTGCGGAGCTCATTCCTTCGCGCCCTCTGCATCAACTGTGGCCTGGAGCTGAGCCACGCCTGCCGCCGTGGAGGTCAGGCAGGCAGGGCCTCACGAGGCGTCGTTCGTCGCTGACGTGGTCCGGAACCTCACATACTCCGGGTGGACGACGCAGCGCCGCTGGGCCACCTGCGGACGGCATCGACAACGCGCGGCTGGACAGCCTCAACCAGTGCTCTGGCCTAGTTTTCGGACAAGTGCTCTCCAACTACTGATGCTGTGTCGTGACCGGACTACGCGCGCCTGCTCGAAGCTCTCTTTCTCGTCCGGCGGCTTCCTGCATGGGGAGCACAACGAGTCCGCGTCAAGGTTTTCGACGCGATCGTCGACGACGGTGGCAGCGATCGAGCCTCCGGCGCCGGCATGAGCGAAGGACGGTCGCGTCCAGAACGCGCGTGGCCGATGAACGTTGGCCGACAGAACACGCGCCAGTTACCCTAGACCGAGCGGCCGCGTTGCTCCCGGGTTGCTCCCGTTCGTGCGCTTATCAACTTCCGCTAAACAGGGTCCGACCAGCTACGACGCGACCGACCGCACCTCGATCTGCGAATCCCTCTCGACGGATGCACGACGCACCGTTGCGCAACGATGGCCGCAGGGCTGGGCCACCTCGTCGACTCGTCCGCGTCTCCTGCTCGCGATCAGACGGCAACGGCGCGTGCCTCGGCCACCATCGCAACGAACGCTTGACGCACCTGATTCCCGTTCGTGCACGGCACGGCGAATCCGAGTCGGACAGCGTGACGGCCGGTCGGCGTGATCGCGATCATCTCGAATCCGTAGCGGTCGACCGCCGACATCGAGGCCGCCGTCGTGTCCGGATGACCCGCCAGTTGGCGGCAGAACAGCGCCTGGGAGTCTGCGTGATCGGCGTTCATGTGCGCGATGATCCCGGCGGCTGAGCCTGCCAACGGATCGGGCTCAGCAGCCGCATACGAGGCCGCGTCGACCCAACTCATCCGGCCGTAGCCTCCGACATAACGGATGCTTTCCACGGTCAGTCTGTAGAAGGTGAAGTCACCGAAGTCGATGTAGTATGCCGAGGACGGGTTGGCCGACAGATAGCGGTCGCGTGTATCGGCGCGGTCCGCGTCATGTACCGCCTCGTAAGTCACGAACTTCGCAAGCTGACCGGTCAACCGGG
>JANXUX010000064.1 GCA_025351965.1 Actinomycetes bacterium | reverse complement strand
CGAAGCGAACCGGCCAACGCTGCCGGTCGCGGGACGAGACCGCGCATCACGAGCACCAATCCCAGTCCGGCGCACGGACCGACCAGCACCACGGGGCTCATCGCGCCACCGCGTCTTCGGTGCGACGAACGATGAACCGCTGCGGCATCCGGATCCGTCCGATGCGCTCCATCGCGACGAACGATGCCCCGAACATCGCCAGGATGCCGCCGAGGATCGCTTGACCGCCAGGCGAGTCGTACGGCCGCAGGTAGTCGCGGTTGAGCACGAGCAGACCGAGCACGAACAACACGACGACCCCGATGATGATCCGGATCGCCGACCGGCTGCGCGCCCGGCCGACCCAGACCCGACTGCGCATCCGGGCCTCGTCGCGAGCGGCCTCGGCCAGGCTGCCGAGCAACGCGCCGACATCGCGGGCCTCCTTCTCGGAGGCGATGACGAGCGCAGCGACCACGAAGTCGGCCATCGGGTGCTCGACTTCGTCGGCGAATCTTCGCAGCGCATCGGGGAACGACTCGTAGTCGATGCGCGCAGCGAGGCGTGCAACGCTTGCGGCAATCGCTTCCGGCGCCAGCGTCGCGGTTGCGCCGATTGCGTGTTCCAGCCCATTCGCGGCGGCGAGCGTGTCACGGATCTGCTCGGTCCACGACGCGATCGCCTCGACGAGTGCCATCTCGCGCTCGTAGGACCCCCGGGCGCGGACCCAGGTCGGCGACCACCACGCGGCCGAGGCCGCGACGACAGCCAGGACGGTCCAGTGGCTGATCACGAGCGCAGCGACAGCCGCTGCGGTGGCGAGACCGGCCCGCAGCAGCAACCGGTCGACGAGATGGGCGAAGCGACCATCGCGAACACCGGACAGGTCGATCACTGTGTGACCACTCACGCCGGCCGAGATGACGAGCAGCCCGACACCGAATCCAGCGCCGAACACGGCGAACACCAGCGACCTCACGAGGCCCACCAGCCGTTCGCGCGGTCGAGCAGCCCGACATCGAACCCGTTGTTCTCCAGCAGCGCGATGGTGGGGTCGCGCAGCGGGTAACCCGGTACCGCGCGACCGTCGACACCCGGCCGGAAGACCTCGTTCGAGACGATGCGCGGGCCATCCGCGTCGACCACCTCGCGAATGCTGGCGACGCATCGGACACTGTCGATGAGATCGATGTGCACGACGAAGTGCAGCGCCGAAGCCAGCAGCAGGTTGACGGTGTCCACCGGGAGCCCGGTCTCGGCCATCGACACGTACGCGGCCAGCTTCGGGAACACGGATCGCGTGCTGTCGGCGTGCATCGTGCACATCGATCCGTTGTTGCCCTGGCTCATCGCGAGCAGCATCGGGAAGGCCTCGCCGCCGCGGACCTCGCCGACGATCACGCGGTCGGGATCCATACGCAGCGCCATTCGGGTCAGGTCGAGCATCGTGATCGCGCCGCGTCCCTCGATGTTCGCCGGCCGGCTCTGGAGCATGTCGTGATCCGGATGCAGGTCCTCGAACCGGTCCAGACCGAGCTCGTATGCGTCCTCGATGGTGATGATGCGCTCGTCCGGAGGCACTTCGTTGAGCAGCGCGCGCAGCATCGTCGTCTTGCCTGTGCCCGTACCGCCGCAGATCACGATGTTGCGTTTGGCCCGCACCGCAGCGGCGAGGAACTCGCGGAGCGCGAGGTCGAGCAGACCTCGGGCCTGCAACTCGTCCAGTGAGCTGAGTTCGAAGCGGTGCTTGCGGATCACGACGCTCGGCCGGGCCGAGACCTCCATCGTCGCGAAGAGGCGTGATCCGTCCGGTAGTTGCAGATTCAATTCGGGATTCGCGGCGTCGAATCGCCGCTCGCTGCGTCCGAGGCGGGTGGCGACGAGACGAACGAGATCGACCAGTTCCTCGTCGGAGTCGACCACCGGGCGGGACGCGATGCGCCGGCCGTCGATGAGCTTGAGTCGGGTCGAGGCGCTCCCGCGGATGTGGATGTCGTTGATCTCCGGGTCGTCGAGCAACGGCTGGATCCGACCGAGTCCCAGCACCTTGGCGAGCACGGCCTCGACGAGGTGGTCCTCCTCGGAGCCGTTCAGCGGCTCGAATCCGTCGGCGAGGTGCTCCGCCGCGAGCGCGTCGAGATGACGGATCACGACACTGCGCGCGAGCTCTCGTTCGTCGGCGATCGCGAGGGGCAGCCGTCCGGTTGCGCTCCGACTGATCCGATCATCGGCCAACGTCTCACCGACGAGTTTGGAGACCCGCCCGATCGATGTCGGCGGCGCGCTGTTCACGCGCTCACCTCGGTGGCCGGGCGAGCTGTGCGCCTCGACGGGTGTTCGGCGGTCAGCTCGGCGACCAGGTGGTTCAGTGCCATCGCTCGGCGCCGCCGGCTTCGCCGCCCGCTCGCACGGGGCACCACGCCCCAGACCGCCTGGCCACAGTTCGCGGCGACCTCGGCGATGCCGTAGGGCTTGTCAGCGGTGAGGACCACAAGCGGCTCGCTGACACCAGCGAACAATTGCCCACGGTGGTGTACCGAGACCAAGCTCTCGATGCTGTTGTCGCTCAGCACGAGCGTGCGATCCGCCGCTGCAGCGAATCCGAGTGCCGGCGAGCCCGGTCGCAACCGGCCGACATCGATGATCACGTCCACACCGAGATGCGGGAGTGCGGAGCCGACGTGGTTGACTGCGGCCCGCAGCGCCGCGTGCACCTGCTCGGCGGCCGGATGCGCGACGATCACCGCGACGCCGTGTGTCGTCGATTGAGCGAACCGCCACAGGTCTTCGGCGGCGATGCCCACCCGCGCCGCGCCGGCCAGTTCGGTGAGTCCGGGGCGCACGGACAGATCGAGCCGGGCGGCGAGGCACCCACCGTCAGGATCCGCCTCGATGAGGAGCGCACCGGGTCCGCACATCCCAGCCAGGTCGAGTGCCAACGAGCTGGTCCCGGGTGATCCGTGCACACTGCCGACAGCGATCACGGCCACCGTCAGCCGCCCGAGACCCGAACGAGTTGCACCACCGAGGCCGAGGTCATCTGTGCGGCGAGAGAGATCGGGCCGCGAACAGTGACCACGACGTCGACACCATCGGGTGCCGCATCGACCGCCCAGACCACGGCTGGTTCCTCGATCAGCGAGGTGACCGGTTCGGCCGACGGTCCGACGTCAGTGATGATCACGATCCGAACGTCGTCACCGGCCGCGAGGTCCGGAGGGAGGCGACCCGGCGCAAGAGCCACGCTCGTCAGCGCCTCGTCGGCACCGAGCGGCTGCGCGTCCGCCAGCAGCGACATCGTCATCGGGTCATCGGCACCGATGTCGACGACGGCGACCCGACCGATGAGTGTCAGCGCATCCCGGCCCGACACCATCGCGCCGGTCTCCCCGCCGACCTCGGCACCGCGCAGGTCAGC
>JANXUX010000006.1 GCA_025351965.1 Actinomycetes bacterium | reverse complement strand
CGTCGCGATCAGCACCGCCTGCGCCTTGCCGGAGCCGGACGCTGCGCTCGAGAACTTCGCCATCGCTGGTGGCGATACGACGAGCACGCCGAGCAAGCAGACGACGACAACCACGGTTGCCATTGTCGGGCGATGGGCACGTCGACGCCGGTGCATGCACGTGTACTTAGGTCTGGGTGCCGGCCAGGGTCATCGTGATCGTGAACGTGACGCCCTGACAGAGGTTCGGGGCACTGCCACCCATGAGGACCAGGCCGGCCAGCGACTGGACCGTCGACGTCGCGTTCGCACCGACGACGATCGACGCACCCAGCGTCCCGCTCGTGGTGGCCGAGACGTTGGAGGCAGCGCAGCCCGTCTGGTCACTCGAGGTGATCGTGCTGGTCGTATACGTGGTCAGGGTGACGCTGTAGGGGTTGGTGTTCGTCACCGTGAACTGCAACGCACCGCTGCCGCCGGGATACAGATCGGCCGTCGGCGAAACCGCCGCAGTGATCGTCAACGCCACGGCGGTCCGCGCTTTGGCCGCGCCGAAGCCCGATCCGGTGGCATCCCAGAGGGCGAGTGCGATGCCGCCAGTCAGCGCCACGGCGCCGACGACGCCGCCGATGATGAACGCCAGACGCTTCCGCCTGGATGCCGGCTCGCGCCGCGCCACATTCTTCTTCATGACAGACTCCATTTCATGATTCACTGTTCGCGAATCCGATCTAATTGATCATCGGCGCCGGATCATCGACCTTGAGGACTGATCTCGCTCACGCAGGACTGTCGGGAGAAACCGCGAAAAGTAGGCCAAGATGTGCAACATCGCCGAGGGTGGCCCACACAGTCACACTCGAACGAGGGGAATCGTCCAGTGCTCCGACAAGTCATCACTCGCATCGTCATCAGCGTCGCCCTGCTGTGCGGCTCGTTCGCATGGAGCGGCTGGGTGTTCCTGCACTCCGTCGGCGACCCGCACCGCGCCGAACGCATCGCCACGGCGATCCTCGACGACCCAGCTGCACGAGCCGAGGTCGCCGCGCCGCTGGCCGACCAGATCATCGAGAAGTTCGGTGTGCCGGCGACGTACAAGGACACGATCGCAACCACCGTCGCCGACGTGCTGGGTGATCCCGACATCGTCGGCAACTTCATCGCCGCGTTCGGTTCGGCTCAGGCCAATGCCCTCGGGGTGGACGATCCTCGCCCGACCACCATCGATGCCGGCGCACTGGTCAACGCCGTGCGGGCGCGTCTCGCACTCACCCAGCCCGAGCTCGCGGCGCAGATCCCCGACACCACCGCATCGATCGATCTGCCCAAGGTGCAGTCACCGGTGATCAGCCGGGTGCGATCGCTGGCGAGTACGTGGACGGTCTACCTCGGGCTGATCTCGCTCGCTCTGCTCGTCGCGATGATGGTCGTCGGCGATCGTCGCCGGGTGCTGCGTTCGTACGGCATCTGGGCGATCCTGACCGGCGCGTTCTGGGCCATCGGGCCGCGGATCGCGCCCTGGTTCGCGCATCAGACCGCACCGAATGCCGATGCCCTCGTCGGTGCGACGGTGACTGCGGTCGCCGGGCCGATCACGATGGCCGCCACCGTGCTGGTGCTGACCGGGGTCGCAGCCATCGTCGTGCGCTACACCGTGTTCGCCGACAGGAACACACTCGACCGCTACGCGCCGCAGGCCGACTCCCAGTACGTCCAGCCGGCCACGGTCATGCAACCCGTGATGGCGGGCCACGCCTCGCCCTCCTACGGCCTGACCCGCACCGACCAGGTGCCTGTGCAACACGGCGGCGGGTACGCCCAGCCCCAGTACGCCCAGCCCCAGTACGCCCAGCCCGGACCGCAGTGGGCATCCACTGCGATGCAGCCGGCGATGCAGCACGACCCGTACGCCCAGCAGCAGCAGCCGTTCGGTGCATCGCCGTTCGGTGCATCGCCGTACGACGCAGCGTCATCCCCGTACACCGTGCCCCAACGCGTGCAGCCGCCGATCCCGCGCACACCCATCCCTGACTCCCAGGACGACCTCCCCCGCAACAGCGCTGCGATCCCACTGCTGATCACCCCGCTGGATCTGCCTGCGCACGGTGATCCCCGCTTTCCGATCACCCAGCCCGGCCAGCAGAACACTCAGCACCCCGACCCTCGCTGACAACAAGCCTGCGGACGGCCGACAACGAGCCTGCGCGCGTCAGCCGCTGTTGCGCAGCGCCGTCGCAATGCCGTTGATCGTCAGCTGGATCCCGCGTCGGGACAGTTCGTCGTCGGCGTCGGCGCCCGAGCGGTGACGGCGGAGCAGCTCGATCTGGAGGTGGTGCAGCGGGTCGAGGTAGGGGAACCTGTAGCGCACGCTGCGCTGCAGGATCGGATTGTCGGCGAGCAACTCGGCTTCGGTGATCCGCGCCACCCAGGCCAGCGTCAGCTCGTGCTCGGCGCGGATCCGGCCGAAGAGCTCGTCGCGCAGGTCGGCGTCACCCACGAGCAGCGCGTATCGCTCAGCGATGGACACATCGGTCTTGGACAGCACCATGGCCATGTTCGAGATGGTCGTGCGGAACATCGGCCAGCCGTGGTACATGTCCCGCAACGTGCGCACGCGCGCTTCGTCCGCGCCCGCCCAGTGCTCGAAGGCCGACCCTGCGCCGTACCAGCCCGGGATCATCAACCGGACCTGGCTCCAGCTGAACACCCACGGGATCGCGCGCAGGTCCTCGATCCGCCCCGACCGTGTGCGCGCCGCGGGTCGGCTGCCGACGTTCAGCTCGGCGATCTCGCCGAGCGGTGTCAGCTCGCGGAAGAACTCGGCGAAGCGCGGGGCCTCGTAGACGAGGTCGCGGTACGCAGCGAATGCGAGCGCGGACAGCTCGTGCATCGCATCGTCGCCGGCGGCAGGCACGCTGCGCGCCCCGCCGATGGAGGCCGCTGACGCTTCCAGCGTCGCCGCGAGAAGTGCTTCGAGATGGTCACGGGCCAGTACGGGATCGGCGAAGTGGGCGGCCACCATCTCACCCTGCTCGGTGAGGCGTAGCGCACCCTGGGCGGTGCCTGCCGGCTGGGCGATGATGGCGTCGAAGCTGGGCCCGCCGCCACGACCGACGGTGCCACCGCGTCCGTGGAACAACCGCAGTGTCACGCCGGCATCACCCGCTGCGGCGACGAGATCCTGCTCGGCCCGGTACAGCGCCCAGTTCGCGGTGAGGTAGCCGCCGTCCTTGTTGCTGTCGGAGTAGCCGAGCATGACCTCCTGGTGGCCACGTCGATCGACCAGCGCCCGGTAGGTCGGGGTGGCGAGCATCGCGCTCAGCGTCGCCCCGGCGCGCTCGAGGTCCTCGATGGTCTCGAAGAGCGGGACGATGTCCACCGCTGCGGTAAGACCCACTTCGCGCAGCAGCACCGCGACCTCGAGCACGTCGCTGACGGACTCGGCCTTGGAGATCACGTACTGGCCGATCGACCGTGAGCCGAGCCGGGCGATGCCGTCCGCTGCGGACGCGAAGATCTCCAGCTCCGCGGCCGTCGCGTCCGAACAGGTCGACCCCGGCAGGCGGAGCGGGCGTGGGGATTCCAGCTCTGCGGTCAGCACTGCAACGCGTGCGGCCTCACCGAGTGCGAGGTAGTCACCCTCCACACGCGCCATCCGCAGCAGCTCGGCGACGACGGTCTGGTGAACAGCCGAATTCTGGCGGAGGTCGAGCGTGCACAGGTGGAAACCGAACAGCTCCACGTCGCGACGCACGGGTGCGACGCGCCGCTCGGACAACGTGGCCGCGCCGTGCGCGTCGAGCGAACGGATCACGACGTCGAGGTCGGCGATCAGTTCATCGGGGTCCCGGTAGGCGGGCAAGACGGCGTGAGGCGCCGCGCCCGGAACCTCACCGACGAGTTCGACCGCCGTCGCCGCGAGCCTGGCGTGCATTCCCCGCAGGGCGCGTCGATACGGCTCGTCGGCACGGAACGGCGAGTCGTCGAGTGATGCGTCGGCCAAGACCTGGAGTGCGTCGTCGGGTTCGACCAGCCGCGAGGAGATGCTGAGTTCACGGCCGAGCCGGCTCAGCCCGTCGAGGTGATGGGCGATTGCCACCTCGGCCTGACGCCGCAGTGCGTAGCGCAGCTCGGCCGCGGTCACGAACGGGTTGCCGTCGCGATCGCCGCCGATCCACGACCCCATCGGTACGAGTGGATGGGCGACCTTCGGGGTGCCCGGCCAGGTCGTGGCGAGGAGCGATTCGGCATCGGCCTGTAGACCATTGATCGCCTCGAACAGCGACAGCGGGTAGTAGCCGAGCGCCTCATTCGCTTCGTCGCGAACGCGCAGCTTCGACATCCGCAGGATCGCGGTGTGCCAGAGCAGCAGCACCTCGATCCGCAGCGACGTGGTGAGTTCGTCGCGCTCGGCGCCAGCGCTCCGGCTCCTCGACACGAGCAGCTCGACGATGTTGTGGCGGATGGACAGCACGGTCTTGCGGCGCACCTCGGTCGGGTGGGCGGTGATGACCGGGCTCACCCACAGCGCATCGAGCACCGGGGCCATCGTCGACGCGTCGTACGTGGCGGCAAGGCGCGCAACGGTGTCCGCCAGCGTGCCCCGTCGCGGCGTGCCGTCGCGGCCGAGTCGCTGGCGCACGTCCTCGGCGATGTTGGCCAGCAGCGAGAACCACGAGAAGGCGCGGATGACCTCGAGACCGAGCTCGATCGGGACGTCGGCGAGCAACCCGTCGAGGCTGTCGAGGACCGGATGGCCGTCTCTCCGAGCGCCGACGGAGGCCCGCCTGACTGCTTCGACGAGTTGGTAGACGTCGTCACCGGCCTGGTCGTGCACGACCTCGCCGAGCAGCCTGCCGAGCAGGCGGATGTCGTCCAGCAGCAGTCGATCTTCGAAATCCGACGTCACGTCGGGCCGATCAACTTCGCTTTCAGTGCGTCGAACTCCTCGTGCGTCAACGCGCCGGAATCGCGCAGCGCGACAAGACGCTCGATCGCAGCGACCGGATCAGCCGGCGTCACTGCCGCAGCGGTCGCTGCCGCGCCGGCACCGCTGATGACGATGGCCCCCGGCGGGAGGTTGAACGGCAATCCGGGCATCATTCCCGCGGGCAGCGCGCCACCACCCTCGGCCATCGCCGCCTTCATCTCCGCGGTCTCCTTGCGCATCTGCGCGGTGCGGGCGCGCATCGCATCGATGTCGAAGCGCGGGTCACCGGTGAAGTCGAAGATCGTCTCGTGACTCTTCGGGTCGTACTTGACATTGACGACGTCGTACTCGTTCGGGCGCAATCCGAGCATCGCGAACGTCTCGTGCATCTCGACTCGGAACGGCGCTTCGTTCGGTGGGCGGACGTCGAGCACGAAGTCCCAACGGCGGAAGTCGTTGGTGGTGATCTTCGAGTGCACCGTGGCCGACACCACCGTTGCCTGCGCCGGGAGACCGTGCTTGCGGATGCGGCGTTCGTCGAACATCGGCCGACAGTACCAGTCCCGTCCGGCCGCATCTGCGGATCGCGCGACTCAGGCGCAGCCGCCGAGAAGGCGCGTGTCGAGCACCGTCCTGGCGATCGCGATCCACGCACTGCCGTAGTAGGTCGGCGAGCGCTCATCGAGCTCGTTCGCCGCGTCGAGCAGGCGTCGAGCGCCGGTGTCGTCGCCTGCGGCGTGTGCCGACGCTGCAGCACCGACGAGCGTGATCGGGTGACGGGATGAACCCATCGGCGTGCCGTCGACGGCGTATGCGGCAACCACGTCCTCGGTGTCGAGCGCGGCGAAGAACGGCCACGCCTGCGCGGCGAGGGCACGACCCGAGGCGTCGCAGTCCATCGCCAACTGCACCAGCACCCGACCTGCGTCGTAGCTGAACCGGGCCGATGAACTGTCCGGCGCTGCAGTCGGGACGCCGTCGACATCGGACCAGTCCGAGGGCAGGTGGGGTGTCGCAGCCATCTGACGCTCCAGCACGTCCCGCCCTGTTGCCGCCACCGACGACCATGCCGGATCGCCCGCCAGCCACCAGAGTTGCGACATCGCCCCGACAACGATGTAGCTCGGGTTGACGACCGAGTCGGTCGTTGCCCACGGCCCGGCAACGATCATCCGCCCGCCGTCCACGGTCACCGTCTCCACACCCATCACGGCTCGCCCGATGCGCTTGGACTCCGCGGTCAGCGCCGGATCACCGAACCGATCTCCCGCCAGACCCAAGGCCCACGCGGTGATGAGGTCCGCATCGGTCGCGGCACCGTCGTCGACGATGCGTCCGTCGTCCCAGCGCCAGCTGAGCAGACCATCGGAACGCTGCAGGTTCGCCTGCGTCCACGTCCACACTCGGCGGAACCTGGTCTCGTCGCGCATCCCGACGGCCAACAACATCGCGTAGGCCTGACCCTCACTCACCGTGTCGCCGCCCTGGTCCCGACGGACCACCCTGCCATCGGGATCGAGGTAGTCGGCGAAGAACTGGTCGGTGGCTGCGACGGCTGCGAGGGCACCACCTGCGGTGCCCTCCGAGCCGGCGTGCGCCGTCGCGCACGCGGTCGGGACGGCGAGCGCACACAGGGTGATGAGCCAGATGCCGTGTCGGCACAGGCCTCGGATGCGGGTCACGCAGCCACCTCCTCGTTCTGGCGCGACGACGTCACCGCGGCTGGGGTCGCGAGCGCCGGCAGCACGGCCGTGGCCACGCCGTGCGACAAAACGCACACGTGCAGAGCCAGGAAGCCGACGTTGTTGAGTGTCGCCGGCGTCCGGTCACGCACCAGGCCGTACAGCGCAGCGCTGACGAGCACACCGAGCACGACGAGCGTGGGCGCTGCCGGACGCCACTGCCGCACGACGTCGCCCTGCTTCGGGGTGACGACGAAACGACTCGGTCGACGCAGCAGCGCTCGGTACGTCGCGTGCACGTGGATCCAGAACGTCGACGTCGCCAGGCTGTATGCGGCGAACGTGTAAGCGCCGGCCCCGACACTCGCCACGGTGGCGATGGCGAAGGCGAAGTACGGCGCGAACGCAGCGAGGAAGCCGTCCGCAGAGCTGCCCGACAAGGGCTGGATCCCGGTGACGATCCGGATCACCGGGAGGGCCAGGTACACCATCACCGTCCAGCCCGAGAGGAAGTACGACGCCGAGAGCAGGTACTGCAGCTTCTGCCGCAACGGCAGCCGCGACCTCGCCACCGACGGGATGGCACCGACGCAACCGCGCGCCCAGCGATGCTGCTGGCTGACGTACGACGCGAGATCCTCCGGCCCGAGACCGTTGGCGAGAACGCTCGGAACGTACTCCGATGCCCAACCGTGCTCGTGCAGTTGCACGGACAGTTCGAAGTCCTCGGTCACCGACGTCTCGGGGAAACCCCCGACGCTGTCGAGCGCGCTGCGCCGGAAGACCACGTTGGTCCCGCAGCAGAACATGGAATCGTGGGCGGCCTTACCCCGCGCGATCGGCCCGAAGAAAAGCGCCTGCTGGCTCCATGCGGCTGCGGCGATCGTGTTCGTCGACGCATTCGCGTAGTACTGCGGCGTCTGCACGAACGCAACGCGCTCGCCCCCGAAGAGCGGCAGAGTACGCACGAGCAGATCGGGATGGGGCACGTGATCGCAATCGAGGACGAGGATGAACGGCGCCGACGTGCGGCCGAGGGCGTGGTTGATGTTGCCCGCCTTGGCCCCCTGATGCAGCGTGCGCCGCACGTATCCGACGCCGTAGCGACGGGCCAAAGCTTTCATCGCATCGCGGTTGCCGTCGTCGAGCAGGAAGACGCGAACGCGTGCGCCCCGCAGTGCTGCGGACGCAGCGACAGTCGCCTCGACGATGTCGACCGGCTCGTTGTACGTCGGGATGAACACGTCGACGTCCGGCTCGGCGATCGGCGGCGGCAGCGGCCGGCGGCGGCGACCGGTGAACACGCACGTCCACCAGAACCCGAGTGCCTGGACGACGTTGAACACCTCGGCCATCAGCAGGATGCCGAACAGGTACGGGTTGCCGATGCGTGACGGGCGCAGCAACCAGACGAAGTAGAGCACGACGGCGAGGCTGCTGCACACGGCCATGACCCCGGCGCGTCGGCGCACCGATCGTGACGGTAGGCCGCCGTCCCAGGTCGGGGTCTGGAGGCGTGGGTCGACGGTCAGTTCGGGGTTCGCGGTCATTTCAGCTCCCACACGTGCACGTTCGGACGATCGGTGGTGGTCACCAGTTGACGATCGTGTTGGAGGTCGGCGAGCACGCTGCCGACCTTGGCCGAGGAGTCCTCGGCGCCGACGACGCGGTCGGTGGCCAGCACCCAGACCGTCCCGGTCCCCGCGGGAATCGGTGATCCGAGCGGCAGTGCCCGGATGTCTGGCGCGTAGTAGGCAATGACGTCGGCCAGGTAGGACGGCTCGTAGAGCAGGATCGGTTCGCCCGTCGCAACAGCCCCCGTCGCGGCATCATCGGCGTCGCCGCGATGCACGAGTGACAGTGCTCCGCGGAAGTCGTAGAGGCGGGGGTTCGCTCCGTTGAGTTGTTGGTCGACGAGGCCGACGGTCATCGTCACGGTCAGCACGCCAGCAGCGGCGATGCCCGCAACTCGCCGCCGCGTCGTCGAGGTCACGAGTCGTGCGCCGAGCAGCAGCATCGCCGGCACGGCACCGGAGAAGTAGCGCAGCTCGAAGAGGTCGCGCTTCATCGAGCCGATGACGAACAGCATCGTCATCGGCACGACGACGAGTCCGAGCAGCAGAATGCTCGGACCTGACCGGCCTCGACCGAGCAGCACCAGGAGGAGCAGCATGATCAACGGCCAGAGGGCCGCGATCTGGACCATGACGCCGTCGGCGTGATAGCCCCAGACACCCCAGATCAGGTTCGCGCCGACGGCGTAGATGGAGATCGCGCCTCCGATGGTCGAGCTGTTCGCTCCGGCCTGGCCGGGCACGAGGCCGTCGCTGCGGTTCGTGTACGCAGCGAACTGACCGTGCAGGATCGGCACGAGCGGGATGAGCGCAACGGCGATGAGCGCCATTGCGGTGAGCCAGCCGCGCACCAGCGCGCGACGACGTTCGCGATCGACGCGATCGCGCCAGACCACCCAGGCAAAACCGATCTGTTGGACCAGGACCGGCAGGAACGCGAAGTACTGGGTCCAGATCAGTGCCGCCGTGCAGACGGCGTAGAGGATCCAGTCACGGCGCAGACCACGCCGAACGGCGACCACCTGGGCGCCGGTCGCGAGGGCGGCGAAGAGCATGAACAGCGCGTACATCCGCGCCTCTTGGGAGTACCAGACGCAGAACGGCGCAACGGCGGCCAGACCGGCAGCCACCCAACCGGTGCGCCGGTCGTAGATGACCCGGCCGGTCCAGTACATCGCCGGGACCAGCCCGACGCCGGCGATGAGCGACGGCAGCCGGACGGAGAGCTCGGAGGTACCGAAGACATGCACCGTGACCCAGAGCAGGGCGTGGTGCAGCGGCGGATGCACGTCGGTGTTGCGCATGTCGGCCAGCATCTGCCCGAACGGCAACTGCGCCTGGCGGACGCTGATCGCCTCGTCGACCCAGAGGCCGCGGTTGGTGGCCAGACGGAGATCCGCTGCGACGAGGCAGAGCGCGATCATCGCCAGGGCCCCGGTGCGGTAGCGCCACGGGATGCTCAGCCGCACCGCCGCCGATCGCTCGCGCCGCACCGGGGCGAACGACAGCACGGTCGCCGTCGCCACACTGCCGAGCAGGGTGACGGTCGCGATCGACCGGACGCTCGATGCGAACGCGACGAGCGACGCGATGTCGACCACCATCACGATCGCCACGACGGTGAGCGCGAACCGACCGTCGCCGGTCGCGCAGCGGTGAGCGACGAGCACCCGCGCCACGCCGAGCGACACCATCGCCAGCAGGTAGAGCCCGATCATGCCGGCAGACGGGGTGATGTCACTGCCGAACACGCCGCTGATGACCGGCTGGGCGAGGGTACCGAACGCCGCGATCGCGAGACCCACCGACACAGTGAGGCCGAGCGCCGCCGACGCGGCGCGCTCGCGACCACTCGTCAGCGCTGGCATGAGCACCATCGGGATCGTCGCCGTCGCGAATACTGCCGCACCACCGAGTGTGGACAGCACCGCGAACTGGGCCGCCGCCGACGCGTCCAGGACGCGGTTGGCGACGATGAGGTCGGCGCTCTGGATGATCGCCACCATCACGAACGACACGGCGACGATCACGGCGGCCGTGTGGTCCGCCGTCGCGCCTTCCACCCGCGACGGCATGAGCACACGCGATGAGAGTCGGCGCGCGCGAAACCCGTCCGTGCAGACGTACAGCGCCGCGTAGCCACCGAGCACGGCACCGATCGCGGCCCCCATCGGGCCGATCGCCGCAGCGAGCCCGACCCCGATCATGATGCGTACGACGGGCTCGGTGACCAGACTGCGGACCAGTGCTCGTTGGCGCATCCTCCCGTAGGCGAGGCCGCGCTCGAGGCCGAGCAACCCGGCTCCGGGTGCTGCCACGGCGAGCGCGAGCACGAGCCCGATCGGCAATCCGAGCGCATGGCTCAGCGGCACGCAGCCGATGGCGATCAGCCCACCGACGACGATGCCGATCCGCAGCACCGGCGTCCGGACCGAGCCGACGCGGTCGGGGGCGAGCGCGCCGGCCGCGCTCAACGCTGACGCCGGCACATGGAGCAGGAGGTAGAGCGCCAGGAATGCGACCACGTCGGAGTAATCGTCCGGACCCAGCAGCTTGGCGGCGAACACGGCGAAAACGAGGTTGCCCGCACCGGCGGCGGCCTGCCCGGCGAGGGCCGGAACGTGGGCCCGGACAGCGTGGCGGGTTCCGGCCGGGGCCGGCGCAGCACGTTCCACGACTTCCGTGTCGATCGCTGTCACCAAGCGCCCGTTCCGTTGGAGAGCGGCAGTGCAGCCAACTCGTCGGGACGTTCCACGACGCCGTCCCCGAGGAGCAGTTCGAGCAACTGGAACGAATGCGCTGCGGACGACATCTCGTCGTGCACGGCGGTCGATGATGCCGGCTCGTTGGCGAGCGACCAGGCGATGATGGCGCGCATCACCTCGGCAGATGCGTGCACGGGCACCGATGCCTGCTCGAGTCGCCGGGCCAGACCGGCGAGTTTCGGCTCGTGCGCGATCGCGACGAACCGACAACCCGCTGCTGCGGCGGCGACCAACGCGTGGAAGCGCATGCCGATCACGAGGTCGTCGCCGGCGAAGGTGCGTGCCGCTTCGAGAAGGTCCCGCGGCGGGTCGATGATCTCGGCGCCGGCGAGCTGGGACCGCATCGACTCGGCGAGTTGGAGGTCGAGATTGTCCCGGCCCAACTGCCACGGCTGCAGACGAATCCGCCAGTCCGTGGTCAGCGGCTGGAGTGCAGCGATCACCGCATCGACTCCCGAGCGCCCCACGGCGTGATGGCTGAGCGCGACCGTGATCGTGTGACGACCGGTCAGCCCCCGCTCGGTGTCGAGCGGTGCGGCGAACAGGCGCCATGCGGGATCGGCGCCGATCCAGAACGGCGGGGGGACGCCGGCATCGGCGAGCACCGATGCGGACTCCTCGTCGCGGAGCACCACGAGATCCGCACGCGGCACGACCCACCGGCACAGTGACCGCGCCGCGCGACCGCGGAGGGCACCCGCGCCGACACCGATCATCGCGACCCTCGTCCCGCTCGCGCGAGCACCGGCGAGCAACGCCGCCGTGTTGAGCAACAATGAGTTCGCTGACCGGCCACTGGCGCGGTCGAGCTGTTTGAAGACCGTCCCGCCACCGACGACGACCGCGTCTGCGTGGCGGACAGCCGGGCCGACGGTGGCGGCCGAGGGCGCTATGGCGCGCCGAGCGTGCTGGCGCATTGTGGCCACTGGATCGGCGCTGACAACGGTGACGTCGTGCGCCTCGAGTGCCGAGCAGAACGAAGCACAGAGTGCTTCGTCGCCAGGATTACCCTGCCCGAAGGCTCCGACGAGAATGACGTTCGACATCAAGTACCTCCTGGTACAGATCGACATGGCGGTCGGCGATCGCCGGCCACCGTCGCCCGGAGGCGAGGATGCTGGTCCACTGGCGGAGCTCGTCGAGCGCCGCTGGTTTGCGAGCCAGGTATCCGAGTTGTTCGGCGAGCCGTTGCGGCTCCATCTGCGCGGTGAGCACGCTCGGTGCACCGGCGCACCGGGCCAGTGCCGGCGAGAGCAGGACAGGGGTTCCGTGGGCGAGAGCGAGGGCGAGCACACCGCTCGACGAGAACGGCTTCGGGTACGGGAAGACCGCGACGTCAGCAGCAGCGAACCACTTCGCGACGTCGCCGTCGGGCACCCATCCGGTGAACCGTGCGGCATCGCCGTATGCGGCGCGCAGTTCCTCGCCGAAGCCCGTCGACCCGGTCATGCGCGGGTGCTCGCCACCCGCCACGACGACCTGGACTGACGGATCGGCGAGCACGGCGGCGTCGAGCACGGTCTCGATCCCCTTGTAGGGCGCGAGGAAGCCGAAGCACAACGCCACGAAACGGTCATCGAGCCCGAGGTCGCGTCGTGCTTGGGCGCGACCCGGCGTGACGACGTGCTCGATGCCGTGCGGGATGACAGTGGCCGTCGGCATGATGCCCGTGAACGACTCCTCGTGCACGACCGCTGCCGACGACGCAAGCCTGACGGCGCGTTGCACGCCGGCGATACCCGCTCTGGCCACCGTTGCCGGCGCGCCGATTCGGTGCAGCCGGGTGTAACTGCGGTCGATCTCGGCGGGATCGACGACCTGGTGCATGGTCGTGACGAGCGGGACGGTGCTCCGCCGCATCGACGCGAGAGCGGGAAACAGCCCGGGGATGGAGCGTGGCCCGCCGTAGAGGAACAGCTCCCACTGCAGATGCACGACGTCGGGGGCGAGTGCTGCGACGGCACGGGCGGCGCCGGGCAACGCGCCCCTGCCGAGGCGGTAGGCACGGTGCACCCGCACGTCACCGTCGACGAACCGAACCGGATCACCGTCGAGATCCGGGGCGAGGACCGTGACCTCGACGTCGCGAGCGGCGAGTCCGTTGGCGAGGTTCGCCGTGTACGACGCGACGCCGCTGTGCCCGCCGTGGCGCTCGCCGGCCGGCGGATACGGCGCGACGATCGCGATGCGTCGGCGCGTCATCGCGCCCCGCGCTGGATCGGCATCGTGCGGTGGTGCACCCACAGGCGCATCGCGCTCGACAGCATCCGGGCGGAGTCGCTCCAGGCGCGCAGCTTCGAACCGGCTTGGTCGATCCACACAGTCGGGACCTCGACGACGTCATAACCGAGCCGGCGGGCGATGACGAGGAGGTCGACATCGAACAGGAAGTCGCGTGACGACATCAGCGGAACGACTCGCTCGGTGACCCGCCTGTGCAACACCTTGGCACCGCACTGGGTGTCGGCGTACGGCAGTCGGAACAGGCGCCGCACGCCCCAGGCGAAACCGGCCGACGTCAGCGAGCGGCCACCACCGCGGGCACATGGGGTGAACGACGCCGGTAGCCGCCGACTGGCGATGACGCCGTCGACGCTGCCGGCGCGCACCGTCATCCGGGCCAGTTCGCCGGGTGGTGTCGCACAGTCGGCATCGACGAACCCGACCAGTTCGGCGTCGCAGCGGCGGAATGTCTCCATGAGTACGCCGCCCTTGCCCAACTTGGGGAACTCATGCAGCACGACCCGCGAATCGTCGGCCGCGTGGGCACGGACGATGTCGGCGGTCGTGTCGACACAACCGTCGAGCGCAATGTGGAAGCGGACGTCGTCCTGGGGAAAGCCGGTGCGGTACGCGAGGAGCGTCCGCTCGATCCGGGCTTCTTCGTCATGTGCGGGAATCACGATGTCGAGCGACATGCAAGACCTCCGATCTCTTCTGGCGGGCTGGATGGAGGGCGTTCCTTCGTCGGAGCCGGGCCGACGACCACCACACCGTAACCAGACTGCAATGTTCAAAACTGGCCAAACCCATTGTTCACATGGTGCAAAGGATCACATCGGCTGTGACCAGGGTGGGTTTGGTCATACAACTGCAATATTCAGATATTCATCTGCACGCCCATCGCGATGGTGACGGTGCGCTGGCTCGACAGACGCGATCGCGCCACCCGGTCCGGTGTTCTCGCGCCAGTGACAACTGCGAATCGGAGGCGCACGATGTCAGGAGGACAACCGGCCCTCCGCCTGCGCGACATCGCCGACCGATTGGGTGTCACGGATCGGACGGCCTTCGGCCTCGTCCACGACTTGTGTGATGCCGGCATCTTGCAACGCAGCAAGATCGGCCGCCGAAACCGCTACGAAATCGCGGACTTCGGCGGCGGCCGGAACTTGTCATCCCGGCTCGCTGCGCTCGCTCGCGACGGTGGCGGTGCTGGCTGACGAATCAGTGGGGCAGGCCGAAGTGGTCGCGCAGCGTGCTCCCCGAGTACTCGGTGCGGAACAGCTTGCGGCGCTGCAGTTCCGGGATGACGGCAGCGGAGGTCTCCGACCACGAACCCGGCACGTGCGTCGGCGTGATCACGAACCCATCGCACGCATGGGACTGGAACATGACCTCCATCTGATCGGCGATCTGGGCGCCGGTGCCGACCAATTGCGGTGTCAGTTCGCTCGATGC
>JANXUX010000239.1 GCA_025351965.1 Actinomycetes bacterium | reverse complement strand
GACCACGGCCGGCTGGTGCACAGCGGCGTCGACGGCAGCCTGTCGCTCGGCCTCACTCTCCCACCGCCGGACATGTCGCCGCTCGATGCACCGTTGTCGCGTCACGCCGTCGACGAGACGCTGTGCATCGCCCGCTACCTCGAGGCCAACAGCGAGCGGATCACGCTGCTGCGCTGCACCGGCGAATGGGCCCAGCCCGTGCAACGCCTCCCCACCTTCGAGCCTCGCCGCACTGCCGCCTGAACGGATCACGCGCCCTCTGACGGCCGTCGCCGGCGGCGTCGTATCGTGCAGCCGTGGTCACGATCCAGCAGCTCGCCTACTTTCGCTGCTCGTTCGCATTCATCACCCGTCGTCCACGAACGTGTCACCAGCCACTGCAGCGCTGATCGAATTGACACAAGCTCGGTTGGCCGATCTGCACCGCTGACGGCTTGTGGCCGGTGACGCAGAACGTCTGCGTCACCAGCGGACGCTCTGTGTCACCAGCGGACGCTCCTGGACCGTCCCTGCTCCAGGCAGAGCCTTGGGAACCTGTCGTGAATCGCGGCTGGACATGCATGCTGCGATCGACCACGCTGCTGCGGTGACCGCACACCGCTACCTCGTGATCGGCGCCGGCGCAGCTGGCCTGGCGACCTTGGACACACTGCTCCGCGAAGGCTTCGACGTCGACTGCGTCGAACGCAACGAGACCGTCGGTGGTCACTGGCAGACCGACTACGAGTCCCTGCATCTCATCACATCGCGCGACGTCTCCGGCTTCGTCGGCGCGCCGATGCCGGCCGACTATCCGGTCTATCCGAGCCGCGATCAGATGCGCGATTACCTGCTCGGCTTCGCGACGGACCGAGGACTGCTCGACAAGATCCGCTTCGGGGTCTCCGTCGACAGCGTCCGCCCGGTCCGTGCCGACGGCAGCGAGGGTTGGACGGTCCAGACCTCCGAGGGGTCCACGACCCACTACGACGGCGTGATCGTGGCCAACGGGCATCTCTGGGATCCGCGTATGCCGGACTTCCCCGGTGAGTTCACGGGCAAGCAGATGCACTCGGCGCACTACCGCAACATCGATGACATCGAGGGGCGCCGTGTGCTCGTCATCGGTTCGGGGAACTCCGGCTGCGACCTGGCCGTCGATGTTGCCAACGCGCGCCTGGAGTCCTACATCTCGGTCCGACGCGGCCAGACCTTCCAACCCAAGGCGATGTTCGGCCGTCCCCGCGCCGAACTGAAGTGGCTCGCCAAGTTGCCGCTCGCCGTGAACGAGCGCATCTCGCGTCTGCTGGTGGACATCGTTGTCGGGAAGCCAACGGTCTACCGCGGGCTGCCCGAGCCGCTGACCCGCAACCTCAACAAACAGCCGCCGGTGGTCAACAACCTGCTGCTGTACTGGATCCAGCACGGTCGGATCACCGCCGTCCCCGGCGTCACCAGGTTCGAAGGCAGAGCGGTGCACTTCACCGACGGCAGTAGCCGCGAGTTCGACACGGTCCTCTACGCAACCGGCTTCAACGTGCAGTTCCCGTTCCTCGACCACGCACTCTTCACGTGGCGCGACGGCGCCCCGCTGCGCACCGCCGCGATGGTGCTCCCGGTCGGCGTCGAGAACCTCTACTTCATCGGCCTCGCCGCACCGCGCGGTCCACAACTGCCGACGTACTCGATCCAGGCACAGGTGCTCGTGCGGATGCTGCGCATCCGTGAGCGCGGCGGCCCGGCCCTCGCCGAGCACTTCGCTGCGATCGAGCCGGCCGAGAGCCGCATCGACATCATCCGCAAGATCTGGCTGAAGCAGGTGGCGCTCGCCGACAAGTCCTTGGACGAACTGGAACGCCGGCTCGCGCCGGTCGGTCGAGCGGAGAAGCAGGCCACGTCCACGTCCGAGACCCGGACGGTGAACGCATGAGTGCACGCTTCGACGGCAAGGTGGTCGTGATCACCGGCGGTTCACGCGGTCAGGGCGCGTCCCACGCCGAGCGGCTGGCCAGCGAGGGCGCCGACGTACTCTGCGGCGACGTGCTCGACGAGGTCGGCGAGGAGATGGCCGCAGGGTTGCGGGCCAAGAACCTGCGGGTGACCTATCAGCACCTCGACGTCACCTCGTCAGACGACTGGGCCACGGCGATGGCGTGGTGCGACGAGCGCGGTCGGCTCGACGTGCTCGTCAACAATGCCGGCATCATCCACGTCAACCCACTCACCGAGGAGACCCTCGCCGGGTGGAACCAGACGATGGCCGTCAACGCGACCGGCACGCTGCTCGGCATGCAGGCTGCGGTGCCGCTGATGCGTGCGACCGGCGGCGGCTCGATCATCAACGTGGCATCGATCTTCGGTGTCGCCGGCGCCGACGGATACATCGCCTACACCGCGAGCAAGGGCGCGATCATCGCGATGTCCAAGACCGCTGCGCTTGAACTGGCCAAGGACAAGATCCGCGTCAACTCGATCTGTCCAGGTGGCGTCAGCACGCCGATGAACGAGAACGAACCCGAGGGTGGTGTGGTTCCCCAGACGCCACTCGGTCGCCGCGCCCACGTCAGCGAGATCTCCGGGGCAATCGCATTCCTCGCTTCCGATGACGCTGTGTTCGTCACCGGCACCGAGCTGATCATCGACGGCGGATTCCTCGCCAAGTGACGCCGACGCCACCCCCGGAGCCCAAGCCGTTGCCAGGTGGTCAGTGCTCGATCGTGGCACCACTGTGGTCGACCCGCAGCACCTTGGCGTGACCGACACCGTCGGCTGCCGCGGCCATTGTCGCGGCGACGGCGTCAGCTGACTCCACCGCGCACAACGCGGCGACTGTCGGGCCCGAGCCGGACAGCCACGAGCACCACGCACCGCTCGACCGTGCCGCCTCATGCGCAGCGAACGACGCCGGCGATGCAGCGAAGCGCGACGGCTGATGGATGCGGTCCTCGGTGGCATGGCGCAGCGCCTCGACATCACCCGAGGCCAACGCGGCGACGAGATACGCGACCCGGCCGATGTTGAACACCGCATCGGCGAGCGACACCTCCGTGCCCAACTTCGAACGGCTGTGATCGGTCCTGGTCGAAAAGGACGGCACCCACACCACGACCGCCGGGTCGAACTGGATCGGGACCCTGATCGACCGCTCCCCCGTCGTCGCCACGACACCGCCGAGCAGCGCAGGCGCGGCGTTGTCGGCGTGGCCCTCGAGTTCGGTCGCGTGCTGCAGCACCTCGGCCATCGAGTCGACGACGACGTCGGTGCCCGGCTTCGCGCGCTGGGCCTCGGCGAGCAGCAGCCCGCCGATGCGCACGGCTGCGCTGTAGCCGAGCCCGCGTCCCATCGGGATCCTCGATCGGAACCAGACGTCGCCGGTCCCGCCGAGGCGACGGAAGGCGATCGTGGCCGGATGGTGCTCGTCGGCCGGCAACGCGTCGTCAGGGCGATCGGCATCGGCTGCGAGACCCACCTCGGCCCACTGCGTCAGGGCCACGCCGAGCGTGTCGAAACCGGGTCCCATGTTCGCCGAGGTGGCCGGCACGCGGACGATCATGAGGAGCTGGAGGCGGCGGCGCCGGCGAGCTGCGACGTCTCGATGAACCGCCGGAGCGAGCTCGCCGCGGCGCCGCTGTCGATGGAGTGCATCGCCAGCGCGATCCCCTGTTCGAGGTCGCTCGCGACCCCGGCGACGACGAGGCCGGCACCGGCATTGAGCACGACGATGTCGCGCGCCGGTCCGTGATCTCCGGCCATCACACGGTTCACCACCGAGGCGTTGTAAGCCGGATCACCGCCGATGAGTTCCTCGGCGATCGCCGGGGCCAGCCCGTACGACACGGGATCGACCTCGAAGCTGGTCACCTCACCGTGCTCGAGCGCGAGCACCGTCGATCGACCGGTCGTCGTCAGCTCGTCGAGTCCGTTGCCGTGCACGATCCACGCCTTGATCGACCCATGGATGCGGAGCGACGCGAGCATCCGCTCGGCCACGGCCGGGTTGGCGACGCCGATCAGCTGACGGCGCACCCGCCCCGGGTTGGCCATCGGCCCGAGCAGGTTGAACACCGTCGGGATCCCGATCTCGCGACGCGATGGGCCGGCGAAGCGGAACGCCGGGTGGAAGGTCGTTGCCAGGCAGAAACCGATGCCGGCCTCCTCGACGCAGCGCAATACGCCATCCGGACCGAGGCCGATGTCCACACCGAGCGCTTCGAGGACATCGGCGGTGCCACACTTGGACGATGAGGCACGCGCCCCGTGCTTGCACACCGGCACACCAGCACCCGCGACGACGATGGCCGACATCGTCGACACGTTGATCGAGTGGCTGTGGTCGCCACCGGTCCCGACGATGTCCACCGCCCGCTCGCGTAGCTCATCACCCAAGGGCACCGGGGTGGCTGCGGCCAGCACGGCATCGAGCAGCCCGGACAACTCCTCGCCGGTCTCGCCCTTGGCCTTCAGCGCAACCGTGAATGCGATGAGCTGGGCAGGGGTGGCATCGCCAGCGAGGATCGTGGACATCGCCTCACGGGCGCTGGCAGCGGGCAGATCGTGGCGGTCGAGCAGCTGGGTCAGCAGCGCGGGCCATCCACCGAGTTCGTCGAAGTGCGACACCCGACCAGACTAGTGGGGACCGGTCGCGGGGGCTCAGGCGGTTCTGCGCCGCTGACGGATGATGCGCCGCCGTTCGCGTTCGGTGGCTCCGCCCCAGACGCCCTGCTTCTCCCGGGAGGCGAGAGCGTGCTCCAAACAGGCGATCCGGACGTCGCATTGCTGGCAGACCGCCTTGGCCACCTCGGCCTCATCGTCGTCTTCCGGGTAGAACATCCCCGGATCGAGCCCCCGACAGGCTCCCAGTTCCCGCCACACAATCACTTTGGGTGACACGTTTGCCCCAGTCCTTCCACGTCTCGATCGGTTGCACGCGCTGCGTCAGTGCAGACCCCCCTGCGCCAACCCCCCGTAACGTAGATGCTGCGTCGGGCGATTTCCAGAGGCAAATTCGAGAAATCGAGCATCCGTGATTGGCACGGCATGGCCGCTGAACTGGCCGTTTCGACGATCAGGTCGACGCCTCCTCGACCGCGATGCCGTAGGCGCGCGCCATCACCTGGATGGGGTGGCTCGACGTTCTGCCGGTCTGTTCGGTGATCGCGGTGTTGGCGAGGTGGCAGTCACCGGCCACGACTTCGCTGTCTGCGCGGACGATCTCGGTGCCCAGCCGCGCCGCGACCGCCACGGAGAGATCGGCGTTCTCGGCGCGCAGGCCCCACATTCCGTCGATGCCGCTGCACTGCTGGACGAGGGTGATCTTCGCGCCCGTCAGCTTCATCAGATCGCGGCTCTTGAGCCCGATGTTCTGGGCACGGAGGTGGCAGGGCGTGTGGTAGGTGATCGTCGCCGGGACGATGCCCGCGAAGTCCACGTCCAACGCGGTGCCCGGATCTCGGTGCACCTTCATCAGGTATTCGCACGCATCGAACGTGTGCTCGGCGACGAGCGCTGCATCCTCCCCGGGCACGTAGTCCACGTAGTCCCGCTTCAACACGTACCCACAGGTCGGCTGGGGCACGATGATGTCACGGCCCCTGCGGACCTCAGCGGCCAGTGCCTTGACGTTGTCCCTGGCGACCTTGATGAAGTGGTCCCGGTCGCCGCTGTGCAACCACGGGGCGCCACAGCAACCCGCCTCGACGAGCGAGATCTCGATGCCGTTGCGCTCGTAGACCTTGACGAGGTCGTGGCCGACGGCGGGCTCCTGGTACTCGACCAGGCACGTCGGGAACAACGCAACCCTGCCCTGGGCCTGACCGATGCGCACCTTCGGACGGCGCTTGAACCATGTCGAGAACCGCTGCCGGGCGAACGGCGCGAGGAGGCGCACGCTGGACACGCCGGCCGTCTTTTCGATGATCGTGCGCACCACGCCGCCGGGCTTGGCGGACAGCACCTTGTTGACCGTGGGAGCGGCAAAGCTACCGACAGCGCCCAGCAGGTCCGTTCGAGCCATCAACTGAGTCGTGACCCTGTCACGCAGGCCGACCTGACTGCTGTCGTGACGCATCGCCGCGGCACGCAACATCAGTCGAGGGAAGTCGATCGCTCGTTCGTGGCGGCCGACGAGGTACGGGCAGCCGACGGCGCAGAGCGTGCACTGATGGCACTCGTCGGTGACCTGGTCCTGCTGGGCGGGGGTCAGCCGGCCGGCATCGTGGTCGTCGTGGCGGCCGATCATCTCGAACAGCGTCGGGAACGAGGTACAGAGCGTGACACAGCGCTGACAGCCGTGGCAGGCATCGAAGACACGCGTCATCTCGTCACGGACGTCAGCCTCGTCGAGGTACTTCGGATGATGGGGGTCGTACGTGATCGTCATCAGCAGTCTCGACCTTACCCGTGCGAACCGAGCGTGCCGTCCGGCGAGCCGTGCCGTTCGACGCCGCTTCTGCGCTGCCGACCCCCTCGTTGGATGCACAGAATCGGGAAGATCTCGTCACCGCCCGACACGCGCCCTGGGCACTACAGTCACGGTCGATGTCGAGCAGCACACCTGATCAGCCGTTCGACCGGCAGGCGATGCTCGCGCGGCTCGCTGCGGAGACCTTCGATGTCGTCGTCGTAGGTGGAGGGATCACTGGCGTCGGGGTCGCACTCGACGCTGCGAGTCGGGGTCTGCGGACCGCCTTGATCGAACGCGACGACTTTGCCTCCGGCACCTCGTCGAAGAGTTCCAAGCTCGTCCACGGTGGGCTCCGCTACCTCCAGCAGGGCGAGGTGCGCCTCGTCTACGAAGCACTGCACGAGCGCCAACGGCTGCGCAAGAACGCGCCGCACCTGGTGTCGGTGATGCCGTTCATGATCCCGATCCTGACCAGGGACGGCGTGGTGTCGCGCAAGATCGCACGCGTGCTCGGTTCATCGATGTGGATGTACGACCTCACCGGCGGATGGCGGATCGGCAAATTGCACAAGCGGCTCAAGAAGCGGGCTGCGTTCGCCCACCTGCCGACGATGCCAGAAGCGCGCCTGGCCTCTGCATACCTGTACTACGACGCCGCTGCGGACGACGCCCGGCTGTGTTTGACGGTGGCCCGCACCGCTGCGGACCACGGGGCTGCGGTTGTCAACGGCTGCCCGGTCACGGCAATCCGCCGCGACGATGCCGGCCGCGCCACCGGCGTCGACATCGATGCCGATGGTACGGCGATCGCAGTCAGCGCGACCGTCGTCGTCAACGCTGCCGGGGTGTGGGCCGACGACGTCCGCTCACTCGCCGAGACGGTCCACCCGGACTCCATCCGCCCGGCCAAGGGTGTGCACATCACCGTCCCGTGGGCCAAGGTCCGCAACGACATCGCAGTCGTCATCCCGGTGCCCAAGGACAAGCGCAGCCTCTTCGTCGTGCCCTGGGGCAAGCTGCCCGACGGCACCTACCGGCACACGTACGTGGGCACGACGGACACCGACTACAGCGGCCCGGTCGATGACCCGCAATGCACCAAAGACGACATCGACTACGTGCTGCGCGCCCTGAATGCGTCCGTCACCACCGGCATCACCGCCGATGACATCACGGGGGTCTGGGCCGGGTTGCGGCCACTCGTCAAGACCGGAGCGTCTGCCCGCACCGCCGATCTGTCCCGCCGCCACAGCATCACCGTCAACCCGGCAGGCGTCATCAGCGTCACCGGTGGCAAACTGACGACGTACCGCGAGATGGCCGAGGACACCGTCGACGAAGTGCTCACCCGGCTCGACCGGTCGGCGAGGTGCCGGACACGTGCCTTACCCCTGCGAGGGGCGGTCGGGTTCCGAGAGCCGGCGTCGGGATCTGCCGATGCGCATCTCGCGGGTCGCTACGGGACCGACATCGACGAGATCCGCGCCCTCATCGCCACCGATCCAAGCCTCGGCGAGCCGCTCGTCGAAGGGCTCCCCTACCTGCGCGCCGAGGCGGTGCATGCCGTGCGCCACGAGATGGCGCGCAGCCTCGACGACGTGCTGTCACGGCGGACACGGGCGCGCCTGTTCGACCGAGACGCCACCGTCGCAGCCGCTCCTGCCGTGGCTGCTCTGATCGGACCCGAGTTCGGTTGGACTGACGACGAGACGAATGCCCAGGTCGCCGCCTACCTCGCGAGTTGTGAGCACGAGGCTGTATCCGGCCGGACGTCGCTCGTTCGGGTGGGCGCCGCGCCCGAGCCGGTGGCAGGTGAGGCCTGACATGGCACTCACCCGACCCACCCCACCGATCGAACTCACCGGCACCGCCGGTCATCTGGCTGGCCGCGGCGTAACGATCCCCGACCACTTCGTCGAATCGCTCGCCGAGATCTGCCCGACCGACACGTCCGTTGCCGGCACCGCAGAGGTCAGTCGCGACTGGTGGCCCCTCACGATGCACTGGGCGCTCGCCGGCGAGGTGCCCCGGCGAGCGGCCGTTGTGGCCGCGCCGCGCACGACTGCAGAGGTCAGCGCCATCGCGTCGCTGTGCAACGACGCTCGCGTGCCGCTCACCGTCGCCGGTGGACGGTCGGGCGTGTGTGGCGCCAGCCTGCCCATCTTCGGTGGAGTCGTGCTGGACACGACAGCGCTCGTCGGCGTCATCTCGGTCGATGTCGAATCCGGCATCGTCGAGGTCCTTCCGGGCACGTTCGGCCCCGACCTCGAAGCCGAACTCGGCCGCGACCATGGCCTCAGCGTCGGCCACTTCCCGCAGAGCTTCGACATCGCAACAGTTGGCGGTTGGGTGGCGTGTCGGGGCGCCGGCCAGTACAGCACCCGCTACGGCAAGATCGAGGACATGGTCGTCGGCCTCGAAGTCGTGCTCGCCGACGGACGGGTGATCACTACCGGTGGCGCCCCGGCCGCGGCGGTGGGTCCCGACCTCGACGAAGTGTTCCTCGGCTCCGAAGGCACGCTCGGCATCATCACCCGCGTCTGGCTGCGTGCTCACCCGCTACCGCCCGCCGAGCGGCGTGCGGCATACAGTCTGCCGACGTTCGAGACCGGGCTCGAGATGTGCCGGCAGATCGTCCGCCGTGGCGCGACGCCTGCCGTCTTACGCCTCTACGACGCCGCCGAATCCAAACGCGGCCAGGGCGGCGATGGCGAGCAGTGCATGTTGCTCGTGCTCGACGAGGGTGATCCTCTGCTCATCGACGCGGTCATGGCTGTCGTCGCCGCCGTCGCAGACACGCTCGGCGCAACCGATCTCGGGCCGGACCTGCTCGAGGCCTGGATGCACCACCGCAACGACACCAGCGCACTGCAAGCGCTGACCCGCAAGGGGTTCGTGGTCGACACGATGGAGATCGCCGCGCCTTGGTCCACGTTGAGCAACATCTTCGATTGTGTCCGTGGTGCGATGCTCGCCGTGCCGCATGCCCGCACTGCCACCTGCCATCTCAGTCACAGCTACCCGGACGGCGCCTGCCTCTACTTCACGTTCGCAGCGACACCTCCGCCGAACGAGGTCGAGGCGACCTACGTCGCGCTGTGGGACGTCGGCCAGCGCGCCGTCCTCGCCCACGGCGGCAACCTGTCGCACCACCATGGCATCGGCCTCAACCGCAGCCGGTTCGTCGCCGAGGCGCTCGGGCCGGCGTACGAACTGCTCGTCGCGCTGAAGTCGACCCTCGACCCCAACGGCATCCTCAACCCCGGCAAGCTCGGCCTCCCGTCAACGTTCGGTTCGGTGTCGTGGCCGGCGACGCCCCTCGATCCCCCTGGAGCCCCATCGTGACCGAATCCCTCCGAGGCCGACCGCCGGCCGACCCGATCGACGCCAAGTGGGACGTCGACGCGCTGAAGTCCGGCGTCGGCGTCACCGTCGTCTTCGGCGCCCCGTTCTTCGTGCTCGCCGGCATCGTCGGCAACGGGCGCGGTTCGCTCGGCCTGCTGCTCGTGCTGGTCGGACTGATCGGTTTCGTCCTCGGCGCCGGCGTCGCCGCATGGCGACAGCGCTGCCGGTCTCCGCTCACTCATGGCATCGTCACGTCCGCCGGTACGTATGTGGTGGTCCAGGGCGTGTTCGTGGTCGTCCGACTGTTCCGTGGCGACAGCATCAACCTGTTCACCATCGTCTTCACCCTCACGGTCACCGTGTTCGCCGGCATGATCGGCGGCCTGCTCGGCATTCGCCTGCAGAAGAGCGGCTTCGAGGCTCGGCGATGAGCATCCTCGTCATCGACGTCGGCACGAGCGGCCTCCGCGCCGCGACCGTGACCGCTCGCGGCACCGTCGAGCACATCAACCAGCGGATGTTCGCTCCGTCGTCGCCGTCGCCCGGTCTGGTCGAGTTCGACGCGACCGCGATGGGCGAGGCGGTCCTCGACGTCGCCGGCAACGCTATTGGTCAGGCCACCGCCGCGGGCGACACCATCGACGCTCTCGGGATCACCGCCCAACGTGCGTCGACCATCGTCTGGGACCGCTCGACCGGCGTACCGATCGGGCCGGCGCTCGGCTGGCAGGATTTGCGCACCGTGTTCGACTGCATCATGGCCAAGGCCGATCACGGCCTTGCGCTGGCGCCGAACCAGTCGGCGACCAAGGTCGCCTGGCTGCTCAACACGTTCGACCCGGACCGCAGCCGCGACCTCCTGTTCGGCACCGTCGACACATGGATCGCCTGGGTCGTGTCCGGTGCAACGTTGCACATCACCGACCACACCAACGCCGCAGTCACGGGGCTGTACGACATGGGCCGGCGGACCTGGTCCGAACAGGCGTGCACTGCGCTCGGCGTGCCGATGGGCATGCTGCCCACCATCGTCGACTCCTCGGGTGCGCTCGGGGTGGCGTCGGCGCTGGCCGGCGCGCCGCTCATCGGCGGCCTCGCCGGCGACCAGCAATCCTCGCTGATCGGCCAGGGCTGTGTCCGGCGGGGAATGGCCAAGATCACGTTCGGCACCGGAGGCATGCTCGACCTGTGCACCGGCACGATGGCTCCGACGGACCATCGTCGCAGCGCCCAGGGGACGTTCCCAATCGTCGCCTGGACCCGGGGCGGTCAGGCGAACTGGGGCGTCGAGGCGATCATGCTCTCCGCCGGCACCAATGTCGAATGGCTCCGCGACGACCTCGGCATCATCGAGACGGCTGCGGCGAGCCACGACGTCGCTGCCCGGTGCGAGAGCGCCGAGGGGGTTGTCTACGTGCCGGCGCTGCTCGGTCTGGGCACCCCGAAGTGGGACTACGGGGCCCGCGGCACGCTACTCGGCATCACCCGTGGCAGCGGCCGCGCCCAGATCGTGCGCGCAGTCCTCGAGGGCGTGGCCCAGCGCGGTGCAGATCTCGTCGTGGCGGCCGAGACCGACACCGGTCTGTCGATCCCGACCCTGCGCGTCGATGGCGGGATGAGCGAGAACCCGACCTTCGTCCAGGCCCTCGCCAACGCCGTTGGTCGGCCGGTCGAGGTCTCCCCCGTGACCGAAGCCACGACCCTCGGAGCCGGATACCTTGCCGGGCTGACCGTAGGTACGTGGTCCGACCTCGACGAGGTGGCAGACTCTTGGGCGCCGGCAACGGTCGTCGAGCCGAACGGCTCCTTCGACCGCGACCGCTGGCACCAGGCCGTCGAACGCTCATCACGTTGGATACCCGACCTGTCGGCTCTCGACTTCTAAAGTTGGAGCGCAGACCCCCGGCCGGGAAGGCTGGGGAGAACACTTCGAAAGGAACCAGTCTTCGTGGACACCAAGGAAGCGGCACACATCGATGCCGCTGAACACTCCGACACTGCCGGTTCCACCGTCCGTCGTCGGATCCTCGCCGCCGGGCTGTCAGCCACGGCCCTGTCGCTGGTGCCGGTCCTGGCCCGCCGCGCCGGTGCCTCCGGTGGCGATGCCGCCACCTCGGCCTCGCTCGGCGGATCCAGCGACACCCTCGGTGGGACACCCTCGATCGCGCCGAACGCCTCGACCGGTGGGTCCAGCGATGCCGGCGCCACCGTCAACTCAAATGGCGGCTTCAACGGCACCGGCGACTCCACGAACGCGTCGTCGGACGTCAGCATCGGCGCGACGGGTGACTCCACGGCCGACACGGCCGCAGCGACGACGACCACTGCGCCGCCGAAGCGTCCGACCGACGAAGATGTGGCGCTGTTGTCCTTTGCCCAGTCGCTCGAGCTGACGATCCGCAACCTGTACGACGTCGCGATCGACCTCGGTGCATTCGACGGCCCGTCGCTGGAAGCCGTCAAGGCCATCCGCGAAGCGCACGAGGCCTACGCCCAATCCCTCTCCGGCCTGCTCGGCAGGGTTGCTCCGAACGCGGCGATCGACGAGTTGTTCACGGCCATGCTCGCTGACTTCAGCGGTACCGCCGAGAAGGTCGCGACTGCCGCGCAGGCGCTGGAGAACACCGCTGTCGCGACCCACATCGATGTGGTCGGCGCGCTGGTCGGCATCGACGGCTCAGCACTCATCGCCTCGATGATCATCGTCGAAGCCCGCCATGCCACCGTGCTCGCCACCGTTGCCGGTGTCGCCGAGATAGCCAAGCAACTCACCACGGCCGGCAAGGCCCTGTCGCCCTCCGACTACAGCTCGAAGTGACCGAGATGACCACACCTCAGATGTCGAACGATCCACTCCCCATTGCCTCCCACGAGCTCAGCCGCCGCGGTTTGCTCCGTGTCGGTGGGATCACCGTTGCCCTGGCCGCCCTCGTCGCAGCCTGCGGCGGCGAGGCAACCGACAGCAACCCGGCCCGAGTCGGGGAGTCTCCTGCACCGCCGGTCTTGCCCGATGGCATCGTCACCGACGGCGTGCTGTTCCGCACTGCGACCTCGATCCACTTCAGCATCATCGACGCCCACGGCATCGCCAAGAAGCTCGGCAAGCTGACCGCCGCCCAGGCTGCGATCGTCGACATGTTCACCGCCGCCAGCGAGGCATCCATCAAGGACCTCCAGAAGTGGACGGCCACCGCCGGTTCGGTCGCCTGGACATGCGCGAACCCACGCTTGGACCGGGTGATCCTGACCCCGATCTCGGACCGCATCACCGGACGTCGGAAAAAGGGCAGCGAAGAAGCCGACGTGCCACCGTCGGACGATCCGAACCGTGACGCGATGGCGCTCGTGCACGCCGGCGAGTCGCTGCTCGCTGCCATGCACCAGTCGCTGGTCCCCCAGTTCTCGCTACCGAAGTACCGCGCTGCATCGATCATCCACGGCGACACCGCCGCCCGCCGCGCTGCGGCGATCGCGCACGTGATCAACCCCGACAACATCGTCAATCCGACGACGCTGCTGAATGCCAACCTCGACGTTTCGACGACGACGACCGAGGCCGCCACCACGACGACGCAGAACATCGCCGCCAACGACGCTGGCGGCGCGACCACCACCACAGCCGTCGCGACAGGCGCGATCCAGCAGTACTACATGGTCCCCAGCCAGTTCGGGACGCTGTCGGCCGTACAGCTCGCAGTCGGGGCGTTCAGCTCGGGTAACCAGTTCACGATCAACATCGAGACGCCGAGCCTGAACTCATTCATCTACGACTACCAGACCGACTGCTGAACCGGCCCGCTGGAACAGGCTGCTGAGTTCGGGTCCTCGACCCGGTACCCTCGTGCCTGGTAGCGAGTCGGCCGGGTGGTCGCGGTGGCGACGTCTGACGGACGCCATCGAGGAAAGTCGGGACTCCACAGAGCAGAGTGCTGGCGCGAGCCAGGTGGGGGCGACCTCACGGACAGTGCAACAGAGAGAGACCGCCGATGGGACGGGCAACCGTTCACAGGTAAGGGTGCAACGGTGCGGTAAGAGCGCACCAGCGTGTCGGGCGACCGTCACGGCTCGGTAAACCCCACTCGGAGCAAGGCCGAGCAGAGAGGACGAGCGGCTCGCTCGTCGGGACACGCAAGTGGCCCGATACCTCTCGGGTAGGCCGCACAGATGGATGGCCACCGCACACCTCGGTGTGCACAGAATCCCGCTTACAGGCCGACTCGCTACCACCAACGCCGTGGCAAGGGCCGCCGGGCCCCTCTTGTCAACGTACCTCCGGGCGGGGGCTTGAAGCACACCGAGATTCGTGGTTACCTCGCTGAGATCGTCCTCCATCTGGGCGGACGCACTCACCCTGCTACCTCTCGCACTCGGCTGAGGCCAGGAGAACGGAAGAACCATTGACGACAGGGATACACCGTCGACAACACGACGGTGGATACGAGCAACATCGCATATGTGCCGGTGACATGGGACCGGTGCGACACATCGAACGGCCGTTCTACCATGGAACGAAGTACGAGGTGGGGGTCGGTGGTCTGCTCGTGCCGGGTCATGGCTCCAACTACCAGGAGGGCCGCACCTCCACCAACAAGAAGTTCCCCGGCAACGTCACGCAGTCCTACAGGACTCGACGTCCGCTTCGGATCGTCGCCGAGGTGACGACCTGGGAGGGCCACGCTCCCGGGGTGCTGAGGTCGATGCTGGACAACCTCGAACGACTCCGCGAACAAGGCCTCGACGTCATCGACGACGAGCAACGCGCGCGCCGTCGACCAGATCTCTTGGCGGCGCAGCAGGTGCTGCGCACCTCGAGGTATCGAATCGCTCCTGGTGGGAACATCAGAAGGCATGGAGTTGGAGAACCGGATCGGACCACACACCGGCTTCGAGTTCGCACGAGGGACCGATGCAGGCAAAGCCGCACGATCGCTCGTCCACACCACGTTGCCCGACTGTCCCATGCGTGCTGACATCGAGCGTGCAGCGAGCGAACTCGCCACAAACGTCGTCAAGCACACCGCCGGCGGCGGTTTGATCCGGCTCTGGAACACGCACCCGACCGTGCGCATCGAGGTCGAGGACTCGAGCACCGCACCACCGCTGTTGTCCGATGACTACCTGGCGGGCTTCGGCAGGAGCGGGCTGGCCATCGTCGGGCTGCTCTGCGACTCCTGGGGCTTTTCCACCACCACCAACGGCAAGGTCGTCTGGGCCGAATTCGGCGGCAGCGGTGCCGCACATCTCGACGACACGACGGCCACCACCCACGGCGACAATGGCATCACAGACCTCGACATGGGCATCAAGTAACATTTCTGCGAGCAATCGTGACTGGACTCATGCAAACCCGTCACGGCTCCG
>JANXUX010000338.1 GCA_025351965.1 Actinomycetes bacterium | reverse complement strand
CTGTTGCACGATGGGAACACGCGCAAGTACCTCGGGTACATCGCCCTCGCCGCGATCGTGCTCTCCGCGATCTGGCTGTTTGCTCGCTACACGAAGTGGATCACCACCAACTTCGTGATCACCAACGACCGCATCATCTTCCGCCAAGGCGTCATCGCCAAGAGCGGCATCGAGATCCCGCTCGACCGCGTCAACAACGTCAACTTCAACCAGAGCGTGTTCGAACGCATCCTCGGCGCCGGAGACCTACTCATCGAGTCGGGCGGCGAGGACGGTCAGCAGCGCTTCACCGATGTGCGCAAGCCGCAGAACGTGCAGAACCTGGTCCACGCCCAGGTCGAGGCGAAGAGCCGCCAACGCGGCGCGTACTCGGCGGCTCCCGCAGCGGCGCCACTCGATGTCGCCGGTCAGTTGGAGAAGCTCGAAGGGCTGCTGCAGCGCGGCTCGCTCTCCCAGGAGGAGTTCGACGCCCAAAAGGCACGTCTGCTCGGAAGCTGACCCGGGTGCAACCCGGACGGACACGGTCGGTCACGGCGTCGCTGCGCATCGTCAGCCTCGTTCCATCGATGACCGAGACACTGCTCAGGTGGGGTGTCACGCCGGTCGCGTGCACACGGTTCTGCGAACAACCGTCGATCATCCACGTCGGCGGCACGAAGGATCCGGACATCGCTGCGATCACTGCGCTCTCGCCGGATCTGGTGCTGATGGACCGTGAGGAGAACCGCCGCGAGGATTCCGAGGCGCTGCAAGCGGCAGGGTTCGAGGTGCTGGCCACGCATGTCACCTCGATCACCGATGTGGCCGCGATGACAGTGACGGTGCGGTCGCGGCTCGGGCTCGCGCCGTTCGATGCGCCACATCCGGCGACCACCGTTGTGCGTCCGACGACCGTGACGACTGCTTTCGTGGCGATCTGGCGTCGGCCGTGGATGACCTGCAACGCGGCCACCTACGGCTCGTCGATGCTCGACTCGATCGGTGTCGCCAACGTGTTCGCGACTCGGTCGGAGAGCTATCCGACCGTCACGTTGGAGGAGGTCGCCGCACTCGACCCGCAGTTGGTCGTGCTGCCATCGGAGCCATATCCGTTCAGGACGCGTCATATCGCCGAGACCCGTGCGGCAGTTCCTGGCGCACGGGTCCAGTTGATCGACGGGCAGGACTTGTTCTGGTGGGGCGCGCGAACCGAGAGCGCTCGGGCCCGCCTCGCTCAGGTGCTGCTGGCGTCGGCGTAGCCGACGAACGATCCGTCTGAGTCGCGCACCACGGCGCGTGCGCCGGTGACTGCGGTTCGATCGATCGGTCCGTAGACGTGCGGGAACAGAGGAGCCAGCGGTGCGGCCGGGGCAGCGTCGGTGTCGGCCGACGTCAGGTGCGCTGGCGCCTCCCAGATGCACGCGCTGGTGAGGTCCTCGACCGTCACGTCGAGCACGACGAAGTCGCCCGGCACACTGCGGTAGAAGGCGTTGGCGACGCGCAGCAGCACCTGCTCGTCGTCGGTGCAGTGGATGAAGCCCTCGGTCTGGAGCGACGGGTTCGTGATCGGATCGTCGGCAACCAGTCGCTCCCACTCGACACGCTGGATGAGGTGGAGCACGGTGGTCATCGCTGAACCCTAGCGGTGCGGTCTACGGCCGGCCGGCGCCCGGCACGTCGACCTGCGTGGTCACGATCGACCCGGTGCGTGCGGCCGCAGCCACCGACGCCACAGACGTCGAGCACGTGACGAGGTAGAGCGTGCGACCGTTCTCGCCGCCGAGCATGCAGGCGAGGCAGGGCTGCTCGGTGGTGATGACATCCAGCACCTCGCCGCCCTCTGCGACGAGCACGCACTCTGAGCCGGCCGGGTTCGCGAGCCAGACGTTGCCGTCTGCGTCGAGGCAGATCCCGTCCGGCAGGCGACGGCCGAGATCGGCCCACACCCGTCGACCGGACAGCGATCCGTCCGGTGCGATGTCGAACGCCGTGAGGCGGTTGGCCATCGTCTCGGCGACGATCAGGGTGTGCCCGGAGGGCGTGATCACCGTGCCGTTCGGGAAGTGCAGGTCGTCGGCAACGGCGTGGACCGAGCCGTCGGGGTCGACTCGGGCCATGACCGCCGTGTCGTGGTTGGCGAACGTGTCTGCGCCGCGGGTCGCGAACGCGTGGTCCAAGTCGAACCCGAAGTTGCCGACGTAGGCGCGGCCCGCTCCGTCGACGACCATGTCGTTGGTGTGGAACGTGGCGATCCCGGACAGGTCGGCGTGCAGCACCAGTCCCTCGTCATCGAGACGCATCAGCGTACGGTCGAGCATCGAGACGACGAGCAGGCGGCCATCGGGCAACCAGCCCAGCCCGCTCGGCTGGTTCGCCACCTCGACGATGACCTCGACCGACCCGCGTGAATCGACGGCCTTGACCTGGTGGTCGAAGAAGTCGCTGAACCACAACCGACCGTCGTGCCAGCGTGGCGACTCCCCGAAGTACAGCCCGTCGAGGAGCAGGTCGAGTGCTCGGTTCATGGTGAGACCGTCACGTCAGGTGCAGCGCGACGCTGAGCCGTTCGATCGCCTCGAGATCGAAGGGCGCGCGCAGGGCCACGTTGATCTGGTCGGCGCCGGCCTCGACGTACTCACCGATTCGTTCGAGGACCTGGTCGTCGCTGCCCGACAGGCAGCCCTGACGGGCGATGTCGGCGAGCTTGCCGAACTGGGCCTGGAGGCTGTCCTCGGTCCACGCCAAGGCGACGTTGACCGCGCAACGGATTTCAGAGGGGTCGCGTCCGACCGCTGCACAGTGCTCGGCCAGCACGCCACGCTTGCGCGCGAACTCCGCCGGAGACGTGAACGGGACGTTCCAGCCGTCGGCGTACTTCGCGGCGATCTTCAGTGTGCGCTTCTCGCCACCGCCACCGATCCAGATCGGCAGCTTGGCCTGTACCGGCCGGGGCTCGTTACGTGCGTCGACGAGGCTGAAATACGTCCCGGAGAAATTGCTGACGTCGTCGTGGAGCAGACCGCGCAGAACCTGAATGCCCTCTTCGACCTGATCGAGGCGGATCCGGTTGGCCGGGTACGGGATGCCGTAGGCCGCGTACTCGACCTCGGCCCATCCGGCGCCGATGCCCATGTCCGCGCGGCCGCCGGAGAGGTGGTCGATCGCAGTGATCGCCTTGGCCAGCACCGCCGGGTGCCGGTAGCCGATCGAGTAGACGAGCGAGCCGATCCGCACACGTGACGTCTCACAGGCCAGCGCGGCATGCAGGGCGACGGCTTCGAGGCATTCGGCGTCGTCGGGTTTGCCGGTCGCCCCGTAGAAATGATCCCAGATCGAGATCCACCCGTAGCCGAGCGACTCGATGCGTCGCCATGCGCTGCGCAGCTCGTTGGTGCCGATGTGTTGCAGACCCGTGTGGACCCCGAAGACGGTCATGGACGAACCGTAACCGGACTCCATGTTGACCAGCGAGCCGCCCTCCAACGAGACTCGCCGGAACATCTCGGAGGAAATGCACATGTCGGGTCCACTCAGCGGTTACCGCATCATCGAAATCGCCGGCATCGGCCCCGGCCCGTTCGCAGCGATGATGCTCAGCGACATGGGTGCGGAGGTCATCCGCGTCGAGCGCACCCAGGCGGTGCGCGACGGCGGTGGATACCCGAACCAGGACATCCTCCAGCGCAACCGGCGCAACATCGCGATCGACCTCAAGTCCGAGGCCGGACGCGACGCGCTGCTGAAGCTGATCGAGACCTCCGACGCGCTGATCGAAGGGTTCCGCCCCGGCGTGATGGAGCGGCTCGGTCTGTCACCCGATGTGTGCATGGCCCGTAACCGCAAGCTCGTGTTCGGGCGAATGACCGGCTGGGGCCAGGAAGGCCCGTACGCACAGGCCGCCGGCCACGACATCAACTACATCTCCCTCGCCGGCTCGTTGGCCCACTTCGCCCGCGCCGGTGAAGCGCCGGTCCCGCCGTTGAACCTCGTCGGCGATTTCGGCGGCGGCGGGATGTTCCTCGCGTTCGGCGTGGTCTGCGCGTTGCTGGAGGCCCAGCGCAGCGGCACCGGCCAGGTCGTCGATGCTGCGATGGTCGACGGCGCGTCGACGCTGATGACGATGTTCTGGGCGTTCAAGGCGATGGGCGCGTTCGACGAGGACAAGCCGGGCACGAACCTGCTCGACACCGGCGCCCACTTCTACGACGTCTACGCCTGCAGCGACGCCAGGTTCGTGTCGATCGGCTCGATCGAGCCGCAGTTCTACGCCCAGCTCCTGCAGCTGACCGGTCTGGACAGCGACCCGGAGTTCGCTGCGCAGATGGATCACGCCCAGTGGCCGCATCTCAAGGAGCGGATGACCGAGGTCTTCGCGACGAAGTCGCGTGACGAGTGGTGCGCGTTGATGGAGCACACCGACGTCTGTTTCGCGCCGGTGCTGACGATGAGCGAGGCGGCCCAGCACCCGCACAACGTCCTGCGTGAGTCCTATGTCGATTTCGCCGGCGTCGTCCAGCCGGCGCCCGCACCGCGCTTCAGCCGTACCAAGCCGCTGATCACGCTGCCGCCGGCACGGCCTGGCGAGCACACCCGAGAGGTGCTCGCCGATTGGGGATTCGACTCGTTGATGATTGACTCGTTGTTCGAGGCCGGTGCCGTCAAGTAGCACCGCCCGACCGGGCCCGACCATCGGCGCCCGAACAACGACAAGGAGTTGATGTGGGGACCCTCGTTGCCTTTCATGCGCATCCCGACGACGAGTGCATCGGTACCGGGGGCACGCTGGCTCGCGCTGCGGCCGAAGGGCACCGTGTCGTGCTCGTGCTCGGGACCAACGGCGACTTCGGCGAGGTGCCCGACGATCTCGCCGAGGGCGAGACCCTCGTCGACCGCCGCCGGGCCGAGGTGCTGCAGTCTGCCGAGGTGCTCGGCGTGCACCGTGTTGCCTGGCTCGGCTACAAGGACAGCGGTATGACCGGGTGGGAGCAGAACGCCGATCCGGAATCGTTCCACCAGGCCGATGTCGAGGAGGCCGCCGAGCGCCTTGCTGCGATCCTGCGTGAGGAGGATGCCGACGTCGTCACGACGTACGACTGGCACGGCAACTACGGCCATCCCGACCACATCAAGATCCACGTCGTCGGTAACCGCGCCGCCGAGCTGGCCGGGACGCCGAGGGTCTTCGAGATGACCGTCAACCGTGACGCATTCATGCGCCAGATCGAGGCCGCACGCGCCGCCGACAACGACTCGCCGTTGGGCGGCGACGACTTCGACCCGAGCGGACCGGCCGACGACGGCAACCCGATGGGGATGCCCGAGGCCGAGATCACGCTGTCCGTCGACGTCAGCGCCTACGCCGAGGTGAAGCGAGCGAGCATGCGTTGCCATGCCAGCCAGATCACCGACACGAGCTTCTTCCTACAGATGCCCGAGGAGATGTTCGTCACCGCGTTCGGAACGGAGTGGTTCATCGAGCACGGCGCCGAGCCGGGCATGCGCGACGGCTGGCTGTTCGAATGACCCGGCTGTACCTCGTCCGTCACGGTCGGGCCGCAGCTGGCTGGGACACAGACCCCGATCCGGGCCTCGACCCGCTCGGCGTGCACCAGGCCGAACGCATGGCCGACGAGCTCGGGCCGCGCGGACCGTTGGCGCTGATCTCCAGCCCCCTGCTGCGCTGCCGGCAGACGGCCGCAGTTCTGGGTGGTCGCTGGGGTGTCGATGCCATCGTCGAGCGTGCGGTGGCCGAGATCCCGTCGCCGGAGGGCATTGCCATGGGTGAGCGGATCGAGTGGCTGCGTGGCGCGATGTCGGGCACGTGGAGCGCGCTCGGCCCCCGGTACACCGACTTCCGTGATGGCGTCGGTACGTACCTCGGCTCGCTGACCACCGACACGGTCATCTCCAGTCACTTCGTCGCGATCAACGCGGCGATCGGCGTCGCAACCGCCGATGATGCCGTTGTCATCCGCAGCCTCGACAACTGCTCG
>JANXUX010000321.1 GCA_025351965.1 Actinomycetes bacterium | reverse complement strand
TGCTCGAGTTCGACTCGGTGCACGGCCGCTACCAGGGCTCGGTGCATTCCGACGGCACCGGCCTGACGATCGACGGTTCAGACATCACGTTCTCGGCGATGAACACGCCTGGAGCCGTGCCGTGGGAGGACCACGGGGTCGATGTGGTGCTGGAGTGCAGCGGCGCATTCCGCACCGTCGAGAAACTGTCGCCGTATTTCGACCGTGGCGTCCGCAAGGTGATCGTCGCAGCCCCGGTCAAGGACCCGGCAGCGCTCAACATCGTCATGGGTTGCAACGACCATCTCTACGACCCGGCTGTCCACGACATCGTCACTGCGGCCTCGTGCACGACGAACTGCCTCGCACCCGTCGTCAAGGTGCTGCACGAATCGATCGGCATCGTGCGTGGTGCGATCACGACGATGCACGACGTGACCAACACTCAGGTCGTGGTCGACGCCCCGCACAAGGATCTGCGCCGGGCGCGGTCTGCGCTCAACTCGCTGATCCCGACATCGACCGGTTCGGCGACCGCGATCACGATGATCTACCCCGAGCTGACGGGACGGTTGAACGGCATCGCGGTGCGGGTGCCGTTGCTGAACGCATCGCTGACCGATGCGGTGTTCACGATGCAGCGCGCCACCTCCGTCGCCGAAGTCAACGAGTTGCTCCGCATTGCGGCCGACGGCGAGTTGGCCGGCATCCTCGGGTTCGAGGACCGCCCGCTCGTGTCGGCCGACTACACCAACGACACCCGGTCCGGCATCGTCGACGGACCGTCGACGATGGTCATCGACGACCTGATGGTCAAGGTGCTGATCTGGTACGACAACGAGTACGGCTACGCGTTTCGGATGGCCGACCTGGCCGCCAAGATCGGTGCGTCGCTGCGATGAAGACCAAGAACTACACACTCGTCACGGCCGGCTACTGGTCGTTCACCCTGACCGACGGTGCGTTGCGGATGCTCGTCCTGCTCCACTTCCACGACCTCGGCTACTCCCCCGTGTCGATCGCGTTCTTGTTCCTCGCGTATGAGTTCATGGGCATCGTCACCAACCTGCTCGGCGGCTCGGTCGGTTCCCGAACCGGTCTGAACCGGACGCTCGTTGCGGGCCTCGGCCTGCAGATCGTCGCGTTGGTGGCCCTGGTGTTCCAGCAGCGGACGTGGCACGAATGGGTCTCGATCGTGTTCGTGATGTCGGCCCAGGCGCTGTCCGGGGTCGCCAAGGACCTGACCAAGATGAGCTCGAAGAGCGCGATGAAAGCCGTTGCCGGAACGGGTGACGGTGCACTGTTCCGACTCGTCGCGATCCTGACCGGCTCGAAGAACGCGCTGAAGGGAGTTGGGTTCTTCCTCGGCGCAGCGCTGCTCGCCTGGATCGGCTACGACGCCTCACTGATCTCGATGGCGGCGATGCTGGCCGTCACCGTGGTTGCCCTGCTCGTTCTGCTCGACGAGGACATCGGCCGCTCCAAGAAGAAGGCCCCGCTGCGTTCGATCCTGTCCAAGTCGTCAGCCGTCAACCGCCTGTCTGCGGCGCGGTTCTTCCTGTTCGGCTCGCGCGACATCTGGTTCGTGGTCGCCCTGCCCGTATTCCTCGACGAGCGCCTGCACTGGTCGTATCAGGGCATCGGTGCCTTCCTGGCCATCTGGGTGATCGGCTATGGCATCATCCAGTCGTTCGCTCCGCGCATCCTGCGCCGACGCAACGGGCTGGTCCTCGACGAGATCCACGCCGCCCGGCGCTGGGCGCTGATCCTCGCCGCGATCTCGGCGGTCATCGCCCTGGCGGTCGGGTTCGAGATCGGCACCTCGTTCGCCGTCGTCGGTGGACTCGTCGTGTTCGGAGCGGCGTTCGCTCTGAACTCGTCGCTGCACTCGTTCCTGATCCTGGCGTACTCCGATGACGACACGGTCGCACTCGACGTCGGCTTCTACTACTCGGCCAACGCCGCGGGACGACTCGTCGGCACGCTGCTGTCCGGGGTGCTGTACCTGTGGGGCGGGCTGCCGGTCGCGCTCTGGGGGTCCGCGGCCTTCGTTGCCCTGGCCTGGCTGCTCACTCTCCGGCTCCCGGCGATCGACGCCGGGCCGGCATCGTCCGAGGTCGTCGCTGAGTCGCCTCAGACGTTGCGAGCATAAGCTCGGGGCCGTGGAGCCCGCGGAGACGACCGACGAAGGATTGCGTGCGAGGCCGTTAGTCCTCGTGGTCATGGACGGGGTCGGCGTCGGTAGGTCGGACGACTTCGACGCCGTGCATCTGGCGAACACCCCCAACCTGGACATGCTCGGTCTCGCCGGCCGGTACCGCACGTTGCGAGCCCACGGGCGAGCTGTCGGCCTGCAGTCCGACGCCGACATGGGCAACTCCGAGGTTGGTCACAACATCCTCGGTGCCGGCCGGATCTTCGATCAGGGCGCCAAGCGGGTCGAGAAGGCAATCGCCAGCGGGGTCATCTGGTCGACTGCTGCATGGCGGGCGATCGTCGACAACTGCGTCCAGCACTCGTCCACTCTGCACCTCGTCGGGTTGCTGTCCGACGGCAACGTCCACTCGAACATCGACCATCTCCTCGCGCTGATCGGCCAGGCCTCGCGAGAGGGCATCCGTCGGGTACGCGCCCATGTCTTGTTCGACGGTCGCGACGTGCCGGACCACACCGCCGAGCACTACCTCACCCAGCTGCGAGCCGCCGTTGCGTCACTGTCCGGGCTCGACTTCGAGATCGCCTCCGGTGGCGGACGGATGGTCACCACGATGGACCGCTACGGCGCCGACTGGTCCGTCGTCGAGGCCGGCTGGCAGGCCCACGTCCTCGGCACGGCGCATGCCGTGGCGAGTGCCGAGGCCGGTCTTGCCTGGGGCCGCGGCGACCACCGGATGAGCGACCAGAACCTGCCGGCGTTCACCGTCGTCGACGCGTCCGGCGAACCCGTCGGCCGGATCAATGACGGTGACAGCGTCGTCATGTTCAACTTCCGCGGCGACCGGGCGATGGAGTTCTGCGAGGCGATGGAGTGGCAGTCGTTCGACCACTTCGACCGCGGCACAGTGCCGGACGTGGTCTTCGCCGGGATGGCGTTGTATGACGGCGACACGTCGGTGCCCAGCCGCTTCCTCGTCGAGCCCGAAGCCGTCGACCTCACCGTCAGCGAGGTCATCGCCGACGCGGACTTCCACCAGTGGGCAGCGGCGGAAACGCAGAAGTACGGCCACATCACCTACTTCTGGAACGGCAACCGGTCCAGCAAGTTCGACGACGCGCTCGAGACCTACGTCGAGATCCCGTCCGACCGGGTTCCGTTCGATCAGCGACCGTGGATGAAGTCGGCCGAGACCGCCGACGAGCTCATCGAGGCGATCCGCACCGGCCGGTACGAGTTCCTGCGCGTCAACTTCGCCGGAGGCGATATGGTCGGCCACACCGCCTCGATGCCCGCGACCCGCATCGCCGTCGAGTCCGTGGACCTGGCGATCGGACGGATCGCCGCCGAGTTGCGTCGCCACGGCGGCCGGTTGGTGGTCACCGCCGACCACGGCAACGCCGACGACAAGGTCGAACGCGACGCTCATGGCCAGCCGACCTACGACAGCGCCGGCCTCCCGGTCGGACGCACGGCGCACTCGCTCAACCCCGTCCCGTTCATCGTCGCGGACTTCGCCGGTGACCTACCCGCGTTGCGCACCGACCTTGCCGGAGCTGGCCTGGCCAACGTCGCCGCCACCATCTTGCAACTGCTGGGCATCCCGGTGCCCGACGACTACGAACCGAGCGTCCTCGAAGCGATCCAGGACGACCCCACAGCCTGAGCACTGCCAACTGGTCAGCAGCAGCCGCCGGAGCTACCGGCCGGCTCAGCCACGGGCTCGGCGGTGGACGACCAACCAATTGTCGCTGCGTCCGCACCGCACGACATCGACGGCGCATCGGCGAGCACGGTGTAGAACTCCCAGTCGTTCTCGGGTCCCTTGACCCATGTCTTGTCCTGCACTGCGAAGCAGCACGACACGTTCTCCTGGACCTCCTGCTCCATGCCCAGGTCGGTGGTGCGCGCGATCACGGCGGCGACCTCATCGGTGGACCCGACCTCGACACCGATGTGATTCAGTGATCCGGGCTCACCCACACCGGTGAACAGGACCAGCTTCAGTGGCGGGTCGGCGATCGAGAAGTTGGCATACCCCTCGCGGATCTTGGCCGGCTCGGTCTGGAACAGCTTGGTGTAGAACGCCACCGACGCGTCGAGATCGGCGACGTTGAGGGCGAGCTGGACTCGGGACATGATGTTCCTCCTGGGTGCGACACCGATGTATCGATATCTGTCGATGTGTTGACCGTACGATCGCATCGACGATTGTCAATGGACTTCTTCGAAGATCATCGATATAGTTCGGTCATGGCTACGCGTAAGGCAACATTGACGCTCGATCCGATCGCATGCTGCGCGCCGGTGTCCACCGATGTGCTCGATGAGGCACAGGCGGTCGTTCTCGCTGGTGCGTTCGCCGCGTTGGCAGACCCGATCCGTTTGCGGCTGTTGAGTTTCGTGGCCGCGCAGAACGGCGGCGAGGTCTGTGCGTGCGATCTCACCGACGTCGCCGGTCGCTCGCAACCCACGGTGAGCCACCACATGAAGATCCTCGTCGACGCCGGCCTGCTGGCGCGCGAAAAGCGCGGCCTGTGGGTGTGGTATCGCCTCGTGCCGTCACGGCTGGCGTCACTGCGCGCCGTCCTCGGATAGTCGGTCCGACGGTGACTGAACCAGCGGTCGACGAACCGGACATCAGCGCCGACAGCGAAGGCTCACACGTCGTCGAGAAGTTGTCGACGCTCGACCGATTCCTGCCGCTGTGGATCGGGCTGGCGATGGCCGCCGGCATCGGCCTGGGCAAGATCTTCACTGGCCTCGACGACACGCTCGAGAAGGTCAAGATCGACACCGTCTCACTCCCGATCGCGATCGGGCTGTTCGCGATGATGTACCCCGTCCTCGCCAAGGTGAAGTACCGCTCGATGGGCACCGTCCTCGGTGACCGACGCTCTCTCGTGATGTCGCTGATCCTGAACTGGATCATCGGACCGGCGCTGATGTTCACGCTCGCCTGGCTGCTACTGGCGGACCTCCCCGAATACCGCACGGGGCTGATCATCGTCGGCCTCGCCCGCTGCATCGCGATGGTCCTGATCTGGAACGACCTCGCCTGCGGCGACCGCGAGCTCGCCGCCGTCCTCGTCGCGATCAACTCCGTGTTCCAGATCCTCGCGTTCTCGTTCCTCGGCTACTTCTACCTCGAGCTGCTCCCCGGGTGGCTCGGTCTGGATTCCGATGGCATCGACATCACCGTCTGGCAGATCGCCAAGTCGGTCCTGATCTTCCTCGGCGTCCCGCTCCTCGCCGGGTTCCTCACCCGCCTCGTCGGCGAACGAGCCAAGGGCACGGAGTGGTACGAGACCAGGTTCATCCCCCGCATCGGGCCCGTCGCCCTCTACGGGCTGTTGTTCACCATCGTCGTCCTGTTCGCGCTGCAGGGCGAACGGATCACGAACGAGCCACTCGATGTCGCCCGGATCGCGCTGCCGCTCCTCGTCTACTTCGCCGTGATGTGGTTCGGCTCGTTCTTCACCGGGCTCCGCATGGGCATCCCGTACGAGCGCAACGCGTCGATTGCCTTCACCGCCGCCGGCAACAACTTCGAGCTCGCCATCGCGGTGGCCATCGGTGTCTTCGGCGTGTCCTCCGGCCAGGCACTCGCCGGTGTCGTCGGACCGCTCATCGAAGTGCCCGTCCTCGTCGCCCTCGTGTACGTCGCGCTGTGGGCCCGTCGCCGGTACTACCCGCTCGCAGTCACGACACGGTGAGCCGTAACACCTTGCTGTCCGCGAACGGACCGTCCTGCACCATGCGCTCGCCGTCGCGGAGACGCACCCTGGTCGCCGATGTCGGAGGGAAGAGGCCACCTGCACACGGGATCAGAGCGCACTGATCCGAGCTCGACGCCGGAACACCATCAGCAGCTCGCCGCCGAGCATCACTCCCGACACGGACGTCAGACCGGCGGCGGCGGCCCGAGGCCGGCTGCCTCAGCGGGCTTCTGATCGGCGACTGCGTCGCGGATGCGCTGACGTTCATCGCACGGAGTCTCCAGCTGTTCCAACAGTTGTTCGAGTCGATCGTCCATCGGGCCTCCTGTCATCGGGTCGGCGTGAACGTGTCCCACTCAGTCGCCGACGGGTTGCAGCATCCACGCAACAGCAGGACGTGAGATTTCGGGTGTCGCGCAACAGAACAGAATGCGAACACCTGGGGTGAACAAGCCGCCGGCCGGACGCACCCTCGACGCCTTCCTGAACTCCGAGGACCGCAACTCGTTCACACTGCGGAGTCGGCGAACTCCCAGGACTCGACGTCGATCGGTTCGTTCTCCGGACTCGGATCGTGAGGCGGACCAACACCATCTGCCTGCGTCGCCGCCCGTGCTGCGTGCCGCCGGACCAGCAGACGGATGGCGAGGAACCCGATGTCGAGCGCCAGCAGCAACACGATCACGATCAGCAACACCGGTCGATGACTCGTTGTCGACGTCGACGTGACCGTCGGCCCGGCGCCTGACGATGTAACACGCCACTGGACGGAACCGAACGATGGCGCCGGGAGGGTCATCGACACCGTCTGCCTCCACGTCTGTCCAACACCGATCTCATCTGGATCAGCGAGCGGAAGGGTGGTCTCGTTCTGGTTCGCGCTGCGGCTGACA
>JANXUX010000305.1 GCA_025351965.1 Actinomycetes bacterium | reverse complement strand
GCGTCGGTGGGGCTGAACGCAACCGAGTTGGTCAGCGACACGTACAGGTAGTCGAGGTAACGAGGCGTCCAGCGGTGCTCGGTGGTCGTCGGGCTGCTCATCTGCGGGAACAGCAGATCAGGGGCCGGGTGATCCTTCCAGCACCGCGCGATCGGGCCGCCACGATCGGTCTCCCAGTACAGGAGCCCGAACGAGATCACCCCGGTCGACCACACCGCGACCGCCGAGTAGATGAGGGTACGACCGTCCACCACCTGCACCTCGCGCAGCAGGAGGTGGAGCAGGAACGCCAGCGTGACGCTGTTCGCCGCGATGAGGATCGCGATCAGCGTGAGCGCGATCCGGCGCACGTCCCTGGACTCGGCGGTCAGGCGCGACGGCCCGACGATCAGCAGCGCGACGAGCACCGCCGCCTCGAGCGCCGGGATCACCCAGTTCGGCCCGAGCGTCAGCCGCTCGGGCAGCACCAGCTGGATCGCGATGACGGCCACGATGGACGCTGCGGCCGGCCAGCGCGTCTCGCCTGGTGACACGTATCCCCACGCCGGATCCTCGCAGCGATCGGCGGCCAGGTCGTTGGTCATCGCGACCGGAAGGCATCCCACGCATCGGTGAACACGCGCCCGAGCGTGTCGCCGATGAAGTGCAACTCGTCGGGTCCGCAGGTCAGCGGCGGCGAGAGGACCACGACGGGGTCAGCGCGGTCGTCAGCCCGGCAGAACAGCCCCGCCTTGTACAGCGCAGGCGAGAGCACGCCGCGCAGCAACCAGTCGCACTCCTCGTCGGTGAACGTCGTGCGGTGCTCTTTGTCCTTGACCAGTTCGGCGACGCGGAAGTAGCCGCAGCCACGGACCTGGCCGACGATGGGCAGCTCGCCGATGCGCGCCATGACCTCGTCGAACACGGCCTCGTTGCGCAGCACGTTGCCGAGCAGGTCCTCGCGCTCGATCAGATCGATGTTCGCCAGCGCGACCGCGCAGCTGACCGGATGACCGCCGAACGTGAGTCCGTGCAAGAACACGCGGCCGTCCTCGAGGAACGGTGCGGCGAGGCGGTCGCTTGCGATCACGCCGCCGAGCGGTGCATACCCACTCGTGACGCCCTTGGCGAACACGATCATGTCCGGCTGGTAGCCGAAGCGCGCGCAGCCGAACCAGTGTCCAAGCCGGCCGAACGCACAGATGACCTCGTCGCTCACGAGCAGGACGCCGTAGCGATCGCAGATCTCGCGCACCCGCTGCCAGTAACCGGGCGGAGGAACGAGGGCACCGCCGGTGTTCTGCACCGGCTCGAGGATGACGCAGGCGACCGATTCGGGGCCCTCCATCACGATCCGAGCCTCGATGTCGTCGGCGCAGGCGAGCGTGCACGCGCCCGCCTTCGCACACATCCCGCAGCGGTACTGGTTGGTGTTCGCGACCTTCACGGCGCCGGGCAGCAGCGGCTCCCATGTGGTCTTGATCGCTGGGATACCAGTGATCGAGAGCGCGCCCAGCGTGGTGCCGTGGTACGCGTAGTGACGGCTGATCACCTTGCGGCGCTTGGGCTGGCCGATCGCCTCGAAGTACTGCACGGCCAGCTTCCAGGCGGACTCGATGGCCTCGCCGCCGCCCGTCGTGAAGAAGACCCGGTTGAGATCCCCCGGCGCCAGTGCAGCCAGACGCGCAGCCAGGCGGATGCCGGGTTCGTGCCCGAAGCTCCACAGCGGGAAGTAGCCGAGCGTCGCAGACTGGTGCGTGGCTGCTTCGGCCAACTCGCGTCGGCCGTGGCCGACCTGGACGGTGAACAGCCCCGACAACCCGTCGAGCAGCCGGTGTCCGTGCTGGTCGAAGATGTAGTTGCCGTCGCCGCGCACGATGATCGGCATCTCGTCGCGCTGGAACGTGTCCAACTTGGTGAAGTGACCCCACAGGTGCCGGCGGGCTGCGCCCTGCAGGTCGAGGCCCGGGTCGGAGTCGGGACTCAGATCATCGGTCAATGGGCACCCCAGGCGTAGTTCTGCTTGATCAGGGCCAAGTAGATGAAGGTCTCCGTCGTGCTGACTCCGGGGACGGCGCGGATCCGGTTGGTCAGGTTCAGCAGGGTCGCGTCGTCGGGGACGACGACCTCGCACATGATGTCGAACGACCCGGCGGTGACGACCAGATACTCGATGTCGGTGAACGCCTCCAGCGTCGCAGCGATGCCATCGGTCGGACCCTCTGCCCGGACCCCGATCATCGCCATCCGTCGGTAGCCGAGCGACAGCGGATTCGTGACGGCGACGATCTGGATGACGCCGCCGTCGATGAGTCGCTGCACGCGCTGGCGGGCGGCCGCTTCGGACATGCCGATGGCCGCGCCGAGCTTGGTGTACGACACCCGACCGTCGAGCTGGAGTTGCTCGATGATCGCGCTGTCTGTCTCGTCGACGTTCGTGCCCCTACGGTCCATCACTACGGATACTGCCTCTCGCAGCAGCGTCCGGCAAATGAATCCGTTGAAACACTGTGAACAAACAAGGGAATCCTTGCTGACGCGGAACGCGTATGACACGCTCACGTGACAGAATCGACAGACGCAGGGACCAAGGGCAGGGGAGAGACGCAAGGCATGAGCGACAAACGCGGCAGTGTCGAACTCGTCGATGTCACCAAGCGTTTCGGGACGATGGTGGCCGTCGACAAGCTCAACCTCGAGGTCCACGCAGGCGAGTTCCTCTCGTTGCTGGGGCCGAGCGGTTGCGGCAAGACCACCACGCTGCGGATGCTCGCCGGATTCGACCAACCCGACGAGGGCTTCATCCGGATCAGTGGGGAGTTCGTCCAGGGTGTTCCGCCGTACAAGCGTGACGTCAACACCGTGTTCCAGCACTACGCGTTGTTCCCACACATGTCGGTCTCGGAGAACGTCGCCTACGGTCTGCGTCAGAAACGCGTTCCCAAGAGTGAGATCGCTGGTCGAGTCGCCGAGGCGCTCGACATGGTCAAGATGACCAAGCTCGCCGACCGCAAGCCCCGCCAGATGTCCGGCGGCCAACAGCAACGTGTCGCCGTCGCCCGGGCGCTCGTCAACCGGCCGAACGTGATGCCGAGCTGGCTCTGGAGCAGCTTGAGCTCGATCTGCATCTCCTCACGGAGCTTGCGGTCGAGCGCGCCGAGCGGCTCGTCGAGCAGCAACACGCTCGGCCGGTTGACGAGCGCCCGGGCGACGGCGACACGTTGCTGTTGGCCGCCGGACAT
>JANXUX010000222.1 GCA_025351965.1 Actinomycetes bacterium | reverse complement strand
GTAAGCGCACGGCCCAGTCTGTTGGCGCACGCTGATCACGCTCACGTGAACTTCCCCATGTTAGCGGCCTGAGTATCTGGTGATGGGCGGGGGTTGATCGCAGCGTTGTTTGCTTACTCGGGTTGTGGTGGGAGAGTTGTCGCGTCCTTGAACGCGAGGGACCCCTCCCGGCTCAGTTGGTCGCTGGTGTTGCCCGACACGCTGGATGAGGATGGTGGCGACACGTTGGGTGGGGATGTGGTCGGGGCGCGTTGAGGTGATCGTGTGGTCGTGGCATCGAAGGTGTCTCTGTCTATTCGGCGGTGATTTCGGCGACTGCGGCTCGGGCGGAGGTTTCGTCGACGATCGCTTTCTTGGTGGCGTAGGCGGCGATGAGGGCTTGGACGGCGAGGTTGTTGACGGCGCGGGGTAGTCCTCTGGCGACTTGGTGGATGAGCGCGGTGGCGTCGTCGGAGAACAGGGTGTCGGCGCGTCCGGCGAGGTTGAGGTGGTGGGCGATGTAGTTGCCGGTCTCGGCCGGGGTCATGGGTGGCATCGCGAATCGGAGCGCGATGCGTTGATCGAGCGCGGCGAAGGTGCCGAGCTTGATCCGTCGTCGCAGTGTTGGTTGACCGATCAGCACACACGCGAACGGTGAGTGGGAGTCCATGTCGGCGTTGGTCAGCAGGCGGAGTTCTTCGAGTTGATCGGGTGCGAGGAGGTGGGCTTCGTCGACGATCACGACGACGTGTTTGCCTCGTTCGGCCTCCTCGGCGGCGAGTAGGTCGGCGGTTTGGGGGATCAGGTTTGCTTTGTGGAAACGCGGGACGCCACCCAACGCGGAGACGATCGCGGCGTAGAGGCCGCGGGCGCCAATGGCGGGGTTGCCGAGGTAGATGATGGTGTGTCGGGAGGCGTCGAGGGAGCTGGTGGCGGCGCGGGTCGCGACAGTTTTGCCGGACCCGACTTCGCCGGTGACGACTCCGAGGGCGCGTTCTTGGATGCACCAGCCGATCCGGGCGACCGCTTCGTTGTGGCTGGCTGAGCGGTGCAACATTTGCGGGGCGAGATCACGACCGAACGGCATCCGGGTGAACCCGTAGTGGGCTTGCAGGATCTGGATACTCATCGGTGGTCGCTTTCGATTGTCGTGGTGGGGATGTGGAGTTGGCCGGCGCACTGGTCTGGGTCGGTGGACTCGATCAGTTCGGCGTAGGCGATCTTCGGGGTGTGCTCGGTGAGCTCGATGGCGTGGCGGTCAGCGAGCAGCGCGAGGTAGTCGATCCCGGTCGCCGCCGGCGTGGATGGCGGTTCGGGTTTGGCCATCGGGTGGGTGTGCCGGCCGATCCGGTGCGCGACCCCCGGGCCCATCGATCGGTTCTGGTAGCGGACCTCGATCACGGTCAGATCGAACGGGTCGAACACGCACTCGACCTTGCGGCCAACGAGGGCGGCGTCGACTTCGAAGACGTTGCCGTGGACGCTGACGGTCGCGGTTTTGGTGACGGTGCGCCGTTCGGACCATAGAAATGCTTCGTGTAGTTGGGCGGGTGTCGGGATCGGGAACGGGCCGCCGGCGATGAACCGGTCCAGTGGCGCCTGTTTCGTTTCGGAGTGGACTCGACGGTGATAGGCGGTCTCGACCCAGCCGGCGAACAGCCGGTTCATCTCGACCAGATCTGGGATCTCGCGGCCGGTGATTTCGACCAGGAACTGATCGCGGACGGTGCGGAAGAACCGTTCGATCTTGCCTCTGCCTTCGGGGCGTCCCGGGCGTGAGTGGATCAGGCGGATCCCGAGCACTGCGCACGCGCGTAGCAGCGGCGCGGCGACGAACGCACTGCCGTTGTCGACGTAGACCGTGCGTGGGATCCCACGTGAGGCGAGCCCGTGACGCAACGCGGCCTCGAGACGGACGGTGTCTTCGGAGTGCCCCCACCGGTAGCCGGGAATCGCCCGCGAGTGATCATCGATGAACGCGAACAGGTAAGCCTTGTGGCCGCCAACGACCGGGCCATGCAACGCATCACCGGTCCACCGGTCATTCGCAGCCGCGGCTTCGAACCGGCCGAACGCTGCTGGTGAGGTCCCGTCGGGGCGGGTGTTCAAACCGTGCCGGGCGAACAGACGTTGAATCGTGCGTTCCGACGGCGCCACCCCGTCGACCGCGGCGATGATCGCGGTCACCTGCGCCGCGGTGCGCCCCGGTGTCTCCCGTTTCAACTTGACCGCCAACTCCAACACCGCGGCCGGCGTCGTCGGCTCGGACGTGCGCGCTGTTGGCACGAGCGCGTCGAACCCGCCGCCACGCCACTCACGGATCCAACGATCAAGAGTTGACCGGCCCACATGCACCCGCCCGCCGGTCTGATCAGTGTGCTCGCGGGCGGCGACCGCACGGACCAACAGACCCCGATCGGCTTTGGACACTGACGGATCAGCGGCCTCACGGATCAACGAGTAACGGAACAACCCGACATCACGATCACGGTCCTGCACAAAGCCTCCTGACGGTCTGGGGTGGACGCCGCTGAGGATGCCAGCTCAACAAACAGCCGCCCAGGGCCAACCCGTGTTGGACAACAGCCGGCCCCGACTCGCCGTCGACGCGAACGACCACGCACCCACCGGGCCGAGCCGCAACACCGCTGCCCGCGCCGCAACACCAACCGCTTCGACCGCATCAGCGACCACCGTCGCGCCCGGTCCGATCCGCCCGAGCAACGGATCAAGATCATGAGCCAACACCGTGAACCAGACCCGAACCATGCCCGCGTTGACCGCGAACCGGCGCAGCCAACCCCGCACCGTCGACACCGGCACCCCGACCAACAACGCGATCCGGCGATGCCCCCAACCCGACGCCTTCGCGACCAGCGCCGCCCCGATCACCTCGACCCCGTCACGCCGGCGCAACAGACTGTCGTCGCTGATCAACACGTGCGTGACCGCACACACGGTGCACCGCGAGCGACGAGCACGATGGCGCACCACGACCTCACCACAACGCAGAACCCGCCACCGAGCCCACCCCCACGGACACAACCGACCAGCACAAGCCGGGCACCCCAACTCGCCAGCCAACAGAGCGCGTTCGACTTCCAGACGATCCGTTCCTACAATCTTCAACAGTGCCCCCGGGCATCAGGAAGAACCCTCCCGTCACCGGCCAAAGTGAGATCGGGAGGGTTCTTGCGCGTTCAAAACGAAGCACTGAACGCGAACGCGAACAGGGCAGCCACAGACTGCCCCACCGCCACCATCCCCGCCCTCAATGTCGCTACAACACCCGCGCGTCCTCAACCAGCACGGCGCTCAACAGGCGGGTGGTCGGACAAGGCGTCGTTCGCGCGTGAGATGAGGCGGGGGCTGGCCACCGGCGAGGTCTTCGTGGCCTATCAACCAATCGTCGAGCTCGCCTCGGGCGAGGTTCGAAAGGTCGAGGCGATTGCGCGCTGGACACATCCGGAACGAGGCGACGTGCCCCCGCCGTGTTCATCCCGATCGCCGAATCATTCGATCTGATCGACGAGCTCGGCGAATGGGTGCTTCGAGCCGCATGCAGCGAGGTCGTCGGTATGACCTTGGAGGGAATTGCCGTCGACCTCACGGTCAACATGTCGGTCGTCCAGCTGCGCGCCGAAGGTGTCGTCGAACGCGTCGAGACCATCCTCCGCGAGAGTTACCTCGCTCCGACGCGCTTGTGGATCGAAGTCACCGAAAGCGTCCTGCTCGACGATCGGGCGTTGCTCCGCCTTCATCGACTGCACGATCTCGGGGTGCACCTCGTGATCGACGACTTCGGAACCGGATTCGCCACATTCCGATACCTCAAGTGGCTTCCCGTCGAAGCACTCAAGATCGACACGTCATTCGTGTGGGGACTCGGGATCAATGCGAGTGACACTGCGATCGTGCGATCGGTGATCAACCTCGGCCGGGAACTCGGGGTCGAGGTCATTGCGGAGGGAGTCGAGACGGAGTCGCAGCGGACCCAACTGTTGGCCCTTCACTGTCGCCTCGCCCAAGGCTGGTTGTTCAACCGCGCGCTCAGTCGCGCCGACTTCATCGACCGCTACCACCGCAACGACAGCCGTGGACTGAACGCACCGATCGGAGCGCTCGAACGGAATCCCGAAGAAGCCCGACGAATCGCAGCGTTGCGAGCCTGCCGGATCATGGACACGTCGACCGATCCGGCGTGCGACTCACTCGTCGAACTGGTCGCTCAACTGTTGGCAACGCCGATGGCGTACCTGTCGTTCCTGGACACGGATCGCCAATGGTTCAAAGCGAAGTGCGGCTTCGACTGGGCCGACACGCCACGTGCGTCGTCATTCTGTGATCACGCTCTCCGGAACCCGTCGTCTCCCATGATCGTTCCCGACGCACTGGTCGACGATCGATTCGTGATGAATCCGCTCGTGATCAGCTCGCTGCACGTCCGCTCCTACGTCGGGGTTCCCGTTCTCAGCAGAGAGTCCCTTCCCATCGGGACCCTGTGCGCACTGGACACGGCGAGCCGCTCGTTCACCACGGAACAGATCGGCCAACTCGTCGTGCTCGCCGAACAGGCCGGTGCACTGACCGACCTGAGACGACGATCCGTGGAGTTGAGCACGCTGGTTCGCGCGCAATCGGCACACGCGCCGAACGCGAGCGATCCCACGAACATGTCGGCCGATGTGAGCCCTCGAATCCTCGCCTTCGGGGCCCTGACGATGGACCTTGGCTCCCGATCGGTGTTGATCCGTGGTCGCGTCGTCGCGCTCACGGTGAAGGAGTTCGATGTCCTCGTCTACCTGGCCACGCGCGAGGACACCGTTGTCAGCCGCGCCGAGTTGTTGACTGCCGTGTGGCACTCCGCGCCGGACTGGCAGGCGTCGTCGACAGTCACTGAGCACATCTACCGATTGCGCTCCAAGATCGAGGACGATCCGGCGAATCCGACCATGGTCCTGACCGCTCGCGGCATCGGCTACCGGTTCACGGCGCCGGCGTCATTGCCGGCGTCATTCTCGGCGTCATTCTCGGCGTCATTGTCGTCCGGAACCGGGGGGGCTTCGCAGTTGATCATTTGTTGATCGACAGCACGGCGATACTTTCTCACGCTGTCATCAACCGCACCCGATGGACAGTCGTGAGCTTCTCCACATCACTCTTCCATCACCCACTCGTGGCCGGGTACGTGGACATGGCCGTGCACGTGGACACCTCCGCCGCACCCCGTCCGGTCCTCGCTTGACCGGCGTCGCCAGCAAGCGGGTGTGGTTCAGCATCGGCACGACCATCAAGCCAGCGGCGATCCTTGCGTTTTCGCGTCAGCTGTCGTCGTTCCTGGAAGCCGGAATCCCCGTCCTCAATGCGCTCCAGATCATCGAAGAGGAGACGGACTCGGCGCCGATGGGTGCAGTGATCGGCGACATCCGCGCGGCGATCCTGCGCGGCAGCAGCTTCGTCGATGCAGTCGCAGCGCACCCTCAGGTGTTCCCGACGTACTACACGGCCATGCTGATCTCGGCCGAGTACACGGGCCGCCTCGATACCGTCCTCGCTCAGCTCGCCACGTATCTCGAGCGAGACATCACCGCCCGCCGGCAGATCAAGAGTGCACTGACGTACCCAATCGTCGTCCTGTTCGTCGCGGTCGCAGCGATGATCGTCATGTCGGTCTTCGTGCTCCCCAAGTTCAGCGGCCTGTACCGAAGCCTCGGAGCCAGGCTCCCTCTGCCGACCAGGATGCTGCTGGGCTTCACCGATTTCGTCAGCAATGGCTGACCGATCATCGTCGGCGCCGGCGTCCTCGCGTGCGTCCTGTTCTCGGCTGTCCTCGGGGGGACCCGCGGTCAGCACCGGCGCAACGTCGCGACGATGAAGTTGCCGTTGGTCGGCAACCTGTTCCACCTGATATCGCTCGAACGGTTCTGCCGCGTCCTCGCTGCCCTGACCACCGCCGGGGTGCCGCTTCCGGACGCGATCACGGTGTCGGCAGACAGCACGAACAACACGATCTTTCAACGCGAGATGGATGCGGTTCGTTCGACGTTGATACGTGGCGGCCGGCTGTACGAGCCAATGGTCGAGAGCGGACTGTTCCCGATCGCCGCACGCCAGATGATCCAGGTCGGTGAGCAGACCGGGTCACTCGGCACACAGCTCGCCAAGGCCGCCGCCTACTACGAGCGCGAGGTCACCTTCACGATGAAGAAGGCCACGGACCTCTTCGAACCCACCGTCATCCTGGGCGTCGGGATCATCGTCGCATTCGTCGCAATCGCCCAGGTCGCGGCGATGTACAGCATCTTCGGTCAGGTCAAGTGACACACGTGCTCGACTGCCGAAGTCCACGCAAGACGCCGCGCCCTGCGGCACTCGAAAGGACGAACACCATGAACACCAGCACCCATCACGAGCCGCTCGAGAACGGCACGAGGGAGGCCAGCGACGCAGGTTTCACCCTTGTCGAGATCCTCATCGCAATCGTCCTCGTCGGAATTCTTTCCGCCGTGGTCATCATCGGCATCAGCAGCCTGACCAGCGAAGGATCGAAAACGGCATGCACCGCGTCGGCCGATGCGGCCAAGGCCGGCTCCATCATCTACTACGCATCGCACAACAACACATACCCGACGACGTTGACCGATATGACGATGGCGACCGCGGCCACGGCCACGGTAGCGGCCGTGCCACCTGCGCTCGTACTCCCGACGAACGTCTCGATCAACACCGCGGTCGGTACCGGAACACCCCCGGAACCGATCGGTACACAGGCGTCGTCAGGCACCAGCTGGTATCTGACGATGAGGACCGGAAGCGGTGGCGCCGGACCCACGTTCGTCTGCACCTGATCCACCAGAAACCACTGCGATCTGCCCGGGACCCCGATGTCCCGGGCAGGGCTGAACGAACGATGAACCCACAAGGACACAGGATGCAACGCCACGGCGACAACGGAGACACGCTCGTCGAGATCCTCTTGACCGTCGTCATCATCGGACTGACCGTGACGGCGCTCCTCTCGAGCCTCGGCAATGCAGGCAACGCGGGCAACGCCCAGCGCGCGAGCGTGCAGCTCGACGCAGTGGTTCGCAACTACGTCGGGGCATCCCAGGCCGCCGTAGCGGCCTGCAGCGAAGACGGCACGTACGTCGTTGCCTACCAGCCACCCGCCGGCTTCAAGGTCGTCGCGACGCCGGCCCCTGGCAGCTGCCCCCCAGTCGCGTCAGCGCTCATGGTACGAGCCGACGCGACCGGCCCCGGTGGATTGCGCGCCTCGATCCAGTTCGCAGTGCGAACCCCGTGACCGCCGTTCGAACGCCGGTCCGTCACGCCGACAGCGGCGCTGCGCTGATCCTCGCGATCGGATTCGTGCTGATGGTCGGGGCCATCTCCGCAGGACTCGCGTCGCTCGCGACATCGAGCCTCAACAACCGGACGACGCTCGACAGCGTCCGCACCCGAGAGTACGCAGCCGATGCTGCAGTGCAGGTGGCAATCAGCGACGTACGGGGCGCATCGATTTCTGCGCTCGGCGCGTGCTCCACGCCAGGCGGATCGAGCGTCACCACGGCGAGCAGCGTCACGATCCGGGTCGATTGGACGAATGCCTGCGGCGCGATCAGCGCAGCGGACGGCACGGTCGTTGTTCAACACAACGTCATCTTCATCGCCTGCGACAGCACCGGACAGGCCTGCGCAGACACATCGATGATCATCCGCGCCCGGATCAACTTTCAGCAGCTCGGCAACGGGCCGGTCACCCGAACGTTCGTGCAGTCGTGGCACGTGGCGCAATGACGCCCGCTCACGAACACGGCGTTCGCCGCATCACGCCTTTCAGTCGTTCGCCACGGTCCACAGACGCGGGCTTCACGTTGATCGAGCTGGTGATCGCCGTGCTGCTCGGCGGCGTCATCGTGTCAGCGCTCACAGCCGCGCTCATGACATCGCTGAACGTCGCGAGCGCAGTCACGAGCCAGATCGGGGACTCGACGGACGCCGGGTTGATCGCCGCGTTCTTCTCCCGCGACGCAGAATCAGCTGGTGCGGTCGAACCAACGACTGCGCGCATCAATCCTGGCGTCGGTGTCTCGGTCGACCCTCTTGCGACCTCCAGCAACCCACCGGCCGACGGATGGAGTGGATGCCCGCCAGCGCCCTCGAGCATCCGCTCCCACCTCGTCGTGAGATTCAGCTGGGTCGATCGTTCTGACGTCGCGGCGACCAGCCCGGTCGTGGCGACCTACGCGCTGACCACCGACCACCGGTTGATCCGCAGGCTGTGCAGCACCAACGGATCGTCTGAGCAAGTGCTCGGCGAGAAGGTCAATGAGGCGGTGGCGACGTGCTCGCCGGACCCGGACTGCAGCGGGCTCCCGACCACCGTGACGATGACCATCACCGGGTCGCGCCTCGGCGCCCCGCTCGTCTCGGAGCTCATCGCCTCGCTCCGAGTGCAGAAGCAGGCGATTCCCGGGCCGAGCAACTCCTCCACCGTGGCCTTGATCGCACTCGGCGTCCCAGACAACACCGAGAAGCCGTGCAGCAGCCTCACGCTGAGGGGAACCGGTTCGATCACGATGCGGGGTGACGCGATCGTGGACGGGTCGTGCACAGGCCTACCGATCGGTGGCAATGCATCGCTGTTCCGCTCGTCCGGATCGACCGGGACCACAGCCGCGCTCGCCGGGATCGTCGATCCATGGGTCGGACGCAAACCTCCAGCCGTCTGCCCGACCACCGGTGGCAATGCGCCCGTGATCGGTCAGA
>JANXUX010000215.1 GCA_025351965.1 Actinomycetes bacterium | reverse complement strand
GCTGCCGGTCGAGGCCGATGAACCGAGGGCGGCGTGAAGCCCGACGACGAGCGCCTCACTCGGCTGCACGAAACTCTCGTCGAACGCGTCGAGCAACTGGTGTCGGGTGAGGACTTCATGCGATTCGTTGCCGAGTCGGCGCGCTTCCATCGCTACAGCCCGCAGAACCGGCTGCTGATCGCCTGTCAGCTCGTTGATCGCGGTGTCGAGCCCGATGGTCTCACGGCGTCCTACAAGACGTGGACACGTGTGCCGGCGGAGGCTGGCGGCACGTGCCAAGTCGCCAAGGGGGAAAAGGCGCTGTGGATCTATGCGCCGATGACCGCAACCCAACGTGTAATCGACGAGAAGACCGGCGACGAGCGGGTCGTGTCCGCCGGCGTCCGCGGGTTCAAGCCCGTACCGGTGTTCCATCAGTCTCAGCTCGAAGGGTCCCCTGCGTTACCCGAGCCTCCGATGCCTGAGCTGCTCTGTGGCGAAGATGCTCCCGAGCGAGTGTGGGATGCCGTCGTGGCCGAACTCGCCGTCGACGGCTACACCGTTGGGCTCGTCGAACGCGCCCGCGGTGCGACGTGGAACGGGCAGACCAGCTTCACGAGCCGCGACGTTCGAGTGCACGACGACCTCGAACCTCCCCAGCGACTCAAGACGCTGCTCCACGAGTGGGCTCACGCCACCATGGGCCACGAGAGCCGCGTTGGCGAGAGTGGCCGTCACATCGCCGAGGTCGAGGCGGAGTCGGTCGCGTATCTGCTGTGCGATCGCGTCGGCGTCGACTCGCAGCAATACACCGTGCCCTACGTTTCAGGTTGGGCCGGTTCGGTGGACGTGGTGAAATCCACCGCCGAGCGTGTGCTCGGAGCGACGTCGAAGCTGATCGATCGTCTCGAGAACCGTCTCGACATCGACCTCACCCCCGATCTGGTCGCGCTCGCTCAAGCCGGACCTGTCACGGCGACAGTCGAGGATCAGTTGGCTCGCGCAGGGGATCGTCTGCTCTCCGCCGATCGCGCCGAACTGCTCGGCCGTGCCGCACCCGAAAGGATCGCAGCGCTCCTTGCGTCCGCCGGCTTCGACGCCGGCGAGACAGCGACAACGTTCCGGCAACTCGGAGTCGACCGCCAGACAGCGTCGATCGCGATGACAGCGATCCATCCCTACGACACGGTCGATCACGCTGCTGAGCCACTCTTCGACCCGGCGGCGGTGCGAGGTGTGTTGGCCGACGCCTACAGCACACCGACACCAACCCCGGCCGAGGGCCACGGCCTTCGTCTGATCCAGAAGTGGGCGCAGATGGCCAACGGCCCCGCCATCGAGACAGCCGTTCCGACGAGATGAAGAAGCGCAACATGCCCAACGACGACGTCGACACAGAACTCGAAGTCTGGGACCAGTTCGTCACCGCCGTGCGCTGGCTCGCGCGCGGACCCCGTCCGGGCCTCACGCTTGCGGTGGCTACGGAAGAGGCACTGATGAGTTGGACCGCCGAACAGGCGACGTTGGAGCACTGCAGCGATCTGTTCGGTCATGACTGACGCTCGAGCGTCGTTTACAGAAATGGCTCCGTATCGGATCTGACACTCGTCGCTAGGCCGCAGCCTCGCTCGTACGTTGAAGGGGCTCGCGCCATCGGAAGGGTATGCCTTTCGGGGCACGAGCGGGTTTGCTGGGTTGATCTCGGGGTTGAGCATGCGATCTGCCGTCGAGCCTTGGAACACGCGGGCGCCGTGCCGGTCACGTCGTACGCGTGGATCGCGCACCCTCGCGGCGCCGACAGGCCGAGATCCGGCGCGCTCAGAGGGGGTTGGGCCTCGCCCTTCATTCAGGTCAGATTGGTCTGACCGGATTGCCTGACAGACAAGTGTTCGGTCAGCCTTCTATCTTCCCAGCTCAAGCGATTGACGAGATGATGTATAGACGTCTGCCTGTATGACGCGAATCGTATGTATCGCGAGTATGATGGGTTCATGACCAATACCTCCCCACCCAGTCCCACTCCTTCAACGCCCGAGCCGGAGAAAGCGAAGCGCGCCCGTGTCAGCCAAACCGACGTTCCTCGCGTGCCGTTGTCACAGGCGCTCCGCGTGGCGCAAGCCTTGCTTGACTACGGCAAGCGTCCAGTCCGTCCGCTCGACGTCGCTTCTGCATTAGCGATGAGTCCAACGTCCGGTGGATTTCGCGACCTCTGCGGGGCTGCGATCGGCTACGGCCTCACCGAGGGCGGCCCGAACGCTCCGCTCATCTCGTTGACGCCTCTGGGCATTCGGGCTGTGTCGCCTCTCACAGAGGGTGACGATGTCGCGGCGCTTCGGGCAGCGGTGTTGGTGCCGACGGTGGAGAAGCAGTTTCTTGAGCGGTACGACGGCTCAGTGCTGCCGTTGGATCGGATCGGTCGTAACGTTTTGGAGTCGATGGGGGTGCCCCCGGACGCGTCTGCCCGGGTCTTCGCCATCATCATGGAGAATGCGGAGAGCGTTGGCTTTCTCAAGATGATCAAAGAGAAGACGTATGTCGATCTTGGTGAGATTCCGCTGGTTGTCGTGCCCGGGACGATGAGCGAAGAAGCAGTGCCGGAGCCGGTCCGTGCTGCTGCGCCACTGGCCCACGAACACCTGACACCGTTGGCGCAGGTAGCCGTGCCACCGATTCCTGCGATCGCCCGGCCGAGCGCGCGTAGCCGGAAAGTCTTCGTCTCGCATGGCAAGAGCAGGCGCGTCGTTGACCAGCTCAAGGAGCTACTCCAGTTCGGTGACTTCGAGGCCATCGTCTCCGTGGACCGAGAGAGCGTGTCAAAGCCCGTGCCGCAAAAGGTGATGG
>JANXUX010000151.1 GCA_025351965.1 Actinomycetes bacterium | reverse complement strand
TGGGTCAACTGGTCATCGAGGTTCGCCGTGAAGTCGTCGAAGTCGGCCTGCAGCGACTTCGGCGGCTTGAGCGCGGAGAGGTCGTCGTACCCGGTCTGGACGATGTCGATGATGTCGCTGATGTAGCCGCTGTCACCGGCGTCGAGCTTGCCGATCGCCCGATCGGCGGTACGACAGATACTGTTTATGTCGGCGATGAAACTGTCCTCTGACGCAGCCTTCGGGGCGTCGGAGCCGCACGAAGCTGCGGCGAGAGCCATCACCACCATCGATGCCGTGATCAACCGGTTCCGTTTCATCGTGCTCCCTCGTTGCTGTATCGCCCGATCACCGCTGATCGGTCTCCCGACCGGCGATGGCACATCATATGAAAGATGCCGAGCGGGTCGTGAACTTTTCACATCACTGCATCGTCGGCACGGGCGGCTCGGCCGTTACACCCGGTCTGTAGGCTCGACCGCAATGGCCACTCAGTCTCTGTACCGCCGATACCGGCCACGTCGGTTCTCCGAGATCCGCGGTCAGGACCACGTCGTGCGCGCCCTGCGCAATGCCGTCATCCACAACCGCGAGGGCCAGGGTTACCTGTTCAGTGGTCCCCGCGGCACGGGCAAGACCACCTCGGCTCGCGTCCTCGCCAAAGTCCTCAACTGCACCAACCCGTCCGAGGGCGAGCCGTGCTGCGAATGTGACTCGTGCCGCGCGGTCGAGGCCGGGACCAGCTACGACGTCCACGAGCTCGATGCAGCGAGCAACAACGGCGTCGAGGCGATGCGCGACCTGATCGAGAAGGCGTCGCTCGGAACACCGGGACGTCACAAGGTGTACATCCTCGACGAGGTCCACATGCTCTCCAAGGGCGCCGAGGCTGCGCTGCTGAAGACGCTCGAGGAGCCTCCACCGCACGTCGTGTTCGTGCTCGCCACGACCGATCCGCAGAAGGTCAGCCAGACCATCCGGTCCCGCGTGCAGCACCTCGAGTTCCATCTCCTGCCGATGGACGAACTCGAACAGCACATTCGCTGGGTCGCCGCCGATGCCGGGCTGGAGGTGTCCGAGGAAGGGTTCCAGTCCGTGCTCGCCCAGGGCGGCGGATCGGCCCGGGACACGCTCTCTGCGCTCGAGCTCGTCGCGGCGTCCGGTGGCGAGGCCCCGGATTCGGTGTCGTACGACGAGTTCATCGACGCACTGATCAACCACGATCCCGGTCAGGCCCTCTCGGCACTCGCCCATGCCGTCCATCAGGGCCGCGATGCCCGCGTCCTCGCCCAGGAGATCATCCGCACCCTGCGCGACTGCTTCTTGTCACTGATGGCACCGGAGCTGGTCCAGCTGCCCGACCAGCAGGCTGCGCACGTCGCAGACCAGGCCCAGCGTCTCGGCGCAGCGGCCATCGTGCGCTCGATGGAGCGCCTCGGCGAGATGCTCGTCGAGATGCGCCACGCCCCCGACCCGCGCCTGCTGCTCGATGTCGCCCTGGTGCAGTTGACACACGAGCCGACGGGCAACGATCTCAGCTCCGTCGTCGCCCGGCTCGAACGGCTGGAGAAGTCCGTCGCTGGCGGCGTCGCGGCCGGCCCCAGCGCGCCGCCCGTGCGTCCCGCACCGGTCGATCCCGCCACGGGCCGGGCCACCCTCGGCGGGCGGGTCAAACGCGAGGGCGCGCCGGCTCCCACCTCACCGTCACCGGCAACAGCACCGACAGCAACAGCAACAGCACGAACAGCAGCAGGACCAACAGCAACCGCAACAGCCGACCCCGTCGCTGCGCCGCCGGCAGCCAGTGCCCCGGCGGCCCCTTCAGCCCCGGCGGCCCCTTCAGCCCCGGCGGCAGCCGGTGGCGACGGCGGCCTGCTCGCAGCCGTGACCCTCGGTTGGCAGAACGACATCCTCGGCTCGGTCAAGAAGCCGATGGCCCGTGCGCTGTTCTCGGCCGGGCGCGTCGTGGACGAGCGCGACGGCGCGATCGTCGTCGGCCTGCCGAACGAGACCCACCGCTCCAAGAGCGAGGGCTTCCGCGGCGATGTCGAGGCGGCCATCGCCGCCCACCTCGGGCATCCGGTGAAGCTGATCCTCGTCGTCGACACGCACGGCCCGGTGGACGAGCACGCACCGGCACCGTCGCCTGCGCGCCCGTCGTCGAACAGCCCAGCCTCACGCACCGCGCCACCGCGTCCAGAGGAGGAGGACATCGATCTCACCGACCTCGTCGATGCGCCCCCCGGCGTGATGAAGTCACCCGAGGACCGTCTCGCCGAGGCGTTCCCCGGCTCGGTGTTCGTCGACGAGCAGCGCTGACGATGGCCGCCTACACCCAACCCGTCCAGGCCCTGATCGATGAACTCGGTCGGCTCCCCGGCGTCGGTCCCAAGTCCGCGCAGCGGATCGCCTTCCACCTCCTCAAGGCACCGGGCGACGACGTCGCCCGACTCGCCCACTCCATCACCGACGCCAAGGCGCGGGTTCGGTTCTGCTCGCGTTGCTTCAATTTCGCCGAGGGCGAGCTCTGCCCGATCTGCCTCGACGACCGTCGCAGCAGCCACATCCTGTGTGTCGTCGAGGAGTCCCGCGACATCGTCGCGCTGGAGAAGACCGGCGAGTTCCACGGTCGTTACCACGTACTGCTCGGCGCGATGAGTCCACTGGAGGGTGTCGGTCCCGAGCAGCTCAAGATGAAGGAGCTCTTCATCCGCCTCGGGCCCGAGGAGGTGGAGGAGGTCATCCTCTGCACCAACCCGAACACCGAGGGCGAAGTGAC
>JANXUX010000129.1 GCA_025351965.1 Actinomycetes bacterium | reverse complement strand
CACGATCGGAGCGAACGCAGCGACCAGATACAGCAACGAGCTGCGCATGAACAACACCACCGTTGTGACCAACAGCCCGATCATTCCGAACAGCAGCGCCAGCGGTCCCAAGAACGTCGTCGCCAATCCGCCAGCGTTGGTCATCGTCTGCGCGAGACCCTCGAGTACACGTTGAGAATCGGCGCGTCCCGCCTGCCAAATTGTCGCCGACAGCGCATCGCCTCCACGGATGAATACATCCATCACGACCACCGTCAACGACGTAGCGACGATCGACTTTGGACCCTCCTTGAACGCGTCAACGATCAGTTCCGGACGACCACCGAACCCTGCCTGCACTGCCGACGCAAGCATCAACGCGATGATGATCCCCAAAGAGAGTGTGGCGAGCGGACGAATCATGTCCGACGCGAACCACGCTTCAGTGAGTCGGGGCGTGGTGGCGGTGTCGAGGACGCCCCACACCCACTCCATCAACAACAGCAGGCCGTTTGCAAACCAGGTGTAGACACCCTGAATCACCTTGTCCCACGCCCAGCCAACAACGTCGCCGACGGCGGAACCGAACAGATCCAACGGGTTCGGGAAGGGGAACATCAACGCACCCCGCCCGTGACCGTCGCCGGCTCCCATCCCAACATCTCACCGACGGTTGCAGCATCATCGAACGATGCCTCGACTGCTGGTGCTGGGGTCGGGCCGGGCTGCGATTGCCACTCCGACACCAGCCACCGACCATCGACCAGAATCATGTCGAGGGTGACTGTGCGCCATACCTGCCGGGCCGGGCCGGTTCCGGGCGCAGCAATCACAAGCAGCGACCACACATCGACGCGCACGACATCCCCGACCTCAGTAGTCCGCGCCGTCAGCGGCTGCTCGATCAGGCGCAGCGCCTTCACATCAGCGTCGCGATCGCCAAGCTCGACGAGTAACGCGTTGACCTCAGCGCCGGTCTCGTCCGCCAACCGAGGAGCGAGCGCGCTCGTCGCGAACCCATCGATCAGATCGCGGCGGGAGATGAACCCCGCCTCGACGACCTCGTCGGTAAGCGCCACAGCGTTGATAGCCGCCTGTCTCGCGCCGGCCACATCGATCGCGACCAAAGGAGCGAGGTCGCTCGCCTGCGCTGTGTTCACACTGGTCTTGCGGTCGGGGCGGCCAGGTTCGCCACTTCGGATCATCGCCAGCACCAGCCCGACGCCCAGCAGGAGCCCGAGTGCAGCGACCGTGATTCCGATACGACGCACATCAGCCCCCCGTCGCCGAGTACAACGTGGTCGCAATCGTCCACGCGAGACCCGACAGGATCGCAGCACCCATCCCGCCGAGCAGCCACTTACGGCCGGCTGCGGATGCCGAGTGCTTCGAACCGAAGTGACCGACCCCGGTCGTGATCGCTCCCATCAACAGGCCAGCCAGCGCCGCGGCGAGACCGGCCCATTTCAGCCAGCCGATCACCTGAACCACCAAGACCGCGCCCGGTGCCGAGGCGTCTGCCGGCGGGTTGGGCACTGCGGAGGCAAACACCACCGCCGGCGCCAACCACACCGCCATCATCGCAGCGATCGACGTCAACAGGCGTCGTCGACGGCTTCGAGTTCGTGATCGATTCATCGTTCCTCCTCTGCTCGGAACGGCAGTCGCCGCTCACCGATGCAAAGGGACCGACAGCACCGAGCCGGGGAAACAAAATCGGAACTGGCCTGCAAGCTCTGCCCTCTCATGGACGTCCGACCACCTGCTGTGGTTGAGCAGCGACTGACTCGAACATCATCAACCGGCATTTAGCGGAGCGCCGTTCGAGCAACGGCGAGTCTCGGTCAGAATGCAGATCGCCGGCTCGGTGCTTGTTCTCGAAGACGCGTCGCGCGTTCTGTTCGTGGCGCCGGCTCGCGTTCTGTGCGGCATCCGACCCGGGGCGGTTCACACTCCTCGACTCAGGACCGGTGTGATGCACAACAAAAGCACCCGGCCTACGCCGTATGTGCAGTCCCGACTAAGCGAGGTCATAACCTGCACGGCGGCGACGCAACCTCCGCCCGCTACATTCCCGGCATACGAGTCTTTGGGGAGCACGGTGCGCATCAACTGGACAGATCCGACGCTGTCGGGCGGCCTATTCGAGAAGATTGTCGGATGTCTGCTGCAGATCGAGCGACCACACTCGGTACGGGTACGGCCGTCGCAGGGAGACGGTGGCATCGACATCTTCGATCCCACCGACGACGGCAGGATCGACGTTTACCAGCTCAAGTACTACCCGAACGTGCTGCAGTGGTCGAAGATCAGCAAATCCCTGAAGCGGTTGAGTGAGGGCAACGAACTCGGCCGCGAGGTTCGCGACTGGTACCTCGTCGTTCCGAAGCAACCGACGCCGACAGACGCAAAGAATCTCCTGGACTTGGACAGCGAAGTGTCGTTCACGGCGCGGTGGTATGCCGAGGACGCACTAACGAAGCTCGCGGCTGCCCATCCAGAAGTTGGCGAGTATTACCTGGGAGACGGAAGGTCGCGACTTGAAAGGCTGATCGTCGACTGGGACGCGTGCACGCAACGCCTCATCTCTGGTGAGTCACCGCACATTGAAGACGTCCACCAAAAGCTCACCGACATCGCTGACGCCTTGGGCCGCAACGATCCCCACTTTGAATACGGCGTCGAGGTTCAACCCGTGAGACACGCCGGTCCAATCGCTGTCGAGAAGACGCGTGCCGTGGCGATGTCGTCGACGTCGGACGGCCGACACGTCGTCTCTTGCTACGTCTATCCGCGGTTCCGTGGCGCCGAAGTCGAAGCTGGGGACCGCCTCAACTTTCGTTTGCAGCTCACAACGGAAGCCGGACAGCGCGTCGCGGACCTGATGTCATTCGGAGGACAGCCTGTGGAACTATCGACGACGGACATCGTTGACTACACGCTGCCCAAGGTCGGGCACCAAATCCCGGCTGAGGCGAACATCGCAATGCGGGTCGTTCCGTACGTCGATACGACGCCCGCAACGATTCGGGTGATAGCTACGCCGCCGGGCGGATCGCCAGTCGTCGACCGGTTCACGCGTCGGAGCGTGACTGCTGGCGACGCCGGCGCGACTAGTACCTGGAAATCGTCAAACGGCTGGATGGAGTTGTTCCTTGTCGCTCGAAACGAAGCGCTGACGGCCGTAGCCAACTTCAAACCGTGCATCGACTTCGGCCGCCCGATCCGCGCTGGTGGCGTTGATTTCGAATTACTACGGGCCTTCCAGCCTGGCACAACCGTCGGACTGGCGCTTGGCCATGGACCGCTCGAGCCGATGGCCGCCGGGATCGAACTCTCAGAGGAATTCGTCGAGCCTGAGTTGATCGCGCTCCTTGATGCGCTTCGAGTCATTCAAACATTCACGACCGACATCGTCACGATCCCCGATCAACTGACGACACGCGACGCCATCGAGGTTGTCGAGCTCGCTGCGCTGCTCGCCGGCATCGAGACGA
>JANXUX010000207.1 GCA_025351965.1 Actinomycetes bacterium | reverse complement strand
CGGGACATTTCGCGCCCTCGGTCGCTCAACGTCCCGCTGAGCGGGACGACAGGGCCCCGAGGGCGCGATTCGTCCCAACGATGCTGACCGGTGTCAGCGGCCCGGCACGGGTGTCAGCGGCCCGGCGCGCGTGGTGGATGACGAAGATCACCGCTGGCTGAACTGCCGACAGTTGTCGAGCGTTCGGTTCGCTGCGAAGCTCGACGGGTGATCACGCCCGGCCCCACGTCCGCGGGTGCCACCGACATGCCGGTCGCCGAGCCGCTGACCCGCTCGCTGGTGCTGACCCTGGCTGCGGCCACGGGGATCGCTGCGGCGAACATGTACTACGCCCAGCCGCTGCTGCACACGATCGCCGAGCGCTTCGGTGCGTCGGTCGGCAGTGCCGGCCTGATCGTGACGGCCTCGCAGATCGGCTACGCGCTCGGGCTCGCGTTTCTCGTGCCTGCCGGCGATCTCCTCGACCGGCGCCGGCTCGTGCCCCGGCTCCTGTTTGCCGCCGCCGTGCTGCTCGGCTGTGCTGCTGCGGCGCCGACCCTGTTCGTGCTCGTCGCCGTGATGGCGCTCGTCGGGATCTGCGTGGTCGTCGCCCAGATCCTGGTCCCGCTCGTGGCCGAACTGGCCACCGACGGCCAGCGTGGCCGGTCCGTCGGGACGGTGATGACCGGGTTGCTGCTCGGCATCCTGCTCGCTCGCACCGTTGCCGGAGTCGTCGCCGGGCTGGCCGGTTGGCGCAGCGTGTTCGCGCTCGCTGCCGCGCTCACCGCGACCTTGGCGGTGGTGCTGCGTACGCAGTTGCCCCATGAACGTCCGCGACCGCGCCTCGCGTACGGCGAGATCATGCGCTCCACGGTCGACCTCGCCCGGACCCAACCGGAGCTGCGCCGCTCCGCGCTGCTCGGTGCGCTCGGCTTTGCTGCGTTCAGCGTGTTCTGGACAACGATTGCGTTCCTGCTCAGCGATCCGCCGTTCGGCTACGGGGACTCCGCCATCGGGCTGCTCGGTCTCGTCGGTGCCGCCGGTGCGCTGTGCGCCACGGTGGCCGGCCGCCTCGCCGATCGCGGCCTGACCCGCATCGGTCGGATCGGTGCGTCGTCGTCGATCGCGGTGTCGTTCCTGGTCCTCTGGCTCGGCCGGGATTCCATTGCGATGCTGATCGTCGGGGTCATCGTCCTCGACGTCGGTGTGCAGGGCGTTCAGGTCCTCAACCAGAGCACCGTCTACGAACTCGTCGCCGGGGCGCGCAGCCGGATCAACGGCGTGTACATGACGGCCTACTTCGTCGGTGGCGCGCTCGGCTCGGCGGGCGGCGCGTTTGCGTTCGACCACGGCGGCTGGCGGGCGGTCTGCATCCTCGGCGGCGTCCTCGGCCTGCTTGCGATCACTCAAGCGGCCCGCCCGGCGCGCACCCGCTGAACCACATTGGTGACCGGGCCGTCAGAGCGGGTCGTAGCCGGGCACGGCCTCGGGTTCGCTGTCCAGGTAGACCTTGGCCTCTGGCGATCCGTTGAGCTTTCCGTGCGACCAACGCACCTCGACGTGGCCGTGGACGATGCACGTCAGACCGGTGGCGGTGTCGCGTATCTCGAACGTCCAGTCGACCGACGGTTGGCCGCGTCGACCCGCCGTGATCGTCAGCGACTCGACCTGGTAGGTCTGCGCGAAGTCCCACGGGGTGCCGACCCGGTATCGCATCGGGGTCCGGTCGTGGCGAGTGCCGAGCACGTAGTACGGCGCCGATTGCATCCGCAGGAGGCGCCACAGCAGTTCCTGACGAGCGCGTTGGGTGGACGTACTCGCCCGCCAGCGAACAGCGGTCCGCTCGGATGCGCTCGTGATGAAGTCGACGTACTCCGTCGAGGCGGTGTCGATCGGGTTCGCCTCGAGATGATCCTCGACGATGTCACGCTGTGCCTTCGTCGCGGTGCTTGGGCTGGTCGCGTCCGCCAGCCCGGCGGCTGTGAACGCTGGTCGCCAGACGGCTCGAAAGGCGTCGGGGCACACCGTCTCGAACCAATTCGTCCGCTGGATCGGACCGGGCGCGGCGAGACCGTGGTCGAAGAGCGGGACGGGGCCGGAGTTGTGCAGGATCCGCGAGCCGTACTTGCACGAGATCAGGTAGACGTGATCGACCCGGAGGTCGGCGGGGATGGTCTCGATGCTCTTGCTGGCCGGTTTGTGGTGGCCCTTCCACTCGAGCGTCCACGGCGGACGTCCGCGCAACGCGAGCGGTGAACGGGCGAAGGCGACACCGTTGGACCAGGCGTTGTCGAAGTCGCGGTCGTGGAGCCCGCTCGCCTTGGCCGCGTCGAGCCGGTCGAACGTGGCCTCGGTGACGTGGGTGATGTGGCGTGGTCGCACCTCGAGGGCGCGGGTCAGGTCCTGGTAGCCGAGCATCGCGAGACCGGTGGTGATCTCGGTGATCTCGGTCGTGAGGCTCGGCATCCGCGCAGCGCTACTGGTCGCGGAACAGCGGGGTGGTCTGGATCCGCGGTCCGAACTCGCCATCGGAGTAGTCGCGTGCCTCGTGGATCTCGAGACCGAACGGGAAGATGTCGACCTCCTCCCCGGTCTCGGCCATCCAACCAATCACGGCATCCCCCCACCGTTCCTCGAGCAGCGCCATACGGATCGGGTCGGCGCGAGCGCGATCGAGGGGGACCCACTCGGCGATCCAGCGCAGCGCGATGACCTTGTTCAGGGTGTCCTGCGAATCGGCCAGCAGCGGTTGGTCGGGGTCACTGCGCCGCACCGCGTACGCGCCGATGGTCGTGAGGACCATCACTGACCGCTGTCCGCGATTTCCACCGGCGACCAGAATCCGGGCAGTGGTGAGGGGTCGGCGTCGGTCGCGTAGCGACGCAGTCTCTTCATGCCGAAAGGGTCGTACATCTCGATGACGTCGAAGATCGCGCGCGGCCCGATCGCGCGCAGCGCACGGTCGCCGGGCGACCCGGCCTTGGGCAGGTTGGACGTCAGGACGAGGACCTTCTCATCCTTGCGGTCGGGTCCTCCGTTCAGTGCCTTCAGGACGTGCAGGCGGCCGAGCATCTTCCAGACCGTGTCGGTGCGCTGCAGCCCGGGCCGACTCGTCGTGAACGCGCCGGACACATCGACCCACCACTGCATCTCACCGGTCGAACTCGTGATCTGGAAGTTGAACTCGATGATCCCCTTGTCGTGTTTGGCCCTGTCGTCGATCGCCACGAAGCCAGCGTCGGTCAGCAGCCGACGGGCGATGTCCTGGGACTTCTTGCCCTCGCGCACGGCGCGCGCCTGGAAGTGCTCCTGGCGGTCCTCGGACGTCAGCTTCGGGATCTCCTCGAGCTCCAGCTCGAACGAGCCTTGCTCCATCTTGTCGTTCAACGCCTCGAGCGTCTCGGTCCGGCGCAGCTCGGCATCGAGACGGCCCGAGGCCAAGGCGATGTAGGCCGGGTCGAGGTCGTAGCCGACACCGATCCGGCCGGTTCGAGCCGCCGCGACCACCGTCGTACCCGAGCCGACGAACGGGTCGAGGACGATGTCGTCCTTGTACGTGTACAGATCGATCAGCCGTCGGGGCAGCTCGACCGGGAACGGGGCTGGGTGACCGATCCTGGTCGCGGACTCCGAATCGATCCGCCATACGTCACGGGTGACGTCGACGAACTCGTCGTTGGCCAACGTGGATTCATGGGGCAGGCCGCGACGCTTGCGGTCCTTCACCGCGATCGCCCGCGAGAACCGGCCCTTGGAGGCGATGATGACGCGCTCGGTCATGTCGCGCAGCACCGGGTTGGACGCCTTCGCGAACGAGCCCCACGCACACGATCCGGCGGACGTGGCGGCCTTCTCCCAGATCACCTCACCGCGTAGGAGCAGCCCGAGGCGGTCCTGGAGGATACCGATGACGTCGGCGCTCAGGCTGCGATACGGCTTCCGGCCCAGGTTCGCGACGTTCACCGCGATGCGGCCGCCGGGTTCGAGGACCCGCACGCATTCGGCGAAGACGTCGTGGAGCATCTCCAAGAACTCGAAGTAGGTGTCCGGAACCTTCGACTCGCTGTCCAGTTCGCCGGTGACGGCCAGCTCGTACTCCTTGCCGACGAAGTACGGAGGCGAGGTGACGACCAGCGCGACGCTGTTGTCCGGCAGTGCGGTCATGTCCGTCGACGACCCGGTGAACAGCCGGCCCTTGCCGAGCAGGTCGAGCAGCTCCGGTGGGCGGATCACGTCCTCGTCGGCGGACAGCGTCGGTGGCATGAACCGCGAGTAGAACGCGGCTGCGTCGTGACCTTCGCGCCGTCCGACGCCGAACGCAGACGTCTGGGTTCGGGATTCGCGTGGCTCCATGACTGCAGCGTAATCGGTGCCTGTGACAGAGATCGGGAGATGCCGCCGAGGTCGCAATGGACCGCTCCGATCAACGAGGTCGTCGTCCGTGCTCACGGTTCACAGAGCCGAAACATGGTGACCGTAAGATCGGCGGATGCAGCTGTCCCCGCACGAACAAGAGCGCCTGCTCGTGCACGTGGCAGCCCAGGTCGCCCTGGCCCGTCAGGCCCGTGGGCTGCGCTTGAACTACCCGGAATCGGTCGCGATCCTGACGTCGTGGGTCTATGAGGCGGCGCGCGACGGCCGCACCGTGGTCGACCTGATGGACGCCGGGACGCGGGTGCTGACCCGGGCCGACGTGATGGACGGCATCCCCGAACTCGTCGACGAGGTGCAGATCGAGGCCACGTTCACCGACGGCACGAAGCTGGTCACGCTGCACCAGCCGATCCGATGAGCGCGCAGGCGATGAGCGCGCAGCCGAGATGATGCCCGGCCAGATCCCCGGAGAGATTTTCGGCCCGGAAGGCACCCTGGTGCTCAACGCCGGTGCCGTTGCGGTCGAGGTGGTCGTGATGAACACCGCAGACCGTCCGGTCCAGGTCGGCTCGCACTACCACTTCGCCGAGGCCAACCCGGGGCTGTCGTTCGACCGGGATGCTGCGTACGGCCGGCGGCTCGACATCCCCGCCGGCACATCTGTGCGCTTCGAGCCCGGCATCGGCCGTACCGTCGCGCTGATCCCGCTCCGCGGGGCGCGCATCGTCGCCGGACTGCGCAACCAGGTCGCCGGGCCGCTCGACACCGCCGACACCACACCCGCGGACACCGCCGACACCACCCCTGCGGGCAGCAGCTGATGGTCGAGATCGATCGCCAGCGCTACCGCCGTCTGTATGGGCCGACCGCCGGTGTCCGCGTCCGCTTGGCCGACACCAACCTCATCATCGAGGTCGAGCGAGATCTCTGCTTCGGCGGCGAGGAGGCAATTTTCGGCGGCGGCAAGGTCATCCGCGAATCGATGGGCCAATCGACCCGCACCCGCGCTGGGACGGCCGGTCAGCCGGGCACGCCCGATCTCGTCATCACCGGCGTCGTGATCCTCGACCACTGGGGCATCATCAAGGCCGACATCGGCGTACGCGACGGGCGCATCGTCGGTATCGGCAAGGCCGGCAACCCGGACACGATGGATGGCGTCGACCCGGCGCTCGTGATTGGTCCGTCGACCGAGATCATGTCCGGCAACGGCAAGATCATCACCGCCGGCGCGATCGACTGCCACGTGCACCTGATCTGCCCGGAGATCCTCACCGAGGCGCTGGCCGCCGGCATCACCACGATCATCGGCGGCGGCACCGGCCCGGCGGACGGCACCAAGGCCACGACGGTCACTCCAGGTGCGTGGTACCTGGAACGGATGCACCAAGCCCTCGACGGCTGGCCGATGAACTTCGTCCTACTCGGCAAGGGCAACACGGTCTCGGAGGAGGGCATGTGGGAGCAGCTGCGCGGAGGCGCCGGCGGCTTCAAGCTGCACGAGGACTGGGGCACCACACCGGCCGTCATCGATGCCTGTCTCACCGTCGCCGACCAGTCCGGCGTGCAGGTCGCGATCCACACCGACACCCTCAACGAGGCGGGCTTCGTCGAGTCGACCATGGCGGCCATCGCCGGCCGGTCGATCCACACGTACCACACCGAGGGTGCGGGCGGCGGACACGCACCCGACATCATCACTGTCGCAGGGCACCCGAACGTGCTCCCGTCATCGACCAACCCGACCCGTCCGCACACGGTCAACACCCTGGCCGAGCACCTCGACATGCTGATGGTCTGCCACCACCTCAACGCAAGTGTGCCCGAGGACCTCGCCTTCGCAGAGAGTCGGATCCGGCCCTCCACGATTGCGGCCGAGGACGTGCTGCACGACATGGGCGCGATCTCCATCATCGGCAGTGACTCCCAGGCAATGGGCCGCGTCGGCGAGGTCATCCTGCGCACCTGGCAGACGGCACACGTGATGAAGGATCGACGCGGCGCCTTGGCGGGCGACGGCGAGGCCGACAACCTCCGCGCCCGTCGGTACGTGGCCAAGTACACGATCTGCCCCGCCGTCGCCCACGGCCTGCAGGGCGAGGTCGGCTCGATCGAGATCGGCAAGCTCGCCGATCTGGTGCTGTGGGATCCGCGGTTCTTCGGCGTCCGTGCCCACGCCGTGATCAAGGGCGGGATGATCGCGTGGGCGCAGATGGGCGACGCCAACGCCTCCATTCCGACGCCGCAGCCGGTGTTCCCCCGCCCGATGTTCGGCGCCAGCCCACGGGTCGCCGCGGCCTCCAGCCTGACATTCGCGTCGCAGGCTGCGCTCGACGACGGACTCGCCGACCGCCTCGGCCTCGGTCGCCAACTGGTCGCCGTCTCCAGCACTCGTGGCGTGACCAAGGCCGATCTGCCCGAGAACGACGCGCTGCCGCACATCACCGTCGACGCCGACTCGTTCACCGTGCGCATCGACGGCGAGGTCGTCGAGGAGCACCCGGCCACCGAGCTTCCCCTCGCCCAGCGCTACTTCCTGTTCTGATGCCCGGCTCACTCGTCCAGCCATGAAGGCGTCCCTGCTGCTCCTCGCCGACGGTCGGTTCCCGTCGGGTGGACACGCCCATTCGGGTGGTGCCGAACCCGCCGCGGGCGTCGGCGACATCGTCGATCTGGCGACACTGCGTGAGTTCGTGGTCGGTCGCCTGGAGACGTCCGGCCTGGTCGACGCGGCGTTCGCTGCGGCCGTCTGCGCGCAGTGCATCGGTGACGGTGCCGTGCCGTGGGCCGACTTCGAGGCGGAATACCTCGCCCGCACCGGTTCACCGCGACTGCGCACGTCCAGCCGGACCCTCGGCCGCCAACTGCTGCGCGGCGGCCGGCGGGCCTTCCCGTCATCCCGCTACGACGAAGCGGTCGCCGCGCTCGGGACGTCCATCCCGCAGCCCATCGTGATGGGTCTGGTCGCTGCGGCGGCCGGCTGCGAACCGGGCGAGGCGGCGCTGTGCGAACTGCACCACCTCGTCGGCACCCTGACGACCGCCGGCGTCCGCCTGCTCGGTCTCGATCCGTTCGAGATCGCTGCGTTCGGCGCAGCGCTGGCCTCGGAGTTGGAGCGCCTTGCCGCCTGCGCCGCGACGACCTGTCACCTCGACCCGGCGGACCTGCCCGCCGACGTCGCTCTCCTCAACGACGTGCTCGCCGAGCACCACGGCACCTGGGAGGTGAGGCTCTTTGCCTCCTGATCACCAACCGAGCTCGTCCGCCCTCGGCGGCCACGGGCACGACCACCACGACCACGACCACGACCACCACGACCACGAC
>JANXUX010000012.1 GCA_025351965.1 Actinomycetes bacterium | reverse complement strand
GTGAGGTCGGGGCACAGGATGACGACATCACGCGGCGTGAGCGTGGGATCGCTGACGAAGAGGTGTCCGAGCGCGTCGCGAAGCACCTCGAGCTGGCGGACGGTGCCGTGGCAGGCATGGATCTGCACGCTGGGATCGACGTCGCGGCCGGCGACGGAGCTGCCTGTGGCCACCTCGACGTGATCGGTCGACAACCCGCGCTGGAGTCGACCGAGCAGCGAATCGGCCGAACGGCCCTCGGCCGGTTCGTGCCGGCTGACCCGCACGGCTGGTTCCAGCCCGCTGACCAGCGCAGCGGCTTCCATCGCAGGTCGGGCCCAGGAGCGCAGGAGGGGGTGTTCGACCGCGGCCGACGCATCACAGGCGCTGCGCAGGACGAGGCGACCGGCGAGGTGCTGGCGAACGGCCTGCCAGGCCGCCGGCGACGGGTGGACGAGGTACAGGTGGACCTCGCGTACCTCGCCGAGCGCGCGAGCGACGGTGAGCTGCGCCGTCGACACGGCGCTCAGCCCGAACACGGCCACCCTGTCCGGCAGTGTCGGCTCGGTCCGACCCGAGCGGAGGCCTTCGAGCAGGTCAGGCAACTGCTCGGCCGGGCTGAGCGAGCCGATTCTGGCGTGGACGGCTCGCCACAGCAGCGCTTGCCAGCGGTGATCGGCGGCCAACGGCACGATGGCCTCGCGCTCGTCCAGCGTGCCGTCGCCATCGCGACCGAGCGCCCACTGCTGGATCAACTGGGGACGGTTGGTTGCATAGCCATCGAACAGGTCGGCGATGCGACGAGCCGTCGCATAGGTGCCCTGGTTCCGGCTGCGCCATCCAGGCACGTCGACTTCGCCGCTGTCGAGGACTGTGAGCACCGTCCAGGTCAGCCGGTCGAGATCCCACGGGCTGGTGCTGGCGCGATCCTGGCCGAGCACGGCTGCGGTGAAGGCGCCGGGGAACAGCATGTCGATGTTGGCCGACACGCCGGCCCGGAATTCGAGCAGCCGATCGCCGGTGCCGAGACGCATCGCCAGCTGTTGCTGCAGCCAGTCGCGCATGCCGGCGGTCGGCACTGCGATGACCTCGGCCGTGAACGGATCGGAGAGCGGCTCGGCGAGAACGCCCGCCAAAGAATCCACGAGCGGCACCAGGTGCGAGCCGTGGTGGATGTGCAGCGCCATGTCCGCCATTCCACCACATGGGTGTGACAGCCAGGCTGGGGATCACTGCTGGGGCGATCGCGGCGTACCCTGCCACGCAGCGGCGACTCAGGGGAGTCGCTCGAGAGGAGCATCATGAGCACCACCACCGACCACGGCGCCGGGACCGGCACCACCTACGACAAGCTGTACATCAACGGATCCTGGGTCGCCTCGACCTCGACCGAGACCATCGCGGTCATCGATTCCGTCACCGAAGGCATCATGGCCACGATTCCGTCCGGGTCAGCCGCCGACGTCGACGCGGCGGCGACGGCCGCCAAGGCTGCCTTCGAGTCCTGGTCGACGACGCCGGTCGAGGAGCGGGCCAAGTACTTGACCCGAATCGGCGATGCACTCGGTGCCCGCATGGACGAGATCGCGACCGCGATCTCACGCGAGACAGGCATGGCCAAGTGGCTGTCCCAGATGGTGCAGGTCGGTCTGCCGATCAACAGCTTCAACCAGGCCGCCGCGCTCACGGAGTCGTATCAGTTCGAGGAGAAGATCGGCTCGTCGTTGATCGTGCGCGAGCCGATCGGAGTCGTTGCCTGCATCACGCCGTGGAACTATCCGCTACACCAGATCGCCGCCAAGGTCGCCTACGCGCTGGCCGCCGGCTGCACCGTCGTCCTCAAGCCCAGCGAGATCGCCCCTGTCGACGCATTCATCCTCGCCGAAGTGATCCACGAGGTCGGCCTGCCCGCCGGCGTGTTCAACCTGGTCTCGGGTGTCGGCCCCGTCGTCGGGGAGGCAATGGCGTCGCATCCCGACGTGGACATGGTCTCGTTCACCGGCTCGACCCGCGCCGGAAAGCGCGTTGCTCAGCTCGGTGCCGAGACGATCAAGAAGATCGCCCTCGAGCTCGGTGGGAAGAGCGCCAACGTGTTGCTCGCCGACCTCGACGAGGCCGGTTTCAAGAAGGCCGTCAGCGACGGTGTCGGCAAGGCCTTCCTCAACTCCGGCCAGACGTGCTCGGCGCTGACCCGCATGCTGGTGCCCAAGGAGCGCCTCGCCGAAGCCGAGGCCATCGCCGGCGCGACGGCCGCCGCGATGGTGGTCGGCGACCCCTTCGCCGACGGTGTGCACCTCGGGCCGCTCGCCTCCGCTGCGCAGCGCGACCGCGTCCAGGGGTACATCCAGAAAGGCATTGACGAGGGTGCGACGCTCGTCGCCGGCGGCATCGGTGCGCCGGAGGGTCTCGACGTCGGCTTCTACGTCCGTCCAACTGTGTTCTCCGCCGTTCGCCCGGACATGACCATTGCCCAGGAGGAGATCTTCGGGCCGGTGCTCTCGATCTTGCCGTACGAGGACGAAGAGGACGCAGTGCGCATCGCCAACGGCGTCGTCTACGGCCTCGCCGGCGGCGTCTGGTCGGCGGACAAGGCCCATGCCGAGCAGGTCGCCCGGCGCCTGCGCACCGGCCAGGTCGAGGTCAACGGTGGGGCGTTCAACCCCAACGCACCGTTCGGCGGCTACAAGCAGTCCGGTATCGGCCGTGAGTACGGGCGGTTCGGGCTCGAGGAGTTCCTGGAGATCAAGTCGCTCCAGCTCTGACCGGCTCGGTGCCGAACCCACCTTCGGGTCCGGAGATGGAGAAAAGCCCCACGACTACGCCACACCGGGGCGGTCAGTCCTCGGTGTGGCGCTGGGTGTCGTGTCGGTTCACGTCTGCTCGTTCCGCCGATGCGATCACGAGCGTTCGTTCGACCGAAGCGGCGCCCCGATGGGCGAGGCGCCGCTGGGCGGACCTGACCGGACTACGCAGCCGTCCTGCGCAACCTCCGGTTGGCGATGGTCCGGGCGAGCAGCCCGGACTGGAGCAGGACAGCAGCGCCGGCGACGAGCACGGTGATGCTGATACCTGTGATGGGCAGGCCGCCGTCGCCGCTGCCGCCCGACGGCTCGTTGTCCGTGGCGGCACCGGGGACGGTGCTCACCTCGGGCCCGAACTGCTCCTCGACGGTGGTCGCTGTGACAACGGTGGTGGCGGTGACATCGTTACCGGGCGTCGCCGTGGTGGGGGTCGTCGAACCGGGAACCGTGGTGGTGGGGGCGTTGGCCGGGACCGTGGTGGTCGGGGCGCTCGCTGGGCAGGAACCCCTTGGCCGAACCACCGAGTGAACCAGCAGCGACACCGCAGACGGCGAGCGGGATGTTCACGTTGATCAAGCCGCCACCGGTGCCGCCACCCGACGTCGGGGCCGAAGCCGGGCAGGCGCCGACGGCTGCGGAGTCGATGGCCGCGACCGAGACACCGCACACCTGGGGGGCGATGCTGAGGTTGGCCAGGCCACCACCGGTACCGCTGATGGCAGTCGGGCCGGTCGCCGGGCACGCGCCCGTGGCGCTGGCATCGAGAGCTCCGATCGACACGCCACACACCTGGATGGGGGCAGCGACGTTGAGGAGTCCGCCGGTTCCGCCGTCGCTCGTCGTCGAGGGGCCTGTTGTCGGGCAGGCACCCGTCGCGACGCCGTCGAGCGCTGCGACGGCGACGCCGCACACCTGTACGGGAGCCGTGACGTTGATGCCACCGCCGGTCCCAGGGGTGATACTCGGTCCGGTCGAGGATCCGCTGGCAGGACACGTCCCGCTGGCGGAGCCGAGGACGTTGGCCGTGATGTTGCAGAGCTGGATCGGGACGTTCACGTCGAGGCCACCGTCGAGCGGTGGCGGGAGGGGCAGCGACGGGATGGGCAGGTCGGGCGTCGGGGTCGAGGGGGTGCTGATGACGGTCGAACCGCCGGGCAGCAGAGCGTCGGCAACCGTTACGACGATGTCACAGACGGTCCCGACGACCGGGGAGGCGCTGTTGCAGGCAACCGGGGTGCCCGCCGGGTGTGCCGCCGGTGCGGCGTGGCCGGAGCCGATGCCGGTCGAGATGATGATGGCCGCAAATCCGGCGGCGAGGCCGGATCGTGCGAGAAAGGTCAATGCCCGTCCCATGGGGTTCTCCTTACGTCGGTGAGCAGAACTGAACGCTCACCGTGCACAAGTCGCCCGTTTGCGCGCGATGACGCTCGCATTGTTGCGGTTGTGTACCAGAAATGAAAAACAACTCCGACAATGCATCAGCTCAGCTCAGGTGGCGCAGCCGACTCTCGACGTCCTCGCGGTTGACGTAGCCCCCGCACATCCGGCGCAGACCGGTGTAGGCGGAGCGTCCATGGAGCACCCGCCAATTGTCGAACAGCATTGCCTCACCGGGAGCGAGGACGTGCCGCCACTGCATCGCGGCGTCGTTGACGATGGTGTCGAAGACCCGGATCGCGTCGTAGAAGGCGATCATCTCGGCCTCGGGCAGCAGGAACGGAGCCCGGTCGTCGTTGTTGAACGACACCTGGACCAGCTGGCCGGCGTGGTCGTGGCGCAGCACCGGGCGAGCTGCGATCAGGTGCGAGCCGTCGCCGATGTACTGCCCGGGGACGTGCACCGTCGAGAGCGTGGCGTAGTGGTCCGGGTGATCGAGGCGGAGCTGCTCGGCGACGGCGAACCCGTCGACCATCGTGCTCTCGCCTCCGGTGCCTTCGAATTGCAGGCAGTGGAGCAGCTGCACGCCTGGCGCGTCATGGGAGTAGGTGCCGTCGGTGTGCGGGCGCAGT
>JANXUX010000115.1 GCA_025351965.1 Actinomycetes bacterium | reverse complement strand
GTGGCGGTGTTCGCGGCCGATCTGCTCGGCTTCGTGGTGGTCGCGCTCGCCGTGCGCTGGCACGGGGGTCAGCTGCGGTTCCGCTCGATCCTCGCGATCGGGGCACTCACGGCTCCGGTCAACACCAGCTTCGCGCTCCTCGTCGGTCTTCTCACCGTCGATCATGCGGGGGGACTGATTCTTCTCGGCGGCATCGCCGCATTCCTCGTCATCACCTATCGGTCGTACTCGTCGCTCACCCAGCGCTTCGACAGCCTGTCCCAGCTCTACGACTTCACTCGGTTGGTCACGGGGTCACAGCGACCCGACGTCGTTCTCGAGTCGATCCTCGGCAAGGCCAAGGACCTGTTCCACGCCGACCGGGCAGAGATCTGGCTGTTCGACGATGCCGACGGGCTCGTCGGCGTTGCAGTCGACGACGATGGGCGCACGCTGCGCGATCTTCCTGCATTGACCAGTGCCGACGTCACGTCGTGGTTCGCCTCGTCGAACGAGGCCCAGGTCGTCGGTGCACAGCCGGACTGCCCGACCAAGCGCACGATCCGAGCCGCCCTCCACGCGCGCGACTGCATCGTTGCCCCTGTGACCGAGGGCGGCGCACTCGTCGGGGTCATCGCAGTGCTCGATCGGCTCGGCGAGCGCGGCTTCCGCGCCCAGGAGGCACCGATGTTCGCCACCCTTGCGAACCACGCCAGCGTCGCTCTCGAGAACGGCCGGTTGATCGAACGCCTCCAGGAGCAGGCTCGCGGCCGCGAGTACGATGCCCTGCACGACGCGCTCACCGGGCTGCCGAATCGGCGGTTCTTTCAAGAACGCATCGACCAAGCCGTCGGTCGCATCACGAGTGCCGGCGGCCACGCTGCGGTCGCGGTGATGAACCTCGACGGTTTCAAGGAGATCAACGACACGCTCGGCAACCTGTGCGGCGATGCGGTACTGATCGAGGTCGCCCAGCGACTGGACCGGCTGAGCGATGGCACAGTCGTCGTCGCTGGTCTCGGCGGCGACGAGTTCGGACTGCTCTTCGGGCGTCTGCACACCCGGGCTGACCTGTCGACGGCGATGCAGTCGATCAGGCGGATGCTTGCCGTCCCGTTCGAGATCGATGGCCTGGCGATCAACGTGTCAGCCAGTTGCGGCGTCTCCGTCGCTCCGCACGACGCGACCGACGGTGCGACCCTGCTCCAGCGCGCAAATGTGGCGATGCACGACGCCAAGACCGGTGTCGGCGACGGTGTCGCGTTCTACGACCCAGAGGCGGACACGAACTCGCCCCGCCGCCTCACGCTCGTCAACGGATTGAACGCCGCAGTCGCCAACGGTGAGCTGTCCGTCGTCTATCAGCCCAAGGTCAATCTGTCCCGCTCCGAGATCGTTGGCTTCGAGGCCCTGGTCCGCTGGCGACACCCGATGCTCGGCCCGATCGGTCCGGAGGAGTTCATCCCCCTCGCAGAGCGGTCCGGCATGATCCACCAGCTCACAGGGCACGTGCTGCGTACGGCCCTCGACCAGATGATGGTGTGGCGCGCGGCCGGCCACGACTGGAGCGTTGCGGTGAATCTCTCGATGCGCAACCTGCTCGACGACGACATCGTGGACATCGTTGCCGATGCATTGCGCGAGACCGGCGCGACCCCGCAGAAGCTGACGCTCGAGGTCACCGAGACCCATGTGATGGCCGACGCCACGCGCACGATCGCCGTGCTCGACAAGCTCGCCGCGCTCGGCCCCCGCCTGTCGGTCGACGACTTCGGCACCGGCTACTCCTCGCTCGCGTACCTGCAACGCCTCCCGGTGTGTGAGGTCAAGATCGACAAGTGCTTCGTGCTCTCGATGGCGGACGACACCGGGGCCGAAGCCATCATCAAGTCCGTCCTCGACCTCGCCCGCAACCTCGGCCTGCACGCGGTCGCCGAGGGGGTCGAAGACCGTGCGTCCTACGATCGCCTCGTCGATCTCGGTTGTGCCGAGGCGCAGGGGTATTTCATGTCGCGCCCAATCGCCGCTGAGGCCACCCTCGACGCACCCCGGCTCCTCGCCGAGCTGCTCGCCGGACCCCTCGTCCCGACCCGGTGAGCGGCTCGACACCGAGCGGTTCATG
>JANXUX010000389.1 GCA_025351965.1 Actinomycetes bacterium | reverse complement strand
TTAATCATGGGCTAAGTCCCTTTCATGCTTGCTAGCGATCAATCCAGGCGGCCCGGCGCTTCATCAGCACAATTCGCTCGCCCTCGAATATGAGTTTGTCGTTCTGATTGATGCCGTAATGCTTGAAGCGGACGATGCCGGCATCGGTACGTTCTGCGTCGCGCTTCTCCAGCACTTCCGTGAAGGCATTGAGGAGGCCGATCCACAGGATCAGGTTGAGGATGACTGCGGACACCGTGCCGGCGGCACCGAGCGCGAACCCTGCCTCGCGCCCGGGAACGCCGGAGCGGGTCAGCAACCGGTAACCGAGCGCCGGACCGGCGGCCGCACCGGCCGGCACGATGCCACCGAAGGCGCGGGTACTCATCTGGATCCGGACCACCCGCCAGATCGACACCGGCGAGTCACGACCGCCGAGCGCAGCGTGGGTGACGCTTGCGTAGGCGAACAGTGAAACGGCCTGGAGAGCGAGCGCAACGCCGAGCAGGACGACGTGGACGTCATGCAGGTCGTCGAACGCCTTGACGAAGTTCTTCGCGATCGGTCGCACGAACACGATGACCACGACGACGAAGAGGGCCAGTTTCAGGCCGAGGCGCGTCGGCCGGTTCAGATGCAGCATCGGTTCAGTGCTCGCCGCCGGTGAGACCGACGAGCGATGTCCCGAACCGACCGAGCAGCGCGTCGAGCGCAGTGAGTGGCAACCCGATCACATTGCTGACGCTGCCCTCGACGCGTTCCACGAGAGCGGAGCCGGCGCCCTGCAGCGCGTAGGCCCCCGCCTTGCCGAATGGCTCACCGGTGCCCACGTACCAGTCCAGGCGGGCGTCGTCGAGGTCCACCATCGTCACCCGGGTCGTCACGACGGTCATCTCGGTGCGGCCGTCGACGCGCACCGCAACGCCGGTGTGCACGGCGTGGCTGCGTCCTGCGAGCAGGCCGAGCATGCGTCGCGCGTCCTCGGCATCGGAGGGCTTGGCGAGAATCGCGCCGTCGACATCGACCGTGGTGTCCGCAGCGATCACGACTGCGGCGAGCGCATCGGCGCCGAGCATGGACGCGGTGGCAGCGGCTTTCTCGCCGGCGAGCCGACCGACGTAGGACACGGGATCCTCGCCGTCGTGCTCGGTCTCGTCGATGTCGGCCGGAACGACGGCGAAGGCGATCCCGAGCTGGGCCAGCAGGGCGCTGCGCCGCGGCGATGCCGAGGCGAGCACGACCCGCCCGCCGTCAGCCACCATGTCGTTCAGCCACCATGTCGTTCAGCCACCACTGAGCGCCATCACGTGGGAGTCATCGGGCGGCGTCGCGTCATCGAGATCGTCGAGGTAGCCGTCGGGCAGCACGACCCGGATCGGACCGTTCGTGTGGCCGCGCCGGATGCGTTCGCCGCCGGGGACGACGGTGAGGTCGGCACCGAGGCGATCGAGCAACTCGGCGAGCAGATCGTCGAGCTCGGCGAGTGAGTTGATCTGGCTCAGCCGGCCGCGCACCTCACCACCGACCGGATACCCGGTGAGGTACCACGAGGTGTGCTTGCGGAAGTCGCGCACGGCACTGTCCTCACCGACCAGGTCGGCCATCAGCCGGCAGTGGTCGGCCATCTGCTCGGCGACGAAACCGAGCGAGGGTGACTCGGGGACCGGCTCACCACTGAACGCCGCGACGAGATGGCCGAACAGCCACGGACGTCCGAGACATCCGCGGCCGATGACGACGCCGTCGCAGTCGGTGTGCTCGATCATCGCCAGTGCGTCGGCGGCTTCCCAGATGTCGCCGTTGCCGAGCACAGGGATGGAGTGCACGGCCGCCTTCAGTTCGCCGATCGCGTCCCAGTTGGCGGTTCCTGCGTAGTGCTGCTGGGCCGTGCGCGCATGGAGCGCGATCGCGGCGACGCCTTCGTCCTCGGCGATCTGGCCGGTGCGCACGAACGTCAGCAGGTCGTCGTGGATGCCCATCCGGAACTTGGCGGTCACGGGGATGCCGTACGGCGAGGCGCCGCTCACCACTGCGTTCAGGATCGCGCGCAGCAGGTTCGGCTTGACCGGCACTGCCGCACCGCCACCACGACGGGTCACCTTCGGCGCCGGGCAACCGAAGTTGAGATCGATGTGGTCGACCCGGTCCTCGGCGGCCAACCGGCGCACCGCCTCGCCGATGATGACCGGATCGCTGCCATAGATCTGCAAACTGCGGAACGGCTCGTCCGCACCGAACGTCGCCATCCGCTTCGTCTTCGCGTTGCCGTGCACCAGCGCAGTCGCCATCACCATCTCGTTGACGTACACCAGTCCGGGAGCGAACCGGCGACACATCGTCCGGAACGGCGCGTTCGTGACGCCTGCCATCGGGGCGAGCACCACGGGCGGCCAGACCTGGTGCTGGCCGAGCTGCAACGGGACGAGCTGCTTCACGCCGAAAAGGCTACCTGTGCGAACCGGACCGAGAGCCCGCCGTTGCTCGTCGCCAGGGTGGCGTCGAACTCACGCTTGAACGCAGGAAGGCCCGACGCAGGCGCGATGACCGCAAGTCGCTCGGCCTTGCCGAGCCCGAGGTACAACGATTTCTGGTTGGCCGCCGTCATCCGCTCGCCGTACGGCGGGTTGGTGACCACGCTCGCACCGACCGCAGCGTGCTTGGCGTCTGCGACGCTGAACACGATGTCGTCTACGACGCCGGCGCGCTCGGCGTTGGCCGTCGCGATCTCGATCATCGATGCAGAGAGATCGCTGGCCTGCAGCTTCTTCTTCATCGTCGGACGGACATCGGCTTCGGCCGCAGCACGCAGCTTCGTGTTCTGCTCGGGGTCGACGGGGCGCCAGTGCTCGAACGCGAACTCTCGGTTGCGCCCTGCCGGGATCTTGCGCGCCATCTGCGCGGCCTCGACGACGATCGTGCCGGCACCGCAGCACGGGTCCGTGAGCACACCCTTGAACTTCGACGCGCCACTCCACTGCAGTAGCGCCGCAGCCAACGTCTCGCGCATCGGCGCCGGACCGGACTCGGTGCGCCAGCCGCGCTGGTACAGCGGGTCACCGGTGGCATCGAGGCTGACCGTCGCGACGTTGCGGGCGATACGTACGTGCATCGTGTGCACGCCACCCTCGTACTGCAGCGCCGGATCGTAGGCACGGCGAACGACCTCGCGCACCCGCTCTTCGATTGCGTCGGTGTGGGTGAGTCGCGAACCCGATGCCGAGACGCTGATGTTCAGCGCGGCGTGACGGGGCAGCCACTCGTGCAGCGGAATGTCCGTCATCCCCTCCTTGAGGTCGCCGAAACCGCCGGCGTCGAACCGCCCGATGCGCACCAGGACGCGCGTCGCCGTGCGCAGGTGGAGATGAGCGAGCATCAGCTGCGACCACGTCATCGAACACGTCAACCCGCCGATGCCGAGGTCGATCACCTTCATGTCCAGCTTCGCCAGCTCGCGCGCCGTCACCTCCTCCAGACCTGGTGCAGTGACGATGTAGATCTGGAGCCGACTCATGGTCCAACGAGTGTACGGCCCAGCCCCTTCAGCCCGGTCGTGACGTGGTCCGCCGCGCTCGGCCGCGTCAGCGGTCCATCGTCAGGCGCAGGCCGGGGTATGCGCCCGTGTCGAGCGACGTCGGGCCGTCACTGCCCAACCGGTGCCATCCGGCGGCTGCGATCATCGCCGCGTTGTCGGTGCACATCGCCCGGCTCGGGACGAAGGCGCGGATGCCATCCTCGGCGCAGGCTTGGACCCAGCGGTCGCGCAGTAGCGAGTTCGCGGCCACTCCCCCGCCGAGCGCCAATCCCTTGGCGCCGACCTCGCGCGCGGCGCGGCGGGCCTTGGCG
>JANXUX010000376.1 GCA_025351965.1 Actinomycetes bacterium | reverse complement strand
TGCACGGACACGCTGCCCTGGGTCACTGCGAGCCGGGTGCCGTCACCCACTCGGTCGCCGTCGGCACTGAGTACGACGACCCCGTTCACGGTCAACGTGGTGGTGAAGTGGTATCCGGCGGACATCGACGCAATCGCCCCGTGGAGGAGCGCCGCACCGTCGACGGCCGAAGTCGCCGGCGCCGATGGGGCGGAAGCGTCGAGAGTCGTCCCGATTGCGCCCGGGTCCTTCGCCGCAGGAAGCGTGGTCGGCATCGGGAGCGACGACGCGGTGCCTGTAGCCGTCATCGGTGACGGCAACGACGACGACGCCGCCGAATCGGAGCTGCAGCCAGTCGTGCCGAGGCCGAGTGCGACGACGACGGCCGCCACACCGGCCAGTGCCCGCCGGACCTGGGCGCGATCACCCATGGTGTCGGCTGTCTCCATTGCTGTCGTCAGAGGCATCGCTACCCGAACCGGCATCGTCGTGGTCGTCGACCGTCGTCGATGTGACCGGGCCTGCGCTGGTCGACGCGGTGGTCGGCGCGGTGGCGTCGTCGGTCTCGTCGGTCTTCTCGGTGCCGTGATCGTCGCCGGCGCCGTGGTTCGACCCGTCGTCAGCGGCGTCGCTGCTGTGCTGGCCCTTGTCATCGTGGCCCTTGTCATCGTGGCCCTGGTCGTCCTGGCCCTGATCGTCCGGAACGGAGGTCGACGCCGACGGGTCGGCGGCCGGCTCGGTGACATCGCAACGGATCCGATCGTCGACCGAAACGACCACGGTGGCACCCTGGTCGGAGTGCTTGACGCGGATCCGCACCCGCTCGCTGTTCGAGAAGGCCACGCTGAGGCCCTTGCTGGACTCGGCGTGGATGTCGGCGGTCGGCGTGGCCGTGGCATCCGAGACCGTGCCATCGGCGTGCACGATGTACGCGATGCTCGCCGAAGTGCCGTTACAGAGAACGCCGGTCCAGGTCTGCGATCCCACCACGTCGGCCAGCAGGGCGGACGTCGCCGAGACGTGCTGCCCGCCGCCGTGCGACGAGATCTCGACCGTCTCGGTACCCTCGGCATGTGCGAAGCGGACCGTGTCCGGCGTGTCGGCTGCGTCCGCCGCACCACTCGCCGGGTTGACCGCGATGCTGGTCACGGTGCCGTCGGGTCCCGAGGTGACATCGATCGTCAGAGGTGCGCCGAGCAGCGGCAGCGTCGTGGTGTGCTCAGTCGCCGTGACGTCGCCGACTGTGGCCGACGCGGCCAGCGCCTGGCGCGTCGATGGCGAGTTGTACGGAGCGACCGCGTGTGCGTCGGGCATGCCGACGGCAACGCCGCCGAGGGCGAGTGAGCCGGCGCAAAAGGCGGTGGCGGCGACTCGTGAGATTCGGTTCATGGTTCCTCCGATGTGGACCTGCGTGCAGGTGCCCGTTGCAGGAGACACGCCGGAGTACACCGTGAGGTTTGGTCGGCCGTGAGTTCCATCGGTGAGATCGGCACGTCCGGGTCGCGACGTGAACGAAAATCGTGAACACGCTCGTGAAGACGCCCGTGCAGGAGCGTCGTGAAGAACAGTCCATTGCGTCACGCAACGGACATGTCGTACGCTGCGATGATGACCGACACCGGTGAGTGGAAGCAGACGGCGTGCATTCTCTGCGAGTGCAACTGCGGCATCGAGGTGCGCCTCGGCGGCGACACCGGCCGACGCTTCGAGCGCATACGCGGCGACAAGGCGCATCCGGCCTCACGCGGCTACACGTGCGAGAAGGCGTTGCGCCTCGACCACTACCAGAACGGTTCGCCGCGACTGACGTCGCCGTTGCGCCGCCGGCCCGACGGTTCGTTCGAGGAGATCGATTGGGACACTGCGATCCGCGAGGTCGCCGAGCGGTTCGCCGCCGTCCGCGACACCTACGGCGGACCCAGCATCCTCTACTACGGCGGCGGGGGACAGGGCAATCACCTCGGCGGTAGCTACAGCGGCGCGACGCTGCGTGCGCTCGGTTCGGTCTACCGATCGAGTGCGCTCGCGCAGGAGAAGACGGGCGAGTTCTTCGTCAACGCGAAGATGCTCGGGGCGATGGTGCGCGGCGACTTCGAGCACACCGAGGTCGCCGTGTTCGTGGGCAAGAACCCGTGGCAGTCACATGGCATCTCCCACGCCCGCACGGTCCTCAAGGAGATCGCCAACGATCCGGCGCGCAGCATGGTGGTGCTCGACCCCCGACGGACCGAGACGGCCGAGCTCGCCGACTTCCACCTCCGGGTTCGGCCGGGCACCGATGCGTTCTGCCTCTCCGCCATGATCGCGGTGCTGATCCAGGAGCGGTTGATCGATCGCGCCTGGCTCGCCGACCACGCCGATGACCTCGACCGGATCGAGCAACTCTTCGGCAACCTGGATGTCGGTGACTACGCAGCTCGCTGCGGCGTCGACGAAGTTCTCATCCGCGGCGCTACCCGACGGATCGCGGCAGCGCGCAGCGCCGCCTTCTTCGAGGACCTCGGGGTCCAGATGAACGTGCACTCCACGTTGAACAGCTGGCTGGAGAAGCTGCTCTGGCTGCTCACCGGCAACCTCGGCGTCGCCGGTGGGATGTACTCGCCGACGAGCCTCGTCGCGCTGGCCCGTGTGGACAAGGGGTCCGGTGCCGGCAGCGGCAGCGGCGGGGCCAGGGTCAGCCCGGTCGTCGGGGCTCAGATCATCAGCGGCCTCCTCCCGTGCAACGTGATCCCGGATGAGATCCTGACCGACCATCCGGCGCGCTACCGGGCGTTGCTGGTCGAGAGTGGCAACCCGGTTCACTCGCTCGCAGATACCCAACGGATGCGCGCCGCCATCGAGGCGCTCGACCTCGTCGTGGTGATCGACGTCGCGATGACCGAGACCGCCCGTCTCGCCGACTACATCCTCCCGGCGCCGTCACAGTACGAGAAATGGGAGGCGACGTTCTTCAACTTCGAGTTCCCGAGCAACGTCTTCCACCTGCGCCGGCCCGTGCTCGATGCGCCGCACGGCCCGCTTCCCGAGCCCGAGATCCATGCCCGGCTGGTGGAGGCACTCGGTCTGCTCGATCCGGCGGACCTCGCTCCGCTGCGCGCCGCGGCCGAACAGGGCCGAGCCGCGTTCGCCGAAGCGTTCTTCGCCGCGACAGCGGCGAATCCGGCACTGGGCGCGCTGGCGCCGATCGTGCTCTACCGCACCCTCGGGCCGACCCTGCCCGACGGCGCCGCGTCAGCGGCCATCCTGTGGGGAGCGGCGCACCGTTGTGCAGCGGGGTTCGAGGCGTCGGTGCGCCGCGCCGGGTTCACCGGCGACGGGCTCGCACTCGGCGAGGCCTTGTTCGACGCGATCCTCGCCAGCCCCTCGGGGGTGACGTTCGCGATCGACGAATGGGCCGATGTCGAGCGGCGCATCGGGCACGCCGGCGGTCGGGTCCGCCTCGTGGTGGACGAACTGCTCGATGAGTTCCTCGCCCTCTGCACAGAGCCGACGGGCGGGCTCTCGGACGAGTTCCCGCTCGTGCTCTCGGCCGGAGAACGGCGAGCGTTCACGGCGAACACCATCATCCGCGACAGCAGTTGGCGCAAGCGTGACGGCGCCGGCGCACTGCGGATCAACCCGGCCGACGCGACCCGCCACGGCATCGTCGACGGCGGGTTGGCGCGCCTCACCACGGGGCGGAGTTCGGCCGTCGTCACCGTCGAGATCACCGATGTGATGCAAGCCGGCCACGTATCCCTGCCGAACGGCATGGGTCTCGACGAGCCGGACCCGTCCTCCGTCGGTGGCTTGGTGCGGGTCGGTACCGCCCCTAACGATTTCACCGACAACGCCAGACGCGACCCGGTCGCAGGCACGCCGTGGCACAAGTTCGTACCGGCTCGGGTGGAGTTCGTGGCATCGAGCGCATGATTCGAGCACGATCGACGGATCCGATACCGAATTGTTACTATGGCGGTAGTGGAAATCACCCGTCACGCCACACCGGTTAGGGAGCGTCCCCGATGACAGCCTTCGATCTCGATCTCAGCAAGTACAGCCTCGGCTGGAACGACGAAGTCGAATACTCGTTCAAATCGGAGAAGGGCCTGAACGACCGCGTCGTCGACCAGATCTCCTGGTGGAAGGGCGAGCCGAAGTGGATGACCGACTTCCGGATGAAGAGCCTGCGGACCTTCGATCGCAAGCCGATGGAGCCGTGGTTCGCGGTCAACATGCCGGACCTCGACTACCAGGACATCTACTACTACCTGCGCCCGAGCGCGGAGCAGACCGATGACTGGGACGACCTGCCCGAGCAGATGAAGGCCACGTACGAGAAGCTCGGCATCCCCGAGGCCGAGCGCAAGTACCTCGCAGGTGTCACCTCGCAGTACGACTCCGAAGTCGTCTACCACCGCAACCGGGTCGAGCTCGAAGAGCAGGGCATCCTGTTCTGCGACATGGACACCGCGCTGCGCGAGTACCCCGATCTGGTCAAGCAGTACTTCGGGACGATCATCCCGCCCGGTGACAACAAGTTCACGGCCCTCAACTCCGCAGTCTGGAGCGGCGGATCATTCATCTATGTGCCGCCGGGCGTCAACTGCGAGATGCCGCTGCAGGCCTACTTCCGGATCAACACCGAGAACGCCGGCCAGTTCGAGCGCACCCTGATCATCGCCGACGAGGGCAGCCAGGTCCACTATATCGAGGGCTGCTCGGCCCCGGTCTACACCAATGACTCGCTGCACTCGGCGGTCGTCGAGATCGTGGTCAAGCCGAGCGCCCGGGTGACCTACACGACGATCCAGAACTGGTCGCCGAACGTCTACAACCTGGTCACCAAGCGGGCCCGGGTCGAGACCGAGGGCCATATGGAATGGATCGACGGCAACATCGGCAGCCGGCTGACGATGAAGTACCCGAGCGTCTATCTGATGGGCCCGAAAGCCACCGGTGAGGTCCTCTCGGTCGCCTATGCGGGCGCCGGTCAGCACCAAGACGCCGGGGCGAAGATGGTCCATGCCGCTCCGGAGACCACGAGCAAGATCGTGTCGAAGAGCATCAGCAAGGACGGTGGCATCACCACCTACCGCGGCCTCGTCCGCGTCGAGGAAGGCGCCTACGGCTGCAAGAGCCACGTCCAGTGCGACGCGTTGATCCTCGACGAGGAGTCCACGAGCAACACGTTCCCGTACATGGAAGTCGGCGAGCGCGATGCCCAGATCGGCCACGAG
>JANXUX010000316.1 GCA_025351965.1 Actinomycetes bacterium | reverse complement strand
GCCTGGAGCGCTCGGTGCGGTACGCGGTGGAGCGCTGGCGGGCAGCTCTGGATCGGCGCGACTTGATGGCTGCGGAAATACGGGCGCAGGAGAACGTTCGCCTTCAACGGGGATTGCTGCCGAGCCCGCTGATCGGCACGACGGAGATTGCCGTGGCGCCCTTCTATCGGCCCGGGAACGACCGGGCCTTGCTGGGCGGTGATTTCTATGACGTGGTCCAGTCTCGGACCGGCGTGCACCTGCTGATCGGGGACGTATGTGGACACGGCCCGGACGAGGCCGCACTGGGGGTCGCGCTGCGGATCGGTTGGCGAGCGTTGGTGCTGGCCGGGCACACCGGAGCCGAGGTCGTCCGCGGCGTGGAACAGGTTCTGTTGGCCGAAAGCCAGGACGTGCGGTTCGCGACCATTGCCATGATCTCGTTGGATCCGGCCCTGTCCCGGGCAGAGGTGCTGCTGTGCGGTCACCCCGCTCCATTGCTGATCCGTGGCTGCGAAGTCCACGAGCTGAGCGGGCCGGCGCTGCCCATCCTGACACTGCTGGGGGATAGGACGATCGAGCCATTCACCGTAGACCTGAACGAGGACTGGGGCCTGCTGCTGTTCACCGATGGGTTGGTCGAAGGGCGGGCCACGCCGGGTGCGAGTGCTCGCTTGGGCGTCGACGAACTCGCGCGTCACCTGCAGTCGCTCGTTGCGGCAGGGATCTCACGCGCCGACCTGGCGCCGATGCTGCTCGCGGAGGCAGAGCGTTGCAACGGCGGGCCGTTGACCGACGACGTCGCCGTGTTGTTGGTCGGCAGCTCGGGATGGTGGTGCTGAGCGTGGCGGCCCAGCGCGGATGGTCCCGCTGGACGCTTGCGCGCCGGTTGCGTGTCGCGCTCGTGGCGCTCGCGCTCCTGCTGGTGGTGGCCGGGCTGGTGCTCGTGCTCGTTCTGCGAGAGGCCGACCGGGCGCTGTCCGATCAGGTGCAGCGCACGTTCCCGGCTCGCCTTGCTGCCAGCCAGCTCCTGACGTCGTTGGTCGACCAGGAAACGGGCCTGCGCGGGTATGCGCTCACAGGCGACCAACCGTTCCTCGAGCCATATCGGCAAGGCCTCGTCCACGAGCAGGCGGCACGTGCGATGCTCGAGCGTGTCGTCCAGCCCGACGACCCGGCCCGTCTGTCGCTCTTGACCGTCGACGCAGCGATCACGGCCTGGCGGGATCAGTACGCCTCGTTGCGTACCGACGGCGCGACCAGCGGCGGGGTGGACAGCGCAGGGGTGGACAGCTCCATCCAGTTCGGCCGACAGCTCTTCGAAAGGGTGCGGCAGACCAACGCCGACCTCGACGCTCAGTTGGCTCGTCAGCTCACGAGCGCCCGTGAAGCAGCCGACCGTGACAGACATGTCGTCGCCGTGGTCCTCGCCCTGATGTCCGTGGTGGTCGTCGTGGCGGTCGTCGGGCTGCAGCGCGCTTTGAAAGTGGCCGTGCTGCAGCCGATGGACCGGCTGGCGGCACAGGTCAGAGTCGTGTCTCGTGGGGAGCACACGGCGCCGATCCGCCCAGAGGGCCCTCCTGACATGCGCGAGATGGGTGAGGGGGTCGAGTCGATGCGGCTCGAGCTGGTCGGTGTCCTCGCTGAGGTCGAGAGCCAACGGCGAGGACTCGAACGCAAAGCTGCCGAGCTCGCCCGGTCCAACGCCGATCTCGAGCAGTTCGCCTATGTCGCGTCGCACGACCTGCAAGAACCACTTCGCAAAGTTGCGAGCTTCTGTCAACTGCTCGAACAGCGATACCACGGACAGCTCGACGCGCGCGCCGACCAGTACATCGCCTTCGCTGTCGACGGCGCGAAACGCATGCAGCTCCTGATCACCGACCTGCTCACCTTCAGTCGCGTCGGTCGAACCAGCGAGGGGTTCGTCTCTGTCGATCTCGCACGCACGGTCGAAAGGGCGTGGGCCCACCTGGAGGACCAGGTACTGATGTCCGGAGCGCATCTCCAACTCGGCGCTGACTCCCCGTGCGTTCACGGTGACCCTTCGCTGCTGCAGATGCTCTTCACCAATCTGTTCGGAAACGCCGTGAAGTACCGTCGCGACGATCGTGCCCCAGTGGTACGCGTGACGACGACGGTGGAGGAAGGGACCGAGGGGCAGATGCTGCGCGTCGAGGTTGCGGACAATGGGATCGGCATCCCCGCGGAATACTCGGAGAAGGTGTTCGTGATCTTTCAGCGGCTTCACGGTCGCGACGAATACGAAGGAACCGGTATCGGTCTGGCCCTCGCCAAGAAAGTGGTCGAGTTCCACGGTGGCTCCATCGGGCTGGTTCCGTCTTCACTCGGCGGCGCCGGCTTCTCATTCACGCTTCCGGTAGAGGAGAGTTCCACCCATGCCTGAGCAGTCACCCTCGCGACCCATCGAGATCCTTCTTGTCGAGGACGATCCAGGTGACGTGCTGATGACCCAAGAAGCGTTCGCCGACTACAAGATCGCCAACCGGCTGACCGTCGTGTCCAACGGTGAGGACGCGATCGCCTATCTACGCAAGCAGGGACGATTCGCCGATGTCGCCACGCCTGACCTCGTGCTGCTCGACCTGAATTTGCCGAGACGTGACGGACGCGAGGTCTTGCTCGATATCAAGGGCGATCCCGATCTCCGTCGCATTCCGGTCGTGATCCTCACGACTTCCGAAGCAGAGGAGGACGTGATCGCCGCCTACGATCTGCACGCCAACGCGTACGTCCGCAAACCGGTCGACTTCGATCAGTTCGTCGCGGCCGTCCGCGCGATCGACGACTTCTTCATCACTGTGGTTCGACTCCCGTCCCGTTGAGGTTCCACCAGGTCCCACGGTACGATCGCCCGCGCACCCCGGAGGTCTTTCAGTTGTCGAATCTGTCCCGAAGAAGCGTCATCAAGCTCGGTGCCGCCGGCGCCGCTGTGCTGCTCTCCAGCGAAGTCCTGGGCGCCTGCGGAGAAAGCGGGTCCCGCTCGACGGTGCTCGACCCGAACACTCTGAAACCCTTCACATCGGAGCGTTCGAAGAGCGTCGCCACCGGTCTCCCATCGAGGATCGGCTGGGCTTCTACTGCTGACTCAGAGTTCTTCCTCGCCCTCGGACGCGGTATGCAGCAAGCAGCTGGGGAACGCGGCATCGACTACGTCACCGCGACCTCGGGCAACGACCCCGCCAAGCACGTCGACCAGATGAACTCCTTCCTCGAGCGAGGCGTTGGCGCAATGGCCATGCAGCCACTCAGCCCCGACGCCGACAGCCTCGTGCTCCAACGAGCGATCGACAAAGGCATCTGCACTCAAGGAATCATCACCGCGCCGAGCACGATGCAAGTCGTTGCCAGCCAGTACCAAATCGGCTACGACCAAGGCAAGGCAGCAGCCGACTACGTCATCGCCCGACTCGGTGGCAATGCCAAAGCGCTGTACTTCAACCTCGACAGCGCCTCGCCCCAGTTGAAGATCCGCCACCAAGGCGTCCTCGATGGACTTGCGACAGGCGGAGGGGGCCTCGAAGTCGTCGGCGATCTCACCGTGGCCGACATCAGCACGTCGTCAGGCTTCAACACGATGATGAGCGCACTGCAGTCGCACTCGGACATCAAGGTCGTGCTCGGCGGCGACACCATCGTCGTCGGCGCCTACAAGGCGTTGAAGGAGTCCGGGAAGCTCACCGACGACATGTTCCTGAGCGGCGTCGACGGCGACCGGGAGGCCCTCGACCTGGTCCGGCAGGGTGGCGCCTACAAGCTCAGCATCGCCTTCGCGTGGACGCTGATGGGCTACGGACTCG
>JANXUX010000302.1 GCA_025351965.1 Actinomycetes bacterium | reverse complement strand
CCGAGTTCGGTGAGCGGACGGTGGTGAATGATCGGTATGAGGTTCGGTCGCGTATTGGTCGTGGTGGGATGGCTGATGTGTTGTTGGCGCGGGATTTGTTGTTGGATCGTGAGGTTGCGATCAAGGTGTTGTTCGCGGAGTTCGCGACGGATCCGTCGTTTGTGGAGCGGTTTCGGCGGGAGGCGCAGTCGGCTGCTGCGTTGAATCATCCGAACATTGTCAGTGTTTATGATTGGGGCAGGTTCGGGGGGACGTATTTCATTGCGATGGAGTATGTGCAGGGTCGGACGTTGGCTGACATTGTGCGGGTGAATGGTCGGGTGTCGCCGGTGCAGGCGGCGGAGATCGCGTCGGAGGTGTCGGCGGCGTTGGCGTTCGCGCATCGCAATGGTGTGGTGCACCGCGATATCAAGCCGGCGAACATTCTGATCGGCAGTGGTGGTCAGGTGAAGGTCGCCGATTTCGGGATCGCGCGGGCGATGAACTCGGCGGCTGATTCGAATTTGACCCAGGTTGGTTTGGTGATGGGTACGGCGACATATTTTTCGCCGGAGCAGGCGCAGGGTGCGCAGCCGGACCCCAGGTCGGATCTGTATTCGTTGGGGATCGTGATGTATGAGATGGTGGGTGGTCGGCCGCCGTTCGCGGGTGATAACCCGGTCGCGATCGCGTACAAGCAGGTGCATGAGAATCCGCAGCCGTTGAATCAGTTGGCGCCGGATGTGCCGCGTTCGTATGAGGCGATCGTTGCCAAGCTTCTGGCGAAGAATCCGGCGGTCCGCTATCCCGATGGTGACGCGTTACGTGATGATCTGCGCCGGTTCCGTAACGGTGAGCCGGTACGCGCGCTCGCTGGGAACGTTCCTGCAGCCGGGGTGTCGGGTGCGGGTGGGGTTGCGGGTGCGGTGGTGTCGCGTCCGGTGACTCCACCGCGTCAGGTGACGGGGGCGGTCACAGGGGTTGGTGCGTACGCGGCGGCGACGGCGGCGGTGCCGCGCACTGGTGGGGTGCCGTTGGCAACGGGTGGGGTCGCCCGCGCGACGGTTGGTCAGCGGGTGTATCCGACGGGGGCGACCGAGAGCGCATATTATGAGCCGCCGAACCGGCGGGGTTGGTGGGGGATCGCTGCGTTCATCGCGACCGTGATCCTCGCGGTCGGCGGGTTCTTGTTGTTCAAAGCGTTGAACCACAAGGATGCGGCCACGTCGTACACGTTGATCGATGTCACCAACCTGCCCATCGCAGAAGCAACCGTCAAGATCACCGATGCCGGCCTGAAACCCGTCGCAGTCGCCCAAGCCGACCCCGAAGCCCCCGAAGGTGTCGTCTACCAAACCAATCCGGCACCAGGTGTGATCGTGCGCGCCGGTCAAGAGATCACCCTCTACTTCAACCCGCGGTCGGAACTGTTACCCGTCCCCGATGTCACCGGCCGCCAGTTGGCCGAAGCCAAAGATCTGTTGACCGGGGCAGGGTTCGTTGCCGGCACGATCACCAACACCGAGGACCCGACCGTGCCGATCGGGCAAGTCATCACCCAAGACCCCGCGGCGACCACACCAATCAAACAAGGCACCGCAGTGAACCTGACCGTGTCCCAAGGCAAAGGGACCGTGACCGTCCCCAACGTGGTCACCACATTGGGTGACACCGCCAAAAAATTGTTGGCCGGCGACCCCTACCTGTTCGTCGTCACTGTCGCCGAGGAACCCAACGACACCGTCGCGGCCGGCAACGTCGTGCGCACCGACCCCCCAGCAGACACCGTGATCGACAAAGGCTCACCGATCACGATCTACATCTCCACCGGACCCGTCCAAGTCGAAGTCCCCCTCCTGACCGGACTCCTCGAGACCAAAGCCCGCGATCTCCTCGCCGAAAAAGGTTTGATCCCCGAACCCGTCACCTACACCGACGTCGCCTACGACAGCCCCAACGACAAACGCGTCATCTCCCAATCCATCCAAGTCGGCACAAACGTCAACTCCAGCAGCAGCATCGGCCTCATCATCGGACGCGCCCTACCCGCACCAACCACCACCCCAGCCACCACATCACCACCAACCACCGCCACACCCGCCACCACCGCACCCGTCATCATCACCACCCCACCCACAACCACAACCACACCAACCACCACCACCAGCGCTGCGTCCACCACGACCTCGTCGTCCAGTCCGTAATGGAGTTGTCAGGTACCCGTTCGATGCCGCCGGGATCTGGGATCAGGTCGCGGCTGGTGTCCCGGCCTGTGACAAGAAGTTGGCGAGCAGGTCGTGTCCGGCCACGGTGAGGATGCTCTCGGGATGGAACTGCACACCCTCGACGGGCAACTCACGGTGACGGACGCCCATGATGATGCCGTCGTCGGTCGTCGCCGTCACCTCGAGCGAGTCCGGCACCGTCGCCGGATCGATCACGAGCGAGTGATACCGCGTCGCAGTGAGCGGATTGGGGAGGCCGGCGAACACGCCGAGGCCCTCATGGCGGATCACGCTCGTCTTGCCGTGCATCAATTCGGGGGCACGCACCACCGACGCGCCGAAGACCTGACCGATGCCCTGGTGGCCGAGGCACACGCCGAGGACCGGAATGCCACGCTCGGCAAAGGCAAGCACTGAGTCGCACAGGATGCCGGCGTCCTCTGGGCGTCCGGGACCGGGTGAGAGCAGCACGGCGTCGGGCTCGAGCGCCAACGCCTCGGCCACGGTGAGCGCGTCGTTGCGGTACACGACCGGCTCCGCGCCGAGCTCGCCGAGATATTGGACCAGGTTGTAGACGAAGCTGTCGTAGCTGTCGAGCACCAGTACACGTGTCACTGCGACAGCCTGCCCGGTCGGGCGCTGTCGTGTCGAGCGGGTTCTTGCCCTAGACTTTTTTTGTGGCACCACCCAAGCGCAGAACCGGCGGACGAGTAACCCCCAAGGGCACCAGGCCGGGCCAATTGCCTCGTGCAGGCGCCGCACCGATCGGCTCGCGAACGGCGGCGAACACGGGTGGCATGACCACCGACACCACGACCGGCGCACGCCAGTCATCGCGATACACACCACCGGTGCCACGATCGGTGAAGGAGAGCCCGACATGGCTCCCGATCATGATGCTGGTCTTCTTCGGCGTCGGTGTGCTGGCCATCCTGGCCCGCTACCTGCTCAACGATCAGGTCGGCAACTGGCTCGTCTTCGCGGGCCTCGGTTTCGTGCTCGCCGGGCTGTACACAGCCACGAAGTGGCATTGACACACTGGCACTGAATTACACGCCTGTCGTTCGTCAACATGTTTATCCACAGAGTGTGGACAAACTCGATCACTCGATCACTCGATCGGAGCGACCAGGTCCATGTCCTCGAGGCAATGCCGAGGGGGAGGCGGATCCTGGTCCGGGGCCAACGTCATCTTCAGCTCCAGCCCACACATGCTGCAGCGGTACTTGACGCTGATTCTGCGCATCTCTCCCGACGGCGGCGGAGCAGGCAGTGGAGTGGTCATACTGCGGAGCATGCCGATACCAGTTTTCCACAGGATCAGGCCCAGCATCCCGGCGAAGAACACCCAGATGACAGTGGAAAACGCAGGCATGCCCTCACGATACCGGTGACGATCTGCGCGTGATCAGCCGAGGCGTTCGATCACGGTCGCGTTGGCCATCCCGCCGCCCTCGCACATCGCCTGCAACCCATACCGTCCGCCTGAGCGTTCGAGCTCGCACAGCAGGGTGGTCATCAACCGGGTGCCCGAGCAACCCAGCGGATGTCCGAGCGCGATCGCTCCCCCGTTGACATTGACCCGGTCCATGTCCGGATGCAGTTCCTGCTCCCATGCGAGCACAGCGGAGGCGAAGGCTTCGTTGACCTCCATCACATCCATGTCGTCGATGGTCAACCCGGCGCGTGCCAGGACCTTGCGCGTCGCCGGCATCGACGCGGTGAGCATGATCCGCGGATCCGCTGCAGCGAGGGCGAAGTCGACGAACCGGGCGCGTGGTGTGAGCCCGAGCTCGAGGGCCTTCTGCTCGCTCATGATCAGCACAGCCGACGCGCCGTCGGTGATCTGGGAGGAGTTGCCAGCGGTGACCCGTCCGCCATCCTCGAGCGAGCGGAAGGCCGGTTTCAACATACCGAGCGACTCCATGGTCGTTTCGCGCAGCCCCTCGTCGACCGTCATGATCTTGCCGACAGCGTCCATCACCGGCAGGATCTCGCGCTCGAAGCGACCCTCTGCCGTGGCGCGAGCGGCGTAGGTCTGGCTGCGCACCCCGTAGGCGTCCATGTCCTCGCGGCTGATGTTCCAGAGATCTGCGACGAGCTCGGCCGACATTCCCTGCGGAACCAGCCCACCATCGGACTGGTAGCGGTCCGCGATCGTCGGGCCGAAGGGAAACCCGAACCTGGCGTCCATGAACGACGCACCCATCGGCACCCGCGTCATGACCTCGACCCCGGCCGCGACCACGATGTCGTAGGCGCCTGCCATCACGCCCTGAGCAGCGAAGTGGGCTGCCTGCTGCGAGGACCCGCACTGCCGATCGATGGTGGTGCCCGGGACAGAATCCGGCCAGCCGGCGGCGAGCACTGCGTTGCGGCCGATGTTCGCAGCCTGCTCGCCGACCTGCATCACACAGCCCATCACGACGTCGTCGACGAGTCCGGGATCCACGCCGGTGCGATCGATCAAGGCCCGCAGCGTCTCCGCGGCGAGGTCGACGGGATGCCAGTCCTTGAGTCGCCCGTTGCGTCTGCCGAGTGGCGTACGGATGGCATCGACGATGACGGCGGTGGGCATGGTGGCGAGTCTGCATCCGCCGGAGTGCGTCGTGCGAACCCAGCCCCGATCACTGCGACCGGGCGCGCTCAGCCGAGGCCGTCGATGACCTTGCTGAGCGCACGTTGCAGGCTCGCTACATCGGACTCTGTGAGCTTGCTGAGGAAATACCGCCTGAGCACGCGCTGGTAGGTGGTGTTGGCCCGGCGCCACATCGCCCGGCCGTCCTTGGTCAGGACCACGACCACGACCCGTTGATCGTCGGGGCGGGCGCGCTCGCGGCGGATGTAGTCGTGCTCCTCCATCCGGCTCAGCTGACGCGAGAGGCTGGACGGGCTGACCACGAGATGCTCGGCGAGGTCCATGACCCGCACCCGGCCGCCAGCCAACTGCAGCGCATTGAGGACCTCGAACCACACCAACGACAGCCCGCGCTCGTTGAACAGGGCGTCGGTCAGGGCCTTGTCGAGCAGCGAGTGGGTGGTCAGGAACGAACGCCAGACCGCGAGCCGCTCGGGGTCCGGCGCAGCCATCAGGCGGTGGCTTTCAGCGCCGCACCGAACGCGGCCAGACCGATTTCGATCTCGTGCTCGTTGACGACGAGCGGAGGCATCCACCGCAGTGTCGTGCCGTAGGTGCCCGCGTTCATCAGGATCATCCGACCTTCGTCGAGACAGTGCTGCTGGATCGCTGCGACCCGCGTCGAGTCGGCGAGCTCGACCCCGACCATCAGGCCGAGGCCACGCACCTGGATGATGCCGGCGTCGTGGTGTTGCAACTCGCGCAGGCCGCCCATCAACTGCTCACCGCGGTCGCGCACATTCGGCATGAACGCGGGGTCACTCATCACCTCGATCGTGGCCAGTGCCGCTGCACAGCCCATCGCGTTGCCGCCGTAGGTGCCGCCGTGACTGCCTTTGGTCCACTTCGCGTCCAGCTCGGCCGTGGTACCCAGCGCTGCGAACGGGAAGCCGGACGCGATGCCCTTGGCCATACAGATGATGTCGGGCTGGATGCCGTAGTGCTCGACCGCGAACATCGCACCGGTGCGGCCGAAGCCGCTCTGGACCTCGTCGGCGATGAACAGGATCCCGTGCGCACGACAGCGCTCGACCAGCCCAGCGATGAATTTCGGTGGAGCGGGGATGTAGCCGCCTTCGCCGAGAACGGGTTCGAGGATCATCGCCGCGGTCTCCTCGGGCGCGGTCATCGATTTGAGGAGGTGATCGAGGCCTTTCAGGGCGCGGGCGACCTCGGCGTCCTGGTCCTCGACGAGCGGGTCCGGGAACGGCGCGACGAAGACGCCTGCGGGGAGCGGCGCATGGCCGGCGCGGTAGCCGGTCTTGGACGTCGTCATCGCCATCGCCATGTGGGTGCGGCCGTGGAAGCTGCCGCTGAACACGATGACGTGCGGGCGCTTCGTGGCCTGCTTGGCGAGCTTCACCGAGGCCTCGGTGATCTCAGCGCCGGAGTTGGCGAAGAAGAACTTGTCGATGCCGTGCGGGGTGAGCTCGGCGAGTTTCGTCGCGAGCGGCTCGAGCAGATCGTGCTTGTAGACGTTGACCTGAGCGTGGATGAACCGTTCGGCCTGCTTGGCGATCGCGGCGACGACCGTGGGATGCGAGTGGCCTGTCGAGTTGACGGCGATGCCACCGGCGAAGTCGAGATACTCGACGCCGTCGGTGGTGGTGACCCAGCACCCCGAGCCGCTGGCGACCTGCAACGGTGTCACCGAGAACCAAACGTTGGAGAGATGCGTTGTCATGACCTGATGATACGCCAGGGCGCAAGCGCGCCGGGCCTGAGACTCAGGTCCAGCACACCGGCGGTCAGAGGGCGGCGGCCGCCTCGATCGCCTCGTCGAAGCTCAAGCCCTCGAGCAAGAACATGCGCGACTGCATCAATGGCTTCGGCATCGAGAGGCCGAGCGCGCCCCGGAGCACACTGTGTTTGCCGTAGAGCGCGAGGAACGAACGCTCCTCCACCGAGCCGCGCACGATGCGGACATCGTCCTCGCCGGCGGCACGGCCGATGAACTGGATGCGCGCACCGTACTGCTCGCTCCAGAAGAACGGCACCGCGCTGTACGGCGTCGGTTCGTCCCCGTTGGCGACGGCGACGAGGTTCTTGGCAGCGTGCAGACCCTGCTCGGATGCGTTGGTCCAGTGCTCGACGCGCATCTCCTCGTCGGCGAACTGCGGGTTCGGCCAGCGCGCGACATCGCCCGCGGCGTAGACCCCGACCGTGCCGGCGTTGAGCGTGCTGTCACAGACGATGCCGTCGCGCAGGTCGAGGCCACTGCCCTCCAGCCACGCAGTGACAGGGCTCACACCGATGCCGACGACGACGATGTCGCTCGCCAACGCCTCGGTGTTGCCATGACCGTCTCCGAGGTGCACGGTGAGTCCGCTGTCGTCGCGGATGATGCCGCGTACCGACACGCCGCAGCGGATCTCGACCCCGTGGTCCGCGTGCAACATGGTGACGGCCGTGCCCATCTCCGCGCCGAGCCCACGGATGAGTGGGGCCGGCAGCCCCTCGAGCACGACCACCTCGTTGCCGAGCTGGCGAGCGGTCGCCGCGACCTCGAGCCCGATGAACCCGGCACCGATGATGGTCACCCGTTGCCCACCGGCCAGCAGCCGGGCGCGCAGTGTCAGCGAATCATCCAGCGTGCGCAGCTCGAACACGGAGTCGTCGACGAGTTGGCCCGGCAGCCGGCGGGTCGCAGCACCGGTCGCGATGATCAGACCGTCGTACCCGAGCTGCGAGCCGTCGTCGAGGGTGACGCGGCGATCCGCCAGCGACAGTGCTGCCGCCGGCGATCCGAAGCGGAGATCGAGGTGCAGCTTCTCGACGTCGTCGGGACGGAACAGTGCAATGCGCTCCGGCTCCCACTCCCCTGCGAGCACCTTCTTCGACAGCGGCGGACGGTCGTAGGGCTGATGGGTCTCGGCGCCGACGAGCGTGATCGCGCCCTCGAACCCGCTCGCCCGCAACCCTCCGCACGCCCGAACACCTGCGAGCGATGCACCGATGACCACGACGTGTTCCACATCGCGAGAGTACCCATCGCCACCTTGTAATCTCCCAGCCATGCGAGTCCTGGTCATCGGATCCGGCGGCCATGCCAAGGTCTGCATCGAGGCATTGACCGACGCACCGGACTGCGTCGTCGTGGGCTGCGTGAGCAAGAACGGCGAGTCGATCCAGGATCCGTTCGCCGGCGTCTCGGTCGTCGGCGCGGACGAGAACCTGGCCGATCTGATCATCGACCACGCCGTCACCCACGCCTTCATCGCCGTCACCAACAACCGCGTGCGCGCTGCGATGCTACGCCGCTGCGCGCACCTCGGTGTACCGATCGCGAGCGCGGTGAGTCGCGGCGCGCTCGTGTCGCAGTCGGCCACCGTCGACGTGGGTGCGCTGCTCGCCGCAGGTTCGGTGGTCAACACATGCGCGCGACTCGGCGCCGGCGTGATCGTCAACACCAATGCTTCGGTCGGCCACGACTGCATCATCGGTGAGGCCACCCACATCGCGCCCGCCGTCGGCATGGGTGGCAACGTGATGATCGGTCAACAGGTACTCGTCGGCATCGGCGCACGCATCGTGCCGAGCATCTCGATCGGCGACGGCGCGATCATCGGCGCCGGCAGCGTCGTGCTCCGTGATGTCCCGCCAGGTGCGGTGATGATGGGTAATCCGGCCCGCCGGGTGCAGCGCCGCCGGCCGTGAACGGTCAGCCCCCGGCGACGGCCGTGGCCGTGCCGCGGAAGCAGCCGACGGTGTACGGGAACTCGTGTGTCGCGACGTAGTGGTACATCGTCACCGTCTGGCCGTCCCACACGACCTCGGACGTGATGCCGTGGCACTCGTCGAGATCGCTGTCGTGGATCTGGTTGCCGCTGGCATCACGCGATCCATAGATGCCGAACCCGTCGAACGCGTAGCCCACGAGCGGCGACGGGTTGACCCCAGGCGTGTCGAGGCAGTCCGAGATCGAGTGGTAGTGGTACAGGCCCTGGCCTTGGGGATGACCCTGGCAGGAGTCCTGCACCTCCCATGCACCTGCGTCGCGGCCACCGGCGTCGAACGCGTTGAAGATGGGGATGCCGTTGATCGCGACGCCCACCTCACCACCGACACACGTTGCGGTGGACGCCATCACGGGCACGGCCGGGACCCGGAACGACAGCGTCTGGGTGGTGATCGAGTTCGGGTTGCGGTCGTAGGCCGCAGCTGGGTCATCGGCTGCGACCGGGAACACGCCCGTGATCGCGCCGACCGGCAGGCCGTTGGAGGAGATGACCCGCTGGTCGCCCTCGACCGCGAACGATGCGCTGGCGTCATCCCACCGGACCTCGCCCTGGACGAAGATCTTCTTGGTCAGGTCCCATGTCCCGTCGCTGTTGAACCACGGCCCGGCAGCCTGGGCACCGGCCGCACCGTTCTGGGTGCGACAGGCCATTACGGCCCCGCGCGTCGGTGTGTCGGCGTACTGCTGGTCGCCGACCGGCAGATGCGTGTCGTCGACATCGCTCGTCCCTGCCGTCACGGAGGTGGACACGGTGGACACGGACGTGGACACGGTCGTCGCCGTCACGGACGTCGACACAGCCGTCACGGACGTGGTGGCGTCGCTGCTGCACGATGCGATGGCGGTCATGACGATGAGTGCAAGGACGCCCGAGACCGGGCGGGAGCGGCATGGCATCGCGGCAATGTAGCGGTGTCACGCACCCGGGAAATGAACCGCGCGCACGAGGAAGCCCTTCGGGATCTGCAGTCCGAGGGGCAGCTCCGGCACCCCGTGCAGCGCTGGGGCGGTGACCGCAGCGAACGCGATCACGACGGGCACCGTCGGGTCGTCGGCACGACCGACGGTGAAGGCGCGCATGTCGTCGGTGACGCGCAGCGGGATCGGCGCATGTGCGGCGTGAAACTCGGCGACGGATCCCGGCACACCGACCATCCACCCGCCGCCCGCGGCGACGAGCTCGGCCAGCCAGTCGCCCAGGTCCGTGCCCTGACGCGGGTCGGTCGTCATCAGCCCCGGGGGCCGCTCGCCAGGATCGAACCCGTGCTCATCCAGAGCCGCAGGAAGGCCGCCGGTGGCTCCCGCAGTCAACCAGTCGGCCAGCGCTGACACGGGACCGTGGTCGAGCATGTCCCCGAACCAGCGTCGCTCGCCGTGCGCGCGCACCACCACGACGTTCGAGCGGTCGCATTGGTCGAGGCAGTCGACGGTGAACAACTTGGCGCCGCTCACTGCGTCGATGGCGGCCTGCATCCGCTGCAGGTGCCCGGCGTGGTCGACGTCGGGGTGCTTGCTCACCGTGCCGCAGCAGCACCCGCGGCAGACGAGAACCGACAGCCGGGCGTCGGCGCGGCGGGAGCGTGATGGTGCCACGCCGGGAGGGTATCTGCAGTCGTCGAGCTAGGTTGCGTGCGCCGTATGGAACCCATCGCGATCACCGAGGCCAGCGATGTGCGAGTCGCCGACTACATCGGGCTCCGTGATCCGCATCACCGTCGCAAGCTCGAGGGCGACGAGTTCTTCATCGCCGAGGGCATCAACGTGATCGAGCGCTTGATCGCATCGGACTTCGCGCTCCGCTCGGTGCTCGTGACGCCGCGCCGGTACGACCGGATGGAGCCGATGCTGCGTGAGGTGACGTGTCCGGTCTACGTCGCCGACCGCGAGGTGCTCGCCCATGTCGCCGGGTTCGACCTGCACCGCGGCGCTGTTGCATCGGCGGATCGGGGCAGCCCGCGTCCGCTCGAGGACATGCTCCGCACGAGCCGAACCATCGCCGTGCTCGAAGGGCTCAACGACCCGGAGAACCTGGGCGCAATCGCCCGCTCGGCACGGGCCCTCGGCATCGACGGACTCGTCCTCGACCCGACCTGTGCCGACCCGTTCTACCGTCGTACGGTCCGGGTCTCGATGGGCGAGATCCTGTTCTTGCCGACGTTCCGATCGGCGCACTGGCGTCGCGATCTCGACGCCATCGCCGGTCACGGGTTCCGTCTCCTGGCCCTCACCCCAGCCGCCTCGGCGACCTCCATCGGCGACGTGTCACGTCTCGAGGGTGACCGGCTCGCGCTACTGCTCGGTGCAGAGGGTCCAGGTCTGAGTGACACGACCATCGCCCTCGCCGAGCCCGTCCGGATCCCGCTGCGCGGCGACGTCGACTCGCTCAACGTCGGTCATGCCGCAGCGATCGCGTTCGCACTGCTCGCCGTCGACCTGCCGGACTGAATCGCTCGGCCGGAGCGAGACGCTCGGCCGGACTGAAACGCTCGGCACCTACTGCTGCTGCTGGGCTTGCTCGACGCGCCGGCTGATCGAGTCGCGCGCGTCGGTCCACGCCCGCCAGCTCGGCATGATCTCGGGCAGGGCGCCCTTACCGGTCTGGCTCTGCGGCCAGTTCGCGTCGGGCAGCACGTTCGGACGGGTCAGCATGTCTGCGCCGTACCAGAGGTGGTGACGGCGGCGGACGAAGAGCCAGTGGCCGTCACGACGCTCGTACGTGTCGTGGTACTCGATGACCTGGATCACCCATTCGGCTCCGCGCTCGATCTCGCCACGCGTGCCGACGATGCCCGACGCGTGATCCGCGTCGATGATGTCGATCACCTGGTTCGTCACCTGGAGGATGGTCCGGTGCCCGTCCGCGAGCTGGGCGGCCATGTTGTCGCGCAATGCCGCGCGCCCGGTCAGCTCTGCGCCGATGCGAACGTCGGGCACGAACAGCTGACTCAACGCATCGAGATCGCGGTGGTTCAACGAGACCGCATATCGCGACGCGAGCTGGCGGATCTCCTCGCACGCCAGCAACCATGCCAGCGGATCCGTGTCGCGGAGGCCGGTCACGCGCTGACCTCGGCCAACGAGGCCACCACGTCGACGAGGCGGTGAACTTCGGCTTCGGTGTTGTAGTAGTGGGGCGAGGCCCGCACGACCTGCTCCAGCCCGCGTCGGGGGAAGTCGTACTGGGCACTGGTGAACGCCGCGACCGAGGTGTTGATCCCCTCGCTGGTGAGGACGCTCTTGAGGTCCGGCGCGGCCGCACCGCCGAGCGAGAACGTGACGATGCCGCACATGTCGACACCTTTGTCGTGCACGCTGACACCGGGCAGTTCGGCCAGCATCCGGCGCAGACGCACGGCCAGACCCGTGGTGCGTTCGGCGATGTTCTCGAGGCCCCAGGACATCGCGTGCTCCACTGCCGCGCCGAGACCGAGCTGCAGGGCCTTGCTCGACTCCCACTCCTCGAAGCGCCGCGCCGTACTCGTCACGTCGTAGCTGTCCGGGCCGGTCCATGTCGCCGAGCGCAGATCGAGCTGCGCAGGATGCAGGTGGTCGAGGATCGCATGGCGCACGTAGAGGAAGCCGGTCCCCCGCGGTGCACGCAGGAACTTCCGTCCGGTCGCGCTGAGCATGTCGCAGTGCAGCTTCTCGACGTCGAGCACCCGTTGGCCGACCGACTGACATGCATCGAGCAGGAACAGGACACCGGCGTCGCGGGCCAGCCGCCCGACGGCCGCGGCAGGGTTGACGAGCCCACCACTCGTCGCGACGTGGGTCAACGCGATCAGCCGGGTGCGTTCGTCGATCGCATCGCGCAGACCGTCGACGGAGATCTGGCCATGGTCGTCGTCGTCGACGACCACGATCTCGACGCCGTACCGTTCGGCGGCCAGCAACAGGTTGATCGCGTTGCTGGCGTACTCGGTGCGTCCGGTGAGGATGCGGTCCCCGGCCGCGAACGGAATGGACGTGAACGCCGCGTTCCACGCCGCTGTCGCGCTCTCGACGATCGCGACTTCGTCACGATGCGCGCCGATCATCCCCGCGATGCTGTCGTAGACACGCTCCAGTTCGCCCAGCGCTTCGGCCTCGGCCTCGTATCCGCCGATCGTGGCCTCGCGCTGCAGGAACGTCGACACGGCATCGATCACCGGCTGCGGCGGCAGCGCCGAACCGGCGTTGTTGAGGTGGACGACATGCTGGGTGCCGGGCGTCAGCGACCGGGCGAGGTCGACGTCGATCGACATCAGGGTTGGTCCGCGACGCGGAACGCACCGCGCATCGCCGGGTGGATGCGGCAGAAGTACGTGTACGTGCCATCGGGCAGGTCCGTCGGCGTGCTCCACGTGACCCGACCCGCAGTCGGAGGTCCGACAGCGCCGAGCTGGCCGGAGTCGAACGGGATGTCGGCATCGGCGAGGGGGTACGCCACACCGGTCGCTGCGTTGCACGGTGCCTTGCACGCGGTGATGGTGTGCCAGACGCCGTTGTTCAGCGGGGCATCGATGTTGTCGAACGTGATCCGCCGGGAGCCACCGTCGGGATCGCGTCGCCGGCGAGCATGTCGCCCTGGGCGTACACATAGCCCTGGATCGGGATCTCCGCCGCGGCCGGCTCGGAGGGCTGCAGCAGCGCGTTCATGTAGCTCGTGTCCGGGGCGCCTCCGTGGTTGTCGTTCTCGGCCAGATGGCCGTGGGTCAGCTGACCCGGGACATCGACCGCGGTGACGAACGGGTCCGGTGCGGGCACATCGCCGGCGGTCGCGGCATCGGCCATCCAGACGACCATGATGCCCATCGACTCGTACCACGAGGCGCGACCGCTGTCGTAGGTCGCGTTGGTGGACAGCACGTCGCCGGCCTGCACCGCGACCCGCCAGTTCTCCGGTGTGGCCGACATCGCGACGTCCCATGAGACTGCGCCGGCGGGCTCCCAGTAGTGGGCCACAGACTCGAACAGATGGGCCTTCGTGCCGGCCCGATCGAGCCACAGATCGGTGTTCATCCCACCGGGATGCAGGTGTCCAGCGGTGGCGAGGAGGATGCCGTCGCGGTCGACGGTCCAGGTGTTCTTGGCCGGTCCCGCGGCATAGGCGTCGGGTGCATCGTCGGGGTAGGTGTAGACGCCGTCGGTGCCGTCACCCTTGATGACGTCGAAGACCGGGTAGATACTGCCGTTCTGGACGTCGGTCCAGATCGGCCGGGCGGTGACGATGGTGGCCGCGGCAGGGTCGGTGGACGGGATGAAGTCGATGTCGTAGGTGATCCACACCTGCTGGTCGATCGGGTAGAGGTTGTGGAGCATGTAGTTGATGACCCAGCGGTCCGACGCGTGGTAGGGGTAGCCGTAGCCGACGGGCAGGATCGTGGTGGTCTTCTCCTCACCGGCCGCGAAGAACCGCTCCGGAAGTCCGGTCGACGTCGAGTCCCGGCCAGAGGCGTTCAGCCAGACGCCATGGTGCAGGTGGATCACGTCGACCGGCGGGATCGAGCCATCGGCGAGGCGCAGGTTCGGCGCGATGCCGACGATGTAGCCGTCGACACCGGGCTTGGGGATCTGGCCGCGGCTGTAGTCGATGTTGTTCTGGCCGGGCTGGACATCGATCGGGCCGATCTCGAAGTGCATCCGCGTCGCGCCGGGCTGGAGCGGGCGGTCGGCGACGATCGAGGTCGGGTCGATCGGTCCTGAATCCGGCGGTGGCGACGTGCCCTCGACTCCCGCCTCGGTGGCAGCCGTGTCGGTGGCAGCCGTGTCGGTCGTCGTGTTGTCGCTCGATCCGGAATCGCTGGCTGCGGTCACGGCAGCGGTCGTCGGACCAGCGGTCGCTGACATGCTCGTTGCCGTTCCTGTGGCCGGCGCCGACGACGACGTGTTGTCGCTCGCGCACGCGGCCATCACCACTCCGGCCAGCGCGAGGCCGACCCCCAGAACCCGCATCTTCCCCATGCTGGCTGAGTCTAGGAGGGTGCCGCGGACACACGGTTGTAACAATTGGCTTAAGGTCAACCACTGTCCACCAGCCCATCACCGCCAAACGGAGGCATTCACATGACCGAACAGCTGGACACATCATCCGAGGCACTTCCCGCCGCCACCAACGTTTCCCGTCGCAACCTGCTCCTCGGAGCCGGAGCGATCGCCGGTGCCGCAGCAGGCGCCGGCCTGCTCACCAACCCGGCATCGGCGGCATCGGCCCCGAAGCGCATCACGCTGCCGACCGTCAGCCCCCGCCCCGAGGTCCTCGGCGCCGCGATCCCCGGCCTGACCTACGTCTCCATCGACGCACAGCAATTCTTCGGCAGCGGCAATGAAGGACGGATCTACCAGGACATCACCGGTACGCAGCCGTTCACCTATCCGGGCCGCATCTGGGCCGGTCTGCACCTGCCTGCAGGCTCGGTGGTCTACCAGCTGAACGTCGGTTACCAGGGTCAGCCGATCGCCGAGATCAGCAAGCGCCTGGTCACCCAGCCCAACCCGGCGACGCCTCCGACGCAGGTGTTCCAAAAGACGTTGCTGGCCGGTCCGGGGGGCCCGTTCTCGTCGACCGAGAACTTGGCCACGCCGGTGACCATCGAGGCCAACGCGAGCTACAACGTCAGCTTCTTCTGCTCCACCGGCCAGAGCGTGTTCAACGTGACCATCGGCTACCTACCGCCGACGCAGAGCTTCGTACCGCTGCCGGCCGCAGTGACCCCACGCATCTTCGATTCGCGCGGTGGCCCGAAGTTCGCGATCAACGAGGAGAAGACCGTCGACCTCGGTATCCCGGGTGCTCGGACGGCGATCATCAACCTCACCGTCACCGAGACCGTCGGCGCCGGATTCGTCGCCGTGTTCCCTGCCGACGTGACCTACCCGGGCAACTCCAGCATCAACTGGAGCGGGCCGAACCAGGACATCGCCAACGGCGTCATCGTCCGTGTCGATTCGGCGGGCAAGATCAAGGTCCGTGCCTCGAACAGCACCCATGTGGTCATCGACCGCATCGGCTACATGATCTGATCCGGCACTGACACCAGTCGAACGACGCGAGGCGCCGTCGATCACCCGGGTTCGGGTGGTGGGCGGCGCCTCGTCCGCGTGTGAACCGCCGCCGGCGTGACGGGTCTCGGCGCTCACCGACCCGTACTCTGTTGCTCCGACATGGACGGGCCCGCACACGTGACTTCCGCGCGCCAGGCGCGACGACGGCAATCGGTCGTTGCCGTGGCCATCTCCGCGCTGGCGGTGATCGGGATCGTCGTCGCGACGGGCTCGGACGGCGGCGGCCGGTCGGTCTCGCTCTCGACACCCTCGAGTACCTCCGTCACCACGGTGGCGTCGGCGCTGACGACGACCTCGATCGCCGGCACGCCGCCTGCTCCGGCGACATCTTCACCGACGATCGCGGTCCCGGCCACCACCATCCCGGCCACCACGAT
>JANXUX010000295.1 GCA_025351965.1 Actinomycetes bacterium | reverse complement strand
CCACCCGGCACCCGATCTGCTGTTCCCGCAGATGACCAGCCCGACGTCCACCGAGCACCGCTGGACGCCGCGCTACCTCGACTACCTGTATGTGTCGCTGACCAACTCGGTCGCGTTCAGCCCCACCGACGCGCTGCCACTGACCCGGCGAGCGAAGGGCATCATGGCGGCGCAGTCGTTGGCCTCGCTGGCCACGATCGTGGTGGTGGGTGCGAGGGCCGTCAACATCTTGAACTAGTGCCGTCGCCGCACCGGGTCAGCTCTCGATGTTGGCCATGACGTGCTTGATCCGGGTGTAGTCGTCGAGCGCATAGGCGGAGAGGTCCTTGCCATAGCCGCTCTTCTTGTAGCCGCCGTGGGGCATCTCGGCGACGAGCGGGATGTGGGTGTTGATCCACACGCACCCGAAGTCGAGCCGCTTGGACATCCGCATCGCGCGCCCGAAGTCCTTGGTCCACACCGATGACGCGAGTCCGTACTCCACGCCGTTGGCCCAACGCACGGCTTCGTCCTCGTCGCTGAACTGCTGGACGGTGATCACCGGCCCGAACACCTCGTTCTGGATCATCTCGTCGTCCTGGCGGAGGTCGGACACGACTGTCGGCTCATAGAAGTACCCGGTGGTGCCGACGCGGTGGCCGCCGTTGGAGACCGTGGCGTGGTCCGGGACACGGTCGAGGAAGCCGCTGACGTGGGCCAGCTGGTTGGCATTGTTGACGGGGCCGTAGAGCACGTCTTCGTCGTCGGGCATGCCGGTCTTCAGCCCCGCTGCAGTCTCGGCCAGCGCAACCACGAAGTCGGCGTAGATGCGCGGCGCGACGATGACGCGTGTCGCGGCCGTGCAGTCCTGGCCGGCGTTGAAGAAACCGGCGGTGGCGATGCCCTCGGCCGCTGCTGCGATGTCGGCGTCGTCGAACACGACGACCGGCGCCTTGCCACCGAGCTCGAGGTGCAGCCGCTTCAGGCTGTGCGACGCAGCCTCGGCCACCTCCATCCCGGCGCGCACACTGCCCGTGATGCTGACCATCGACGGAGTGTCATGAACCACCATCGCCCGACCCGTGGCGCGGTCGCCGCAGATCACGTTGAACACGCCATCGGGCAGGAACTCGGCTGCGATCTCGGCCAGCAGTCCGGCTGTCGCTGGCGTCGTGTCGCTCGGCTTGAGCACGACCGAGTTGCCCGCCGCAAGGGCCGGGCCGAACTTCCACACCGCCATCATCATCGGGTAGTTCCACGGAGCCACCTGGGCGCAGACACCAACGGGCTCGCGACGGATGAAGCTGGTCATGCCGCGCATGTACTCCGCAGCCGCCTTGCCCTCGAGATGGCGGGCGGCGGTGGCGAAGAAGCGGATCTGATCGACCATCGGCGGGATCTCCTCGCTCCGAGTGAGCGCGATCGGCTTGCCGGTGTTCTCGACCTCGAGCGCGATCAACTCCTCGGCGCGGGCCTCGACCGCGTCGGCGATGCGGAACAGCGCGAGCGAACGCTCCGAAGGGGTTGAGTCCTTCCAACCGTCGAACGCCGTCGACGCAGCGCGCATCGCCGCATCGACATCCGCCGGTCCGGACAGCGGCGCCGTTCCGTACTGCTCGCCGATCGTGGGATCCACGACGGCAGTCGTCCGGCCATCGGCTGCGTCGACATAGGCACCGTTGATGAAATTCTTGAAGGCCTTCATGGCGCAGAATCTACTCGCGCCGCTGAACGCCACTCAGCCCGTCACGGCTCGCAGGACAAGCTTGCTCTCGGTGCTGGCCACAGCGGCTCCCGATTTCAGCCAGCGGATGAAGCCGTCGAGACCGTCGGCACCGGCACAGTCGACGATGACCGTGTAGTCGGCCTTGCCGGTGACGTAGGCGGCAAAGGTGACCTCGGGGCGCTCGCCGAGCTTTGCCTCGAACTCATCCGGGCTCATCGCCGGCGGCAGACCGACGTCGATCACGGCGCGCAAGCCCCGACCGAGCGCGCCCGGGTCCACGTCGACGCGGTAGCCGCGGATGACACCGGAGCGTTCCATCGAGCGCACGCGCTCGGCAACCGACGTCGACGACAGATGCACTCGCTCACCCAGTTCTCGCCAGCTGAGACGAGCGTCGTTACGCAACTCGCCGAGGATTCGTTGGTCAGTTGCATCGATCGCCTTGGATTCCACGGCAGAAGCCTACGAGGTCGCCGGAAGAGGCCCAGCATCACGCCGTTCCGCCTGCGCATCATGTGGTCATGAGCGCCGCATCGACATCGTCCACTGCCCCGATCACGTCCGTCGGCGTGCCGAAGGAGATCAAGACCGCCGAACACCGGGTCGCGATGACCCCGGACGGCGTGCGCGAGTTCGAGCGCCACGGCATCGCCGTGTTCGTCGAGACCCACGCCGGAGAGGGCGCCAGTTTCTCCGATACCGATTACGTCGCCGCCGGCGCGACCATCGTCGCGACCGCAGCCGATGCGTGGGCACAGCAGATGGTGGTCAAGGTCAAAGAGCCCAAGGCCGAAGAGTTCGGCTTCCTGCGCGCTGATCTGACGCTGTTCACCTACCTCCATCTCGCGGCCTATCCCGAGGTCGCGACGGCGCTCCTCGCGGCGGGCACCACGGGCATCGCCTACGAGACCGTGCAACTCGACAACGGGTCGCTCCCGCTGCTGGCGCCGATGAGCGAGGTCGCCGGACGCCTGGCCCCGCAGATGGGCGCCCACTACCTCGAACGCCACAACGGTGGGCGCGGCGTGCTGATGGGCGGAGCCCCCGGCGTACGCCCGGCCAAGGTCGTCGTGCTCGGCGCCGGCAACGTCGGCTGGAACTCGGCGTGGAACGCGGCCGGCATGGAAGCCGAGGTCGTGCTGTTCGACAAGAACCTCGATCGCCTCCGCTGGGTCGACCAGATCCAGAAGGGGCGCATCGTCACCCTTGCCTCCAACCGTGGCGCGATCGAGCGCAACATCGCCGACGCCGATCTCGTCATCGGTGCCGTGCTCGTCGCAGGCGGCCGCGCACCCGTGGTGGTGAGTGAGGACATGGTCCGCAACATGAAGCCGGGGGCAGTCATCGTCGATGTCGCGATCGACCAGGGC
>JANXUX010000287.1 GCA_025351965.1 Actinomycetes bacterium | reverse complement strand
TGCGGTGAGTGCTCGGTGTCCCCGGACATGAATTCCCCCTGGTTGTGCAAGCGTGGACGTTGGCATCCACCTGAAGCGAACGAAATATGACATGAAGATGAACGGCGTGTCAACGACTCACGCGCATTTCTGAACAGAAGTCCACAATTGGACGCTCAAACGAACAAAGAACGTCGCAATTTCGTTCGATTCTGTTGACTTTGTCGCTGAGGTGTCGCACAGTTGGCGCCGTGCTCACCGCCGATCCCGTACCGCAGGAGACCGGGACCTCACGCGTGCTCGCCCGCCAGCGACACGAGGTGATCCTCGGCGAGGTGCGCGCCCGCGGTGCTGTGCGGGTGGCCGAACTGGCCGCTCAACTCGGGGTGAGCGACATGACCGTGCGCCGTGACCTCGACGTGCTCGATGAAGCAGGCTTGGTCGAGAAAGTCCACGGTGGCGCGACCGCGCTCGCCGATCGCAGCGCCGCCGAGCCAGGGTTCGCGGCGAAGTCTCTGCGCAACACCGACGAGAAGCTGGCGATCGCGCGGACCGCAGCGACGCTCGTGCGTGCCGGGACCGCCATCGGTGTCACCGCCGGCACGACCACCTGGCAGCTGGCGTACCACCTCACCGACATCGCCGACCTGATCGTGGTCACCAACTCGATCCGGGTCGCCGAGGTCTTCCACCAGACCCAGCGAGCCGACCGGACGGTGATCCTCACGGGCGGGATGCGAACACCGTCGGACGCCCTCGTCGGGCCCGTCGCCGTACAGGCCCTGCGTACGTTGCACTTCGACGCGGTGTTCATGGGCGTGCACGGGATGAGTGGCCGGGCGGGCTTCACCACCCCCAACCTGAGCGAGGCCGAGACCAATCGGGCCTTCGTCGAGGCGACCCAACAGCTCGTGGTCCTGGCCGATCACACCAAGTGGAACGTCACCGGCCTCAGTTCGATCGCACCGCTGCACGAGGCCGACACCGTCGTCACCGATGTGTCGGTGACGACGAGCGCACTCGACACGCTGAAAGAACACGTCCGCCGCGTCCTCGTCGCCGACCCGACGGAACCGGACATCGCACCCGTCGACATCCGCCAGAAAAGCTGAGGAGAACCATGGCAACCGTCACGTTCAAGGCTGCGAGCCGGATCTACCAGCCGGCCCAACGCGCTGCGGTGGATTCCCTCGATCTCGACATCGCCGATGGCGAGTTCCTCGTGCTCGTCGGCCCGTCAGGATGCGGCAAGAGCACGACGCTGCGGATGTTGGCCGGGCTCGAACCGATCGATGACGGCGCGGTGTTCATCGGTGACACCGACGTCACCATGCTCCCGCCCCGGGCCCGCGACATCGCGATGGTGTTCCAAAGCTACGCGCTGTACCCGCACATGACCGTTGGCCAGAACATCGGGTTCCACCTCAAGATCACCAAGGTTCCCAAGGAGGAGATCACGACGCGGGTCAGAGAAGCCGCAAAGCTGCTCGATCTCGAGGACTACCTCGACCGCAAGCCCGCCAAGCTCTCCGGTGGCCAACGCCAGCGGGTCGCTATGGGCCGTGCGATCGTGCGTCAGCCGAAGGTGTTCTTGATGGACGAGCCACTGTCCAACCTCGACGCGCAGCTGCGGGTACAGACCCGCACCCAGATCGCCGCACTGCAACGACGCCTCGGCGTGACCACCGTCTACGTCACCCACGATCAGGTCGAGGCGATGACGATGGGCGACCGAGTGGCGGTGCTCAAAGACGGCATCCTGCAGCAGTGCGCGTCACCCCGCGATCTGTTCACCAACCCCGTCAACCTCTTCGTCGCCGGGTTCATCGGATCGCCGGCGATGAACCTGTTCCCGGCGCGAGCAACCGAAGCGGGGGTGGTGTTCCGTTCGCTGACCTTGGCGGCACCGGCCTCAATGCTGAGCGCCGCAACGACGGATCAGGTCACCGTCGGCGTACGCCCGGAAGCACTGCGAGTCGCCTCATCCGGCGGGCTGACGGGCACCGTCACCACTGTCGAAGAACTTGGGTCGGACGCGTTCCTCTACTGCTCGGTGGACGGCATCGAGCACCCGGTCGTGGCCCGCGCCGAGGGCCTCAGCGCCACGCGCCGAGGCGACGTCGTCCACCTCATCCCCGACGACGCGGCCCTGCACTTCTTCGACTCGGCGACGGGTCTGCGCCTGCCGTCGCCCCGATGACATCACCGCCCGACACCACCCACAACGTCCCCGTCGACGTCATCAGCGACCAGCGCGTGGATCGCTACCTCGGCACCACGGTGCACGTTGTTGGATCGCGACAGGCCCGACCCAACCTGCCCACGCTCGGATGCCCGTTCTGCCCGGGTGGCCTCGAAGCACCCGAACCGTACGACGTGCGCTGGTTCGCCAACCGGTGGCCGGCCATGCCCGACGAGCGGTGCGAGGTGTTGCTCTACTCACCCCAACACGATGCCTCGCTCTGGTCGCTCGGGGTCCGCGGCGTCCGCAACGTGATCGATCTGTGGGCGGAGCGAACAGCGCATCTGGGCGCGCGCGCCGACGTCGATTTCGTGCTCGTGTTCGAGAACCGCGGCGCGGAAGTCGGCGCAACGATCGGCCACCCACACGGCCAGGTCTACGCGTACGACCACATCCCCGAACGCCCGCGGCGGATCTTCGACAACGATTGGCAGCCGGACCTCGATCCTGGTGACCGGGCCGTCGCGACGAGCGGCGGATGGAGTGCCTTCGTACCGTACGCACCGACGTTCCCCGTCGCCGTCACGCTCGCCCCGACGCGGCGGACCCCCGACATCGTCAGCCTCGACGACGAGCAGCGCGACGACCTGGCGACCTTGCTCGTCGACGTCTTCGCCCGGCTCGACCGGCTCTACGACCGCCCCCTGCCGTACATGATGTGGCTGATGCAACGGCCCACGGTCGCAGATGCGGACACGCGCCATCCACAGGCCTGGATGCACATCGAGGTCGTGTCCCCGTGGCGCGGCGCCGGTGTGTCGCGGTTCATCGCCGCCGCCGAAGTGGCCTGCGCCGAGTACTTCAATCCGGTCCTGCCCGAGGACCTCGCGGCGCGCCTCCGCCGGCTCGGGTGACGCGCGCATGATGAACACCGAGCGACGGGTCAGCGCTCCGGGCCGAGTCAACCTCATCGGCGAGCACACCGACTACACCGGTGGTCTCGTGATGCCGATGACCATCGACCGCTGGACACGGATCACGTTCCGCGAGCACGACCGGATCCTGCTCACGTCAGCCGACGAAGCCGAGCCCGCCGACGTCGCCATCGATTGCACGGAGCCGTCAGCTGTCCAACCGGCCTGGGCCCGTTTCGTCGCTGCGGTGGCTGCAGAGATGCGTCCGCGCACCGGCATCCGTGGGTCGGTGACGACCTCGATCCCGATCGGAGCCGGCCTGTCGAGCAGCGCTGCGCTCGAGGTCGCCGTGGCGCTGGCCCTCGGCCACGACGCCGACCCGGTACCGCTCGCCCAGCTGTGCCGGCGGGCCGAGCATCGTGCCACGGGCGTGCCGAGCGGCATCATGGATCAGCTCGCGATCGCCGCCGGCCGTGCCGGGCACGCCCTGCTGATCGATTGCCACGACCTCACCGTCGCGCCGGTCGCGATACCCGAACACGCGGAGATCGTGGTGCGGTTCATCGTCCACCGAACCCTCGTCGGCAGCCCGTACGCCGAGCGCGTCGCCCAGTGCGCGGCGGCCGAGCAGCTGATCGGCCCGCTACGGTCGGCGACCGTCACCGACACATCGTCGATCACCGACCCGACGACTCGGGCGAGGGCGCGTCATGTCGTCAGCGAGAACCAGCGCGTCCGCGACTTCGCCGCGGCGATCAGCGGTGGTGACCTGGCCGCCGCTGGAGCGCTGATGATCGAAAGTCACCGGAGCCTGCGTGACGACTTCGCGACCTCGTCCCCCGCAATGGACGCCGCAGTCGACGAAGCCATCCGTACCCCCGGGGTGCACGGCGCGCGCATGACGGGGGGCGGCTTCGGTGGCTGCATCGTCGCGCTGTGCGAACCCGGCGCGATCCCCGACGGCTGGGTCGTCACGCCGGTCGACGGTGCCCGGCTCGAACCCTCACCCGACACCGCGACCTGACGACAAGGACTGACATGCTCCCCGACATCGGCACGATCCGACCCTGGACGGATCCGAACATCATCGAGATCAACCGGTTGCAGATGCACACCCCGATCGGTGGCGTGCCCCGACGCGGCCTCGGCGGGTCCTGGCACTTCCAGCTCTTCGACGACCCCGACGAGGTCGACGGTGCAGCGCTCACCGGCGCGCTCCCCGAACAACGGGTGGCCGTGCCCGGCAACTGGACCCTGCAAGGGGTCGGCGATCTCCCCCACTACACGAACGTGCAGATGCCGTTCCCCGGGCCGCCCCCGAGCCTGCCGACGCGCAACCCAACGGGCGTGTACCGGCGGTCGTTCACCGTCGCCAAGGGCTGGCTCGACTGCCAGGTGGTGCTCCATCTCGCCGGCGCAGAGAGCGTGCACGTGGTGTACGTCAACGGCGCCTTCGCCGGATACGGGACCGACAGCCGCCTGCCCAGCGAGTACGACATCTCCGCCCACCTCCGCGCCGGCATCAATGATCTCGCCGTCGTCGTGATCCGGTACAGCGCGGCGAGCTATGTCGAGGACCAGGACCAGTGGTGGATGGCCGGGCTGCACCGCGACGTCTTCGTCGAAGCCCGGCCGATGGTCCACATCGGCGACGTGGTCGTCGACACGGCCTACGACCCGGCAACCGGAGCCGGTTCGGTCGCGGTCACCACGACCGTCGACTTCGTCGCCGCCGTGGCCAGTGGATACACCGTACGCGTCACGCTCACTGCGCCGAACGGCCGCAGGGTGGGCGGTGCGGTGGAGGGCCGGGTTCCGTCGAACTTCTCCGCCGCCTACCGGTTCACCGGGCACGTGACGCACGCGACCTGGGAGCTGCCGCGCGCCCTTCCGTGGTCGGCTGAACATCCGGACCTGTACGCAGTCACGGTCGAGCTGGTGTCGCCGCGCAACGCCGTCGTGCACACGGTGGACCAGCGCATCGGTGTACGCCGCGTCGAGGTGAGGGACCGTCAGTTGCTGGTCAATGGGCAACCGATCTGGATCTTCGGTGTCAACCGCCACGATCACCATCCGGACCGGGGCAAGGCCGTGACGATCGAGGACATGCGCGCTGATCTGACCGCGATGCGTCGGCACAACATCACCTCGATCCGCACGTCGCACTACCCGAACGACACGGCCTTCTACGACCTCTGCGACGAGCTCGGTTTCTACGTCGTCGACGAGGCGAACATCGAGAGCCACGCGTACAACACGAGCATCTGCGACGACCCGCGCTACCGCAGCGCGTTCGTGGCCCGCGGCTCGCGGATGGTCGAGCGCGACCGGAACCACCCCAGCATCATCGTGTGGAGCCTCGGCAACGAGAGCGGCTACGGCGCCAACCACGATGCGCTCGCCGGATGGATCCGGCGGTCCGATCCAGATCGTCCGCTGCACTACGAGGGCGCGATCCTGCACGGCGAGGGTCCCCCGACCGATCCTCCCGCGGAACCGGGAGCACACTGGGTGGACGGCGGGCTGCACGCGACCGACATCGTCTGCCCGATGTACCCGACGATCGAGTCGATCCGTGCCTATGGGGCCGACCCCCGCGCGACGCGCCCGCTGATCCTGTGTGAGTACAGCCACGCGATGGGCAACTCGAACGGCTCCTTGGCCGACTACTGGGAGGCCATCACGGCGACACCGGGCCTGCAGGGCGGCTTCATCTGGGAGTGGAAGGACCACGGTCTGCGCCAGACCGGTCCCGATGGCCGTCCCCGGCTCGCCTACGGCGGCAACTTCGGCGACACGCCCAACGACGGCAATTTCGTGGCTGACGGGCTGATGTCGGCCGACCTCGAGCCGCATCCGGCGATGCACGAGGTGGCGTGGGTGCATCGTCCGGTCGTCACCGAAGTCGTCGGGCGACGCGGGCACGAGCGACTGCGAATCACCAACCGCCAGTCGTTCACGGGCCTCGAGCACCTCGTCGGCACCTGGGATTTGTGGTCGGGCGATCAACTGGTGGCCGGTGGGCGCCTCGCTCGCCACGCCGTGGCACCCCACACGTCGGTGACGGTCGCGCTGCCCTGCCGGATTCCGGCCGGCAACGATCAGGTGCTCTTGACGGTCCGGTGGGCGCAGCGTGCCGACACCTGGTTCGCCCCGGCGGGACACGTCGTGGCGACCGACCAAGCCGTGTTGCGCGCTGCGCCGGCCCGGCGTCCAGCACTCCCCCGGGGCCTCGACGACCGACCTTCCTCAGTCCGGGTCTTGGCGGCGGTGGACGAACTGCTCCTCGCCCCCGTTGCGCTGACGCTGTGGCGAGCCCCCGTCGACAACGACGGCTTCAAGCTGATGCCCGACCTCAGTGAGCGCCTGCGCATCGGCGGCCAAGGACTGCGGTTGTGGAGAGCCGCCGGCGTGGACACGAGGCCTGCAGACGACCTCGTGCGTCATGTCGTTCGTCGGAGCGTTGCGGACGACGGCTCCGCTGTGACGTACCGGCACCTCGTGGACGTCCCGGACGACCTCGCCGACCTTCCCCGCGTCGGCGTCCAGTTCGCTGTTCCGGGGCGGTTCGATTCACTGCGCTGGTTCGGTCGCGGCCCCCACGAGAACTACCCGGATCGACGCGCCAGCGCTGCGATCGGTCTGTGGGACGGCGCGCCGGACGAGCCGCCGTACCTCGTCCCGCAGGAGTTCGGGTTGCGCTGCGACTGCCGTTGGTTCGAGATGGTCGACACCGCAGCCGGTCAGCGGCTGCGCATCGATGTGCTCCGCCCGGCGACGATGCACGTGTCAGCGACTCACTTCAGCGCTGAGGACCTGACCGTCGCTGCCAACGACGCAGACCTCGTGCCCCGCAAGGAGTTGATCGTGCATCTCGACGTCGCCCACCGCGGTCTCGGTACGGCGAGCTGTGGACCCGAGGTCCGCCCGGAGTACCGCCTCCGCGCCGGTCGCTACGAGTTCGCCTATCGACTGTCGGTCATCGACGACTGAACGAGCCGCCGGGCCGGGTCAGCGCAACAGGTGGATGATGTCCTGGACCAGCAGCACCAGGAGCAAGCCGATGATCGACAGCGCGATCGCCGAGTAGTGCCAGCGCCACTTGTGGTCGATCGCGAAGAACCGTCGAATGGTGAACACGTCACACGTGATCGCGAGGGTGCCGATGACGACCCCGATGATCGGGCCCACCCCGGTGGCGAAGCCGACAGCGGGCAGCACGAAGGGGAAGATGACGTACGTCAGCGTGCACCTCGTCGCGGAGATCAGCATGGATCGCCGGAATGCCGCGTAGGCCAACGCCGACGTGACACCGGCCGGACGCTCGCGGATGCGCAGCAGCTTGCGCACGAACATGTCGGCCGGCGAGCGGCGGACGCTGGTCGAAGGAGCAGCGCTGTGCGGGAACGGGCACGTCGCAGCAGGCGCCGCATGCGGTACCGGGCAGTGCGCAGCGGCTGGCGGAGCCGTGTGCTGGACGGGGCACCCCGCAGCGGATGTCGGTGAGGGGTCAGGGGTGAGATCCGTCAGCGTGCGTTCCACGAGGACATCCTACGGATCAACTCCGTTCGCGCTGAATCAGCGAGTGGAAGCTGCCAGCAATTGGTCGACGACGTCCTGGATCGTGAGCACGCCGACGGTGCGCCCGGCCTGATCCGTGACGAGCACGAGCTGGTGGTGCTGAGATCTGGCAGCGATCAGGATGTCCTCGACGCGAGTGTCGCCGGTGAATCTGGTCACCGGACGCATGACCTGGCCAGCGGTGATTCTGCCGCGGTCCTCGTCGTCGAGGACGAGGATGTCGCGCACCAGGAGCTGACCGACGACATGGTCGAGATCACCGTCGGTGACCAGGATCCTCGACAACCCGGTGCTGCGCGCGCAGTACTCCATGGCGCTCGCGTCCGCATCGACGGCGACCGTGGTGATCGACTCGCGTGGGGTGCATGCATCTGCGGCGACGCTGTCGGACAGGTTCAAGCTACGGGTCAGCAACGCATGAGTGGAGGTGTCCAGCACGCCGTGCTCCTGGGAACGCTGGAGGAGCACACTGAGTTCGGCCGACGAGAGCGCCATCGACACCTCACCCTTGGGCTCGATGCCGAACAGCCGGATCAGACCGTTGGCGACCGCATTGAGCACGATGAGCAGTGGGCGCACGACGCTGGTGAAGGCCCGGAATGGCGTGATCAACGCCATCGCCGACTTCTCCGGATGGGTGATCGCCCACGATTTCGGGGCCATCTCGCCGACGACCATGTGGATGAACACGACGATGATGAGCGCGATCACGA
>JANXUX010000228.1 GCA_025351965.1 Actinomycetes bacterium | reverse complement strand
TTGCCGTCGGCCCAGACATGGGTGACGGGACCGGGGATCGTGGCCGTCCACTGCTGGAGCTCGTCGGGCGTGCCGAACGCGTCGCGGGTACCGCTGATGAACAAGCACGGGACGCCGAGCCGGGGCAGGTGCTCGGTGCGCAGGTTCTGCGGCTTGCCCGGCGGGTGCAGGGGATAGCAGATCAGGATCAGGCCGGCGACCGGCAGGGCAACGCCACTGGTATCACCGACGGTCGCGCCGGCAACCGCCATCGAACACATCCGGCCGCCCATCGATCGTCCCCCGAGGACGAGCTTGGCGGGCGCGACGTTCAGTACGGCAGCGAAATCCGATGCCTCGGCACGGACCGCATCGAGCAGCACCGGTGCACGATCAGGGGCGCGACGGCCGAGCTTGCGGTACGCGAAGTCGGCGCGGCGCACGGGCATCGGCTGCAGCGACTCGTCGAGCCGAACCAGCGACGGGTGATCGCAGTTCGTGCCGGCACCGGGAAACAGGAGCACGCCCTGGACCGTCTTGGTCGGCTTCATCGCTTCGGCGCACTCACGCGAGCAGGATCTTGCGGGCCTCGCTGAGGTCGCCGATCGCTTTGCCGGCCACGACCTCGTCACCGCCGTGATCGGGATGGACGAGGCGCAGTTGGTCGCGGTAGCGCTCCATCACCTGCTTCTTGGTGACCTTGCCGGTGCCGAGCGGGAATCCGAAGAGCTCGAGGGCCCAGGCCCGCGGGTCGGCCATCGCCGCCAACGATGTGACTGCGCTACCGGCGAGATGGGCGATGAACGACGGTCCGATCGGACCCCTCCAGCGCATCGCCTTCTTGATCACGGGCACGAGCTGATGTCGAGACGACGCCTCGAGTCGTTCGATCGCATAGATGGCACCAAGCACCTGGACCAACCCGCTGCCGTTCGCGTCGAAGCTGAAGTGCACGCTCTCGCCTTCGCCCTCCAGGCGGTGACGACTGACGCCGAGCCCGTGCCGATCGACTTGGAACCGGTGTCGCAGGCGTGGCTGGACGACGCGTTCGCCGTGATCGACCTGGGCCAGCAGCCGGTGAACGTCGGCGTGGAGGTCATCGTCGATCGAGTCCAGATGGGCCGCGACGACTGCGCCGAGCAGCAGCCCGCCGAAGCCGGGCGCCGGATCCACGGGGAGGATCAGATTGCCGAGCGAGATCCGCCGGGTCGGGGTGACCGGGCGCGAATGCCAGACCTCCAACTCCGCCAGCAGCATGAGTTGAACGCTACTGGCGGAGGGCGACAGCACCCCGAGCGAGCACGACAAAGCGCTGCGGATCGTCAGATCAGCGGACGGAGCAGATCGTGCAACGCTTCTGCGATCGGCTGGATGTGGCCAGGATCGGACTCGTCGTCGAGATCGACCGGGGATTCCTCGACCAGTGCATCCGCGAGTTGCTCGGCGAGCTCGCACGATTTGCGCCAGACGCGCAACTCGACGCCGCGGGGTGGCCGATTCGGATCGGCGATCTTCAGCGCGTCGAGCAGGCGCTCGAGACCGTCTGCGTCCTGGGGGTCCTTGCGCAGCCGTTCGCCGGCGAGGAAGAAGGCGTTGAGGCTCTCGAACGGAACGACATCGCCGTCGGGACCATCGTTGATGACCGGAATCATGTCGCCGGCCTCGACCTCGTCGAGGATGTCGTCGACCCGGCTCTCGTCGCTCGTGGGCACTGACAGCACACCCTCGGCGAAGCGGAAGGGGATGTTCGCCGCGGTCAGGGACTCGACGACGAGTGACCGCTCGAGGTCGGCCCATTCGGTGAGGTCGTAGTCCGTGGCCGGCGTGGCATCGGTCAGCTCACGAGGTGTTCCCGGCTCGTCGCCGCGCTCGTCGTCACCGCGCTCGTCGTCGGACTCGGGCGCCGGCTCGATCTGCAGGCGCTCCTCGATCTCGGCGAAGATCGCGTCCGCAGCATCCTCGGCGTCGGGCGGGATGACGAGCTCGGTGCCGTCCCATGTGTGCGGGATCTCGGCATCGGCGAGGGCCGAGGCAAGCTCGGCCTGCTGGTCGAAGTCCCAGGCGCTCAAGTCGTAGAAGACCTTCTCGGCGTCGGGGTCGGAAGGGTTCCAGTCGGTCACGGCGCCAACCTATCCCACGTGGTCTGCGATGAAAGTCCCGGTACGTCGATATTCGTCGAGCTGGTTCTCGGGGCGACGGAACCCGTGACCCTCGCCCTCGTACACGGTCAGGGCGACGATGCCGCCCGCCTCGGCGACGCGAGTCGCCATGACCCGGCTCTGCCCGACGGGCACCACGGGGTCACTGTCACCGTGGAACATCTGCAACGCAGCGCGGATCCTGGCTGCGAAGGTGACCGGCGAGCGGTCTGCGTACGGACCGTGCGTCGGACGACTGGCGGGGATGGGCGCGACGAGATGGTGGGTGTAGTGGCGCTCGAAGCGGTGGCTCCGCTCGGCGAGATCGTACAAATCGGTGACCGGATACGACACCACTCCTGCGGCGGCAAGGCCGTCGTCGGCAGCCAGGACGCCGAGGACGGTGAAGCCTCCAGCCGACCCGCCGATCAGCACGGTGCGCGCAGGAACGCCCCATCCAGCGGCATGCGCATGGGCGACGACGTCGCTGGTGTCGGCGACATCCAATTCGCCCCAGCGGCCGTTCATCGCCTGCTGGTACGCACGGCCGTGCCCGGTCGAGCCGCGATGGTCGACGACGACCACGTTGAACCCCTGCGCACGCCAGTACGCGACCCGCGGCATGAACGTCACCTGCCACTGATCGGTCGGCCCGCCGTGGACGAAACACATCAACTGGCCGGTCTGTTCGTCTGCGCGGTAGAGACGGGCGAAGACAGTGGCTCCGTCACGAGCGGTCACCTCGACCAGTTCGGGTTCGACGAGTGCTTCGGCCTCCCAGCCGCTCGCCGGTCCGATGTCGATCACCTCCCGCGTCCAGGCCTCACCGGCAGGGGACGAGGTGTCGTAGACGACGATCTGGGTCGGCGTGCGTGCCCCAGTGCGAATCGCGGCGAGGCGAGTCCCGTGCCAGGACAGTTGGCCGTGCACACCGCGAGCGATCTCGCGGACGACGCCGGTCGCGATCTCGACGACGCACAGCCGGCCGAACCCCGCCTCGTTGCGCGTGAAGGCGACCTCGGTCGCGTCCGGCGAGACGGCGAAGCTGCGCTGGCCGGGGCCCCACGTCGGCCCGGCGTGCTCGAACGGCTCGTCGACGAGCGGCGCATCGCCGAGCCACAGGTTGTTCCAGCCCGTGTCATCGCGCACACAGATGGCCACGCCGTCGGGCATGGCTCGCCGCTGTTGGATCGCACCGGTCGGACGGAACTCGTCGCGCAAGCTGCCGTCCAGGGTGACCCGCTGCACCCGCGACGCATCCCACGCCATATCGGGGACGTTCCATGCCTGCCACAGCACTTCAGAGCCGCACGGTGTCACGAACGGATCGAAACAGAAGTCGGCACTGCCGTCATCGAGGCGACGCGCCGGGCCGGTCGGCAGCGGTTGCAACCAGACCTCGCGCTGGTCGACGACATGAACGACGCCATCGCCGGAAGGGGTCGTCATCGGAGCCTGGGCGACGCGATCGGGTCCGTGATCCGTCAGCCGCTGCACCTGCCCGCCCGGCACGGGTAGTCGCCAGAGGTTGCCGTCGCCGGCGGTGTAGACGATGGCGGTCGAATCCGGTGTCCAGCAGAAGCAGCCACCACCGGGCCCACGACCCGTTCGCGGGGCTGGGTACGTCGTCAGCTGGCGGGGCGGCGCACCATCGAACGCCGAAAGCACCAGCACTGCTCCACCGGCCGATGACTTCGCGTAGACGAGGAGCGATCCATCGGGTGACAGCCGCGGCTCGGTGAGCTCGCTGCCGCCGATGCACCGCTCCGGTGAGATCGTGACCATCCGTCGAATGTAAGCGCTGAACGGCGCACAGCCATCCCCCCGGCTCGGCGACGTACCCAGACCGGTTCGCAATTGTTTAATCGGTTGCATCGTCGAGCGACGTGGTGCCTCAC
>JANXUX010000201.1 GCA_025351965.1 Actinomycetes bacterium | reverse complement strand
GCGTGCAGGCGCTGCTGGACATCGGCTTCGACCACCACGACTCTGTGTGGATCTCGTACCTGCTGGTCGGGATGATCTTCACCTCGGCCGGTCTCATCGCGATGAAGAAGCGCTTCCCCTCCCCAGACCAGAGCGTGGCCAGATGAGTCATCACGAGGTGCTCATCATCGGATCCGGCCCCGCAGGCCTCACCGCTGCGATCTACACCGCGCGTGCCAGCCTCGCCCCGCTCGTGATCGAGGGCGAGCCGAGCAGCACCAGCGACCAGCCCGGCGGCCAGCTGATGCTGACGACCGAGGTCGAGAACTTCCCCGGGTTCCCGAACGGCATCATGGGCCCAGAGTTGATGATCAACTTCCGCGAGCAGGCAATGCGTTTCGGCGCCACATTCGTCACGGAGAAGGTCACTGCGGTGGACTTCAGCGAACGCCCGTTCAGGGTGTGGGTGCGCGGGACCGAGTACACCGCTGATTCGATCATCGTGTCGACGGGTGCCCAGTCGCTGATGCTCGGGCTGCCCGAAGAACAGCATCTGCTCGGCCACGGCCTGTCGACGTGCGCGACGTGCGACGGATTCTTCTTCCGCGGCCACGAGATCGCAGTCGTCGGTGGAGGCGACAGTGCCATCGAGGAAGCCAGCTTTCTGACCAAGTTCGCCTCCAAGGTCACCCTGATCCATCGTCGGGACTCGCTGCGTGCCTCCAAGATCATGCAGGAGCGCGCGCTGAACAACCCCAAGATCGAGATGCGCTGGAACTCCACAGTCACTGCGCTGCATGGAACCGAGACACTCACCGGCGCGACCGTCACCGACGTCAACACCGGTGAGGAATCACTGCTGCCCGTCACTGGTCTGTTCGTCGCCATCGGCCACCGCCCGAATACCGACCTGTTCGCGGGTGTCCTCGACATGGAGGACAACGGCTATCTGATCACCAAGCCCGGGTCGACCTACACCAACATCGCGGGCGTGTTCGCCTGCGGTGACGTGCAAGACCACACCTATCGGCAGGCCATCACCGCGGCCGGTTCCGGTTGCATGGCAGCGCTCGACTCCGAACGATGGTTGGAAGCTCAGCACCTCGGGTAGAGCGCCCTGTGGACACGGTGGGCCGGGAATGCTGCGACCTCGGAAGTGGTTCATCTGACTAGCATTACGTTCCATCGAAAGGACGCCATCATGTCTGAAGGCATCGTAACCCTCACAACCAGCACGTTCGACGAGGTCATCAACTCCGCCGACACTCCTGTCGTCGTCGATTTCTGGGCGGAGTGGTGCGGTCCCTGCAAGATGATCGCGCCCATTCTCTCCGAGATCGCCGTGGAACAGTCCGGCAAGGTCACCATCGCCAAGCTGAACGTCGACGAGAACCCAGACCTGGCGATGCGCTTCAACGTGATGAGCATCCCCACCCTGCTGGTGTTCAACAACGGCGAGGTCGCCAAGCGCCTCGTCGGCGCAAAGGGCAAGGGCCAGCTACTCCAGGAGCTCGACGAATTTCTTCCTACTTCCCTCTGACCCCTGGTCAGCGCGGGGAGGCCATTCGCGATCTGCAACGCCGCCTCGGTGCCGCCGGGTTCCCGCTCGCCACGGTCGCCGAGGCTGGCGAGTTCTGCGCGGCCACCGAGGCGTCGCTGCGTGAGTTCCAGCGTGCACGCGGCCTGCGTGTCGACGGTCGTTGTGATGCCGACACCTGGGCGGGCCTCGTCGAGGCGACGTGGCGGCTCGGTGACCGGCTGTTGTTCCTGACTGCGCCGAACCTGCGTGGCGACGATGTCGGCGAGTTGCAGATGAGGCTCGGCCGGATCGGCTTCGACTGCGGCAAGGTCGACGGCATCCTCGGACCGGAGACGGCCAAGGCATTGCACGACTTCCAGAGCAACTGCGGCCTTGTCGTCGACGGTACGTGTGGGCCGGTGACGGTCCGAGCCATCGAGCGGGTCAGCCGGCAGACGGGAAGCGGGCCCGGTGTCGCTACGGTGCGCGAGCGGGATCGGCTGCGCTCGACGTCGTCATCACTCCGTGGCCTCCGGGTGGTGATCGGGCAGTTCGGCGGACTCGGCAACCTGACTCGGGCGATGACCCGTGACCTGCGCCTGTGCGGCGCGATCGTCGTTTCCGTCGATGAACCCGATGCGCGGGCGCAGGCCGCAGCCGCGAACAACTTCGGAGCCGACGTCTACCTCGGCCTGGAGAGTTGTCCCAACGAGCCGAGCCGGATCGCGTTCTACGGGGTACCCGATTTCGAGTCCGCCGGAGGCCGCTCGCTGGCCGAACGCCTGGCCGCCGAGCTGGCTCACTTGACCGGCGTCGACCCGGTTGCCCGTGGCATGCGGTTGCAGGTGCTGCGTGAGACACGCATGCCGGCCGTACTGATCTCGGTCGGCGCAGTCCGCCAGATCGCAGACATCTCGCGCCAGGTGACGTTGACCGTCCGTGATGCGCTCGAGGCATGGGCGGGCAACCCGCTCGCCGGCCCGGTCCGTGCATCTCATCACGTCTGACCTGGACGGATACGTGCGCCAGATTGCGACAGACAGTTATCCACAGCACTGTCCACACAATGTGAGTAACCCTCACGCGCGGGTTGCGCGCGACTGTCTACGAGAGGGTGAGTTGGTTGATCCCAGGGTTATCCACATCTGGGGGATAACCCTGGGATCAACGTTCAGCCGATGGGATCCGCGGGACTCTCGACCATATGGCGATAGATCCGTTCAAGGTCCTCGAGGTCGGCGAACTCGATACTCACCTTGCCCCGCTTCGCTCCCATCGTGACCGACACCTTCGTGTCGAGGTGCTCAGCCAGCAGATGCTCCAGCTCCAGCAGGCCCGGTGGGCGCAACCGGGTCACCGGAGAGATTCCCGCACCATCGTTCTGTGTGCCACCCGTCACACCAGCGCGATCAGGCCCACCGGCCTGACGATCTCGGATCGCGTCCTCGACGGTGCGAACCGACAGACCGTCGGCAACCGCACGCTTGGCAAGATGTTCCTGGAACGAGCGGTCCGGGCTGCCCAGCAGCGCTCGTGCGTGCCCCGCAGACAGCCGCCCGTCGGCGAGCAGATGCTGGATCGACGGCGGCAGCGTCATCAAACGAAGGGTGTTCGTCACCGCCGAGCGACTCTTGCCGACTCGGTTCGACACCTGCTCGTGGGTCAGCCCGAAGTCCTCGATCAACTGCTGATACGCAGCGGCTTCCTCGAGTGGGGTCAGGTCCTGGCGATGGAGGTTCTCGACGAGGGCCTGCTCGACGGAGCTGAGATCATCGGTCCTGCGGACCACCGCCGGAATCGTCGTCAAGCCCGCACGCCTCGCCGCACGCCAGCGGCGCTCCCCCGCGACCAACTGATATGCACCGTTGCCCATGTCCCGAGCCAGGACCGGCTGGAGGACACCGATCTCACGGATCGACGCAGCGAGCTCCTCGAGCGTCTCCTCGTCGAAGTGCAGACGTGGCTGGTTCGGATTGGGAACGAGCGACTCGATCGGAACTTCGATCAGTCGAGCGCGATCGTCGTCCATCCCTGCCGGAGACGTCGCGGTCACACCTTCGATCGCCGGTGCTGCCCGGGGCTCGTCGAGGTCCGATGGGATGAGCGCGCTGAGTCCTTTACCGAGTCCCCCGAGGCGTGCCATGGATGCTCACCTCCTTCGCAACCATGCGGTATGCGACGGCACCACGAGATGATGAATCGAAGGTGATGATCGGCTGGCCGAACGATGGCGCCTCGGAGAGTCGCACCGTGCGCGGCACCACCGTACGCATCACCTTGTCACCGAAGTGTTCGCGCACTTCCTTGACGACCTGATCAGCGAGCTTGGTGCGTGCGTCGTACATCACGCACACGATCGTGCTGACGGCCAGCGTGGGATTGAGGTTGCGGCGGACGAGGTCGACGTTGCGGAGTAGTTGGCCCAGGCCTTCGAGCGCGTAGTACTCACACTGGATCGGCACGAGCACCTCGGTCGCGGCCGTCAGACCGTTGACGGTCAGCAGTCCGAGCGACGGGGGACAATCGATCAGGATGTAGTCGTAGTCGTCCTGGATCTGCTCGATCGCTCGCTTGAGACGATTCTCTCGGCTGAAAGCGGGCACGAGCTCGATCTCGGTACCCGCAAGATCCAGGCTTGCCGGCGCCACGAACAGATTCTTGACCGAAGCCGGTTCGATGCAGTTCTCCAGCGGTGCCTCGTGCATGATCACGTGATACATCGAGGTCTCGACGTTGCGGTTGTCGATCCCCAACCCGGTCGAGGCGTTGCCCTGCGGATCCAGATCGATGATCAGGGTCCGAAACCCGATCTCCGCCAAGCAGGCACCGAGGTTGATGGTCGTGGTGGTCTTCCCCACGCCGCCCTTCTGATTG
>JANXUX010000178.1 GCA_025351965.1 Actinomycetes bacterium | reverse complement strand
ATCGTTCCGAACAGCCAGGACGTCGTCGGCGTCGTGCTCAACGTGACGGGCATCGACGACAACGTCGGCAGTACGAATACCTATGTGAGCGTCCTCCCGGAGACGCCTGCGGGACAGGTCACGACGTCGAACCTGAACCTGTCGCCCGGTCAGGTCAAGGCCAACCTCGTCATCGTCCCTGTCACGAACGCCGACGGAGCGATCCGGCTGTACAACAACGCCGGCCAGACCCATGTCGCCGTCGACGTCGTCGGCTACATGTTCGCGAACCAGGATCCCGCAACTCGGGTCGGTCGTGTCGTGCCGCTGACAGCGCCGTTCCGAGCACTCGACACCCGCGACGCCAACTTCGGCAACGTGCAACTCGGGCCGGCGCAGGCCGAGACGTGGAGCTTCTCCCAGTTCGTGTCCTCTGTGACCCTCGGTGGGGCGTCGGTCGGCAACCAGATCGCCCTGCTCGGCAACCTGACCGGCACCGCGCTCGGCCGTGCATCGGCCGCCACCCCGGTCGCGACGTACTTCACGCTGTACCCCGACGACGTCACCAAGCCGTTCTCCAGCAACATCAACGTGACCGAGGGCGCCAACGTCCCGAACATGGCCGTGGTCAAACTCGGCGCCGACAACGGCATCAAGGCATACAACAACGGTGGCTACATCCATTACCTGTTCGACGTGTCCGCCGTGGTGCTCGGTAACTGATCCTGGTGTGTTCGGTTAGACTCCTGCGGCGAACGGGCTGACACGTACACGGTGCCAGCAGGCCCCGGCCCGAGAACTCCATCCACGGTGCACCGCACCACATGTTCCACTGGAGGAACTCGAATGACAGCTTCCACCGCCGCGCGGCGCGACTTCCGCGTCGCCGACCTCTCCCTCGCCCCGTTCGGTCGCAAGGAGATCCACCTCGCCGAGCACGAGATGCCCGGCCTGCGCGCCATCCGCAAGGAGTACGGCCCGTCCAAGCCCCTTGCCGGCGCCCGGATCAGCGGCTCCCTGCACATGACCATCCAGACCGCCGTGCTGATCGAGACGCTGGTCGCGCTCGGCGCCGAAGTTCGCTGGGCGAGCTGCAACATCTTTTCGACCCAGGACCATGCTGCCGCAGCCATCGCCGTCGGCCCGCATGGCACCGTCGACGATCCCCAGGGCGTCCCGGTGTTCGCCTGGAAGGGTGAGACCCTCGAGGAATACTGGTTCTGCACCGAGCAGATGATGACGTGGCCCGACGACGCCGAGGGCAACCCGGTGCAAGCCAACATGATCCTCGACGACGGTGGCGACGCCACGCTGCTGCTGCACAAGGGTGTCGAGTTCGAGGCCTCCGGCGAGGTGCCGGACCCCACATCAGCGTCGAACCCCGAGTTCGCGATCGTGCTCGGCCTGCTCCAGCGCAGCCTCAAGACGTCGCCGAACAAGTGGACCGCGATGGCCAAGAGCGTCAAGGGCGTCACCGAGGAGACCACCACCGGTGTCATGCGCCTCTACAAGATGTTCGAGAAGGGTGAGCTGCTCTTCCCGGCGATCAACGTCAACGACTCGGTCACCAAGAGCAAGTTCGACAACCTCTACGGCTGCCGCCACTCGCTGATCGACGCGATCTGCCGGGCCACCGACGTCATGATCGCCGGCAAGGTCGCAGTCGTCGCCGGCTACGGCGACGTCGGCAAGGGCTGCGCCCAGGCACTTCGCGGCCAGGGTGCTCGCGTCATCGTCACCGAAGTCGACCCGATCAACGCCCTCCAGGCCGCGATGGAGGGCTACCAGGTCCTCACCATGGAAGACGTCATGGGCTCGGCCGACATCTTCGTGTCCGCAACCGGCAACGACGGCGTCATCGCCACCGAGCACATGCTGCACATGAAGCACAACGCGATCGTCTGCAACATCGGCCACTTCGACAGCGAGATCGACATGGCCGGCCTCGCCCGTAGCGGCGCCGAGCGCGACGAGCTCAAGCCCGGAACCGACCTGTGGTCGTTCCCCGACGGCCACTCGATCATCGTCCTGGCCGAGGGCCGCCTCGTCAACCTCGGTTGCGCCACCGGCCACCCGAGCTTCGTGATGAGCTGCTCGTTCACCAACCAGGTGCTTGCCCAGATGGAGCTGTTCAACAACCTCGACAGCTACCCGCTCG
>JANXUX010000159.1 GCA_025351965.1 Actinomycetes bacterium | reverse complement strand
GAGCAGCGTGACCGCGTCCAGACCGACAACGACCGCCGGGTCGCCGAACGCACCCAGGCCGACACCGAGTTCCTCGCCCGTGAGATCTCCAGCGTGCGCGTTGCGCTCGCCGACATGGTGACCACCGAGGACATGCGCGATCACCTCGACCGGCTGACCTCGGCGGTGGAACGAATGGCGGACCGGTTCGACGAACTCGAAGCCCAGACCGCGAAGCGCGGCGAGCTGGATCAGCCCCGCGACGAGGACGAGTAGCCCGTACCGGCGGCGCCAGCAATGCGGTCGGCAACACCGCGAACGAGGCGGTGGGTGCTGGCTGCGAACTCCTCGGCGTTCAACCACGGCGACAGGTGGTCACCAGCGAGCTCGACGACGTCGGCCCCGAGCGCTGCCGCGAGGGCGCGCTGCTTGCTCGGCTTGACGAGGTGGTCACGTGTGGTGATCAGCATGCCCGCCGGCACCCCGAGCTGGGTCGCCCAGCGCACGGCGTCGTAGCGGCTGAGCGCCTGACCGGCGTGGACGAGGCTCACCGCACTGTTGCGACTGAGCTCACCGGCCAACCACTCGATGTGAGGATCGAGTGCCGGCGACTGGCTCGACATCCGGCGCAGGCCGGCACGGAGCCACGACGGATACGCCCATGAGCGCAGGATCGGGCTGAGCATCCGCACGGTCTTCCAGCGCAGGCGCTCGTTCAGCGTGGCGTTCCACTCGAGCGCCGTGGCCTGGACCACGAGCCCAGCGACCAACTCGGGGTGACGCTGGGTCAGCAGCAGGCTGAGCGGGCCGCCCATCGAGTAGCCGACCAGGATGACCGGGCCGACGTCGAGCAGTTCGATCAACGCCGCACCGTCGTCTGCTGCGTCCTCCAGCTCGAACCGCTCCGCCGGCCGCATCCCGCGTCCGTGACCGCGGTGGTCGATCGCGAGGAAAGAGAAATCGCGGGCCAGGGCCTCGTACGCCGTGAAGAACTGGAGATCGGCCGACGCCGTCCAGCCGTGCAGGAGCAACAGGGTCGGAGCAGCCGGATCCGTGTGCTGGTGGTGTCGGTAGAAGACCTCACCACGGCCCTCGAGCACGGCCGTGTGGCCCGGCGGCAACCAGGGCACGATCACGGCCGGCAGCCCCCGCAGACACCGACGAGGTCGAGGAGGTGGTGGCGCAGCTCGAACCCGTTCATCATCGCAAGGTGACCGAGCGACTCGTCGAGCGCGGCCTCCACCGACTCGGGCACGACCACGTCCAGCACCGTCCCGCACTGCTCGCAGATCAGATGGTGGTGATGGTGGCCGCCGATGTCCTCGGCCAGCTCGAACCGAGCCCACTCGTCGTGGGTGACGACACGGGTGATCACACCGGCCTGCTCGAGGACGGCCAGGTTGCGGTACACCGAGCTCTGAGCCAGCTCGGGATCGAGGCGGAGGATGTCCGGGATGGTGATGGGGTGCTCCGCCGCGCTCAGCATCTCGACGAGTTGACGGCGCATCGAGGTGTAGCGCTGGCGATCACCCACCACACGGAGGGCAGCGATCTGGTGCAGGTCGACGCTCATCTCCGTCCGATGCTAACGGTGACAGTCGGTTCAGGCATCCGGGGGTCGGGACAGACCCGTGAACTCCGAGAGCGGGACGCCGCTCGCGCTGATCTCCTCGAGCAGGTCGGCCGTCGGCAGCCGCGAGTCGCCGAGCACGATCACCCCAGCGCGCACCTCACCGGCCGTCACAGCCCAACGCGCCATCGCAGAGGCCACTGCAGCGGCCGCCACGCCGCTGCGCACCGAGGTGCCGGCGACGAGCGTCTCACGTTCGCCACTCGCGAGCGCACCACGCACCTCGACCCGGACCCCGCCGACGCCACCCTCGCGGTGCGGTGGGCTGAGCATGGGTAGTCGCGCCGTGAAACGGTCGCGACGGGTACCGGACATGCGCGCACTCATCCGGGTCACGCCCGGGAAGACCCGGTGCAGCAGCATCGGCTCGGGTACTTCGGCGCGGTAGCAGTCGTAGGCATTGACGGGCTCGGGAAACCAACACAGCTCACGACCCGCGCCAGCGGGCCGACGGACCCACTCACCGTCGTGGAACGCGGTCGATGTCCCCCCGAGGGCGCGATGGTGCTGGTGGGCGCACGACGGCCCGGCGGTTCCGTGCATTGCGACGTGGATCTCGTCGACGGTGTCGAGTTGATCGGCGAGCAGCCGGGCGAGCAGCCCAGACAACCCCGGGGCCATCGCTGCGCCGATGACCAGTGGGATGCCGTTGTCGAGGGCCCGGCCGTGCATGCGCGTCAGCTCTTCGACGTCGTCGACGTCGTCGCTCATCGACACCACTCCGACGCCGTTGCTGATCAACCGCCGGGCGAGTGACGCATGCGGGGCAGGCGCGGCGAGAACCACGACGTCGGCGAACTGGGCCTCGTCGAGGTCGAGGATCACCCCGCCGATGCTCCGTGCGACGGCACCTGCGACATCCTCACGTTTGTCCACGACGCCGACCCGCAACGTCTTCGACGATGCCAGATTCGCAGCGACCCGGGAACCCGTCACGCCGGCGCCGACGATCGCGACGATGGGCTGGCCGGTCATCTGGGTCGGGTCATTTCGGCCGGGTCGACAGCTCGCGCCAGCCACCGGTCTGGGGGGGCACGCCACCCTTGCCGCGCAGGCGGAGAATGCCGGCCACAGTGGCAGCTGCGGACAGGGCCAAGATCGCGCGGCGGAGCATTTTCATGGTCGGTCACTGTAGCGGCAGGGGTGCGCGGAGCCGGTGACAGGGAAGATCGTGACGGTCAACCGTCGGCGCGGGTGTTCTCGATGTCTCGCTTCAGCTCTTCTGTGTCTTGGCCCATTGGGACGTCCTCCTCGCTGGTCGTGATGGTTTCCGGGATCGGTTTGATCACGGAGATCTGGAGACGAACAGCAGTGGTGGGTTGTCAAGGGCCAATTGGATCTGCCCGTAGGCGGTCAGTGGAACTGCCCGCTGGTGGCCATCAGAATTGCCCGCTGATGG
>JANXUX010000114.1 GCA_025351965.1 Actinomycetes bacterium | reverse complement strand
GCCGACGATCGGTGTTCAGCCGGTCGCGTAGAGCTCGGTGAGCTCGCGCCCGATCCGGGCCAACTCGTCGAGCACATCAGCCGGACCCGAGACGCGCAGCATCGCCCCCAGCCCTGCGATCTCGGCGGCAAGTGCCCTGGCATGGCTGGAGCCGAGCTCGACGGCGATGCGCCCGTCGCCATCGGTCGAGCCGATCCGCAGGCGGGTACCGAAGATCCGGTGCAACAGCCAGAGCGACTCGGGGGATGCGCTGGCCGTTGCCCAGACCGATATGCGCTGCTGTTCGACCTTGTCGGCAATCAGCTTCCATGCTTCGCAGAGCACGAACCCCGGCGGCCGGATGACGGCCTCGCCCGTGCGCTCCACGGCAGTCACCCGGTCCACCCGGAACGTCCGCAGGCCCTTCGCGGTATCGGCGACCAGGTACCACGACGTGCCCTTGGTCGCCAGGCCCAATGGGTGGACGACCCGCTCAGTGGTGTTGCGCTGGCGGTCGACGTAGCAGAGCCGGATCTGGGCGGCTTCGATCACGGCGTCCTGCAGCGTGTCCAGCGCCGGTGGCGGTGGACGGTGGACGACGGTGTCGCCCCAACCGGTCGGGTCGGTGACGATCGCCGTCGATGCGGCTTCGGCCGCAAGGCGGAACGGCTCGGGTAGGGCACGCACGAGTTTGCGCAGCGCGGCCTTGACGTCGGGCGCCGCCGTGGATGACTGTCCGGCAGCCAGGAACAGGGCCCGGGCCTCGCCGGCCGTCAGCCCGCTGAGGTCGGTCCGTGCCCCGCCGAGCAGTTGCCATCCACCGTTGCGACCCTGGCTGGAGTAGATCGGCAGCCCCGCCATACCGAGGGCCTCGAGATCGCGGCGGGCGGTGCGCTCGCAGACCTCCAACTCGACAGCGACCTCGCCGGCCGTCACCTTGCCGCGGGTCTGCAGCAGCATCAGGATGGCTACCAGGCGATCGGCTCGCATCTCCTCAACATAGTCGCTGAAACCGGACAGCACTTGTCCGGTTTCGGCCCCGATGATGTGGACATGACCGACATGATCAACAACCCCACGCCCACCTCCGACGTCGCCGCTGGGCGGAACCCGCCGCTGCCCGACCCGCGCCCGCTGTTCGCTCGGGCCGTACAGACCGCCCGGGCGACGATCGCCGGTGTCCGGGCCGACCAGTTCGACGCACCGACACCCTGTGCCGATTTCGACGTCCGTGTCCTCACCGGACACCTCGTCGCCGTCCTGCATCGCGCCGAGGTGATCGGCGCCGGCCGTTCGCCATTCGAGGCACCGGCCGTCACCGTCGGCGTCCCCGACGACGGCTACCTCGAGGTCTTCGACCGCCGCGCTGCGGAGGCCGAAGCCGTGTGGGCGGCCGCCGACCTGGCCGACATCGTCACGGTGCCGTGGACGCAGATGCCCGGGGTGATCGCACTGATGATCTACACCAGTGAGGTCACCGTGCACACTTGGGATCTCGCAGTCGCGACGGGTCAGGAACCGGCCTGGGACGGCGACGTCGTCGCCATGTCGTTGACCGCGATGCAGCGTGGTCTGCCCGACGAGGGGCGGATGGAGAGCTTCGCCGAGCTGGGAACTGCGGTGCCCTTCGAGCAGGTGGTCCCGGTCGGCGCCGACGCCGCGCCGATCGAGCAACTGGTCGCCTGGTGCGGCCGCAACCCGGCGAACGCGGTCTGATCCTGCGTACCCTGGCGACGTGACATCCAGCGCAGCTGCTCCTGACCGACCGGAGCGCGACGACCTCGTCACCGTCGATGCGGGCGACACGCTCTGGCAGTTCGACGCCGAGTTCCTGCGTTCGAACTGGACATGCATCTGGGGTCGTGGCTGCCACGGCATCGAGGCCCAGCGAGCCGAGCATCTGCATCGCGGATGCTGCTCGCTCGGCGCGGAACTCGACGGTGTCGAGGAGGCGATGATGGTGTCGGCATCGGCCGACGCCATTGGCGCCGACGTGTTCGAGCATCGGGCGCTCGCCGAACGGGACGGCGTCTTCAGTGATGCGACCCGGACCAGTACGCGCGTCGTCGACGGGGCGTGCATCTTCCTCAATCGACCGGGGTTCGCCGGCGGTGCCGGCTGCGCCCTGCACATCGCAGCGCTTGCGGCGGACGAGTCCCCGATCGACTGGAAGCCCTCGGTCTGCTGGCAGGTCCCGGTCAAGGTCGACTGGGTCATGCGCGACGACGACGTGGAGGTGGCGACCCTGCGGCGCTGGGCCCGCACCGACTGGGGCGTTGACGGAGAACGGATGGCCTGGTGCTGCACCGAAGGTGACGAGGCCTACGTCGGCGATCGTCCGGTTATCGAGACCCTGGCCGAGGAGCTCGAGAGCATCGTCGGAACGGCCGTGTTCGTGGAGCTACGGCGCAAGCTGGCCTGAGCGGGTCGTGCTCAGCCGGTTGTGGTGGTTGTGGCCGCTACAGTCGTCGCCGAACCGGCTGCTGTGGTGGTCGTCGCCCCCGTGGAACCAGCGGCGGTGGTCGCAGTCGAGGCAGAACCGGACAGCTTGGCCCACGTCTTCGGGCCGACGATGCCGTCCTGGCCGAGCGAGTTCTTCTTCTGGAAGGCCCGCACAGCGGTATCGGTCTGCGGCCCGAACTTGCCGTCGACGGTCACCTTGTAGCCGGCCGCCTTCAGTGCGTTCTGGATCTGGGTGACGCCGTCGCCGGAGTCTCCGAGCTTGACGCTGTCGCTCGGGGACGTGACCACGCGTGGCGCTGTCGTGGTGGCGGTCGTGGATCCGGTTGTCGTTCCTGCCGTGGCGGTGCTGGTCGATGTCGTGTCGGACCCGGGTGTCACGGCGCCGGCAATGGTCGACGTGGTGCTGGACTCTGTCGGTGCAACCCCCGTCGTGGTGGTGGCTACGGTCGAGTCCGTGACCGACGTCTTGGCAGCATCGCTTCCGCAGGCGCCGAGCCAGAGGCCGGCAGCCACGCATGCGATCAGAGTTGTTCGGCGAATCACCATGTCGGAAGCCTAGAACATCCGACCGATGTCACGGCGCGCGCGTGTCTCGTCGGCCCTGGCGGTCGGGTAGGAAGGAGTATGTCCCCGCAGAAGGACCCCGACGGCAACTGGGATGCAGACCGCAGCGAGCTGGATCGACTCGTCGATGCGCGTCGTCGACAGACCGAACGGCGCGAGGTCCGAGCTGCGTTGTTCCATCAGGGCGCCGACTCCGTGCGGGCGGCCTTTCGGGTGCACCTGCTCCCGGCCGATGTCGAAGCCGAACTCGCCGAGGAGTTGGCGGCCCTCGACGATCGCCTGTCGATCCTGCGGCATTGCGACCCGCGACTCGATCCCCGCTGCGTGGACCTCCACGAACACGCCCGGGTCATGCGTGAGCGGGTCAGCCAGCAGCTGCGCTCGTTCGTGATCGATGTCGACGTCTCGATCGGCTCGGCTCCGACCCGAGGCTCGGACTGGACGTCAGCCAAGCTGGCCCATTCGATCATGCGCTCCGCTGGGCGCGCCTTTGCCGGAGCCCGGCGCGACCTGGTCACCGTAGTCGACACGATGGTCGACAGCGAGTTGTTCCGGTCGATACCGGCGCAGCACGCCGCCTCGCCGTCACGCGACTCGACGATGCTGCCCGAGTTCACCCTCGTCGAGTTCGACGTGGATTCGATGGAGCGGGTGAATGCGTTCATCGCGACACTGCACAACATCGCCGATGACTCGCGACGGGTCGTTGACGGACTGCGGACCGCAGCGTTGCGCCACGAGACCAGCGACCATCGGTCCGGGTTCGATGACAGTGACCTCCGTCGGCGCCAGGCGCTCGCTGCGCTCGACGGAGCGCGTGCGGTCCACGCCGCGATCGCCGATGTCGACGCCATCGCCGGCGCGGCGCTCACAGATCCTGGATCCTGACGACCCGGTCGGCGATGGCGTCGGCCTCGGCGTGGTCGTGGGTGACCAGCACAGCGGTCGCTCCGGCAGCGCGTAGCAGGCGGGCGACCTCGCCGGCGAGCTGATCGTGCAGGTCCCGGTCGAGGCCGGTCAGGGGTTCGTCGAGCAGCACGATTCGTGGCGATGGAGCGAGCGTGCGCGCCAGCGCGACGCGTTTGGCCTCACCACCGGACAGATCCGTGACACGCCGCGCACCGAACCCCTGGAGTCCGACGAGGTCGAGCAACTCCTCGACGCGGTGGGCGCGTACGGAGCGGGCGACGTTGCGCATCCTCAGCCCGAACTCGATGTTCTCGGCCACTGTTCGGTGGGGGAACAACTGCTCGTCCTGGAAGACGAGCCCGATGTTGCGGCGATGAGTGGGGATGTCGTCGATCACGTCGCCGTCGAGCACGACGTGCCCCGAGTCCTGGCGGACGAGGCCGGCGATGATTCGCAGGAGGGTGCTCTTGCCCGAACCCGAGGGGCCGAGCAGTGCGAGCACCTCGCCCTCGGCGACGCCGACGGAGACGTCGGTGAGGACGGGAGTTCCGGCGAACGCGATCGACACGGCCTCGGCGCGGAGCATTGCCGGCACGGGCGCTGCGGTCATGTCATTTCCCGTCACGTCATCGCCCGTCACGTCATCCACGGCGACGACGATCCGTGCCGGTGAGCAGTTCGACGCTGCCGATGACGGCGAAGGTCAGCACGGCGAGCACGGTGGCGAGCACGTACCCCTCGGCGTGCAGCCCCGCGCCCGGCCGGTTCAGCAACTGCTCGATCGCGATCGGCAGCGTGGCCCGACCGGCCCGGGTGAGGAACGTCGTGGCACCGAACTCACCGAGCGAGATCGCTGCCGCGAATGCTGCGCCTGTGGCGAGTGGGCGCAGCATCAAACGCACATCGACTTCCCGCCAGGCCCGGATCGGTGAGGCACCGAGCGTCGCCGCCGCGTCGCGAAGACGTGGATCGATCGCCCGTAGCGTCGGCAGCAGCACCCGCACCACGAACGGTGTCGCGACGATTGCGTGGCCCAGCGGGATCAGCATGGGCGCGCCCCGCCAGTCCAGCGGGGCGACGGCGAAGGCGATGATGAGCCCCAATCCGATCGTGACCGCGCTCGTCCCGAGGGGCAGCATCACGCCGGTGTCGAGGACCCTGCCGATGCGCCGGCCCGACGCACCCGACCCCATCGCGGCGATCGCCAACGAGACACACCCGCCGACGATGACGGCGACGACCGTGGCAACGACTGCGAACCGCAGCGAGGTGAACAGCGAGCCGAGCGGATCGAGCGACGCCGTGGCGGTCGGCCTGGCGACCGCAGCGGCCCGGCGACCGAACACGGCGCGCCACGCCGTGAGGGTGTGCCCGCCGTCGATGGTGCGCATGCTGCGTTCGCCGAGAGCGACGAGCGGGGCACCGATCGCGACGGCGACGGCAGCGCACGCTGCAGACACCACCACGCGCTCGCGGCGACCGCGTGGCGGGCGTCGAGCATCCAGCGGCCGGAGCCCGATGATGACCCGGTGCCGGGCCTGGATGCGCGCGAACCAGCCAACGGCGAGCCCGAGGACGAGCAGTTGGACGAGCGACATGACGGCGGCGACGCCGACGTCGCCGAACCGGGTCGCGCGCTGCCAGATCTCGACCTCGATCGTGGCGTGCGCGGGGCCGCCGAGGATGCGCACGACGCCGAACGACGTGAACGTGAACAGCAAGACGATGCTGGCCGAGGCCTGGATCGCCGGCGCGAGCAGTGGAAGCGTCACGTGCCGCATCACCTGCCACGGCCCTGCGCCGAGGGTGCGCGCCGCCGCGCCGAGGTCCGGCGGCAGCTGCTCCCAGAGACCGCCGACGCCGCGGACCACGACGGCGATGTTGAAGAACACGTGAGCGAGCACGATCGCTGCGACACTCTGGTCGAGCGAGTCGGGGAGCACCGCCAGGAACGCTGCGCCGACGACCACCGTCGGCAAAACGAACGGCACCGTGACGAGGACCTGCAACCAGCGGCGACCCGTGAAATCGAACCGGGACAGCACCCACGCCGGCACCAGCCCAACGGCGACGGTGAGCGCGGTACTGAGCACGGCCTGCCACGCAGTGAACCAGAGGATGCTGCGCAGCGACCGGTCGTGGACCAGCGTCCGGAACGCCTCGGCTGTGACGGCACGATGGACGAGCGCGACCAACGGCCAGGCGTAGAACAGCGCGACGAACACGATGGCCGGCGCCGCGAGCGCTGCGATCAGCCATCGTGGGAGCCGGTTGCCGGACCGCGATGGTCGGCTCATCTCGTCGATCAGCGCACGACGATGTCGGTCCACGTGCTGATCCAGTCGGCGGAGTTGGCCTCGATGTCGGCGGGCGAGACGGTCAGCGGGTCGTCCGGCCGCACTGCGTAGTCGGTGAACTCCTGCGGTACGGCGGCGTCGGTGCGGGCCGGGTAGACGAACAGCGTCAGCGGCAGCAGCTCCTGGAACTCCTTGGAGACGAGGAAGTCGATCAACTGGCCTGCTTCGGCCGCATGCCCGGTGCCGCGCAGGATGCCGGCGAACTCGACCTGGTGGAAACAGCTCTCGCCCATGACCGCCGTGGGGGCGGTCTTCGGGCGGGGATCGCCGTAGATGACCTCGGCCGGCGGGCTGGATCCGTAGCTGACGACGAACGGCCGGGGTCCTTTGCCGCTCGATCCGGAGAACTGTTCGTAATACGCGGCGTCCCAGCCGTCGACGACTTCGACGCCGTTCGCGCGCAGGTCGGTCCAGTACTGCTGCCATCCGTCTTTGCCGAACGTCGCCACGGTGGCGAGCAGGAAGGCGAGGCCGGTCGATGAGGTCGCCGGGTTCTCGACGACGAGCAGGTCCTTGTACGCCGGGTCGGTGAAGTCCTGCAGCGACGTCGGGACGGCCAGGTCGTGATCGCGCAGCCAGGCGATGTCGTAGTTGACGCAGACGTCGCCCTCGTCGACCGGCGTCGCCTCGTGGCCGGGCACCAGGGCGGTGGCGTCGGCGGCGAGCGCACCCAGTTCGGGTGAGGTGTACGGCTCGAACACACCCGCGTCGAGCGCCCGCGCGAGCAGGGTGTTGTCGATGCCCCACATCACGTCGCCCTCGGGGTTGCCGGCGGTCAACGCGGCCTTGGACAGCATCGCTCCGGCGTCACCCGCAGTGACGATCTTCACCCGCACACCCGTGGCTGCGGTGAACGAGTCGAACGAGGCCGGGTCGACCGCGAACGAGTCGTAGGCCACGATGGTCAACGTCGTGCCGGAGTCTGCGACGGCCGAGCCCGGCGTCGAGGACGCGGGCGTCGATGAGCCGGGGGATGTCGAGCCCGGAGTCGACGCAGCTGCGGGCGTGGTCGAGGCGGGGGATGTACTGGTCGTGGCGCCGGCGCAGGCGGCACCGAGCAGGGATGCCGCGAGGGTTGCGGTGACGAGGAAGCGCTTCATGAGGGGTCTCCGGAGAACGTGGTGGTGGGGAGGTAGTGGGCGACGATGAGGGTGAGCACCCCGGAGCCGACGGAGAGCCGGAGGGTCTCGATGGCGACGTTGCTGACGCCGAGGCTGGAACCGGGCTCGATGTCGGCATCGACGAGGGGCCAGGTGGCTCCGGCGAGCGAGACCCGGCCGCACTCGCCATGCAGGGCGAGCAGCGAGAACGTGGTGTCGAGTGCGAGCGCGAACTCCCAGAAGCCCGGCGCGTGCAGAACCTGCACCAGTGAGGTGCCCCACAGCGAACGCACGTGCTTGCATGCTCCGAGGGATGGATGACCGAGGGCGGTGAGCGCGCTGATCGAGTGATCGAGGCGATCACCCCCGCCCCCGACGAGCACGACGTTGTCGATCCGTCCACGGGTCACCGACGGGTCGAGCGCGGCCCCGAGGGCGAGTTGGGTGTCGGTGTGGTCCTTGTCGGTCGGATGGACCTCGATCGGGATGTTGCGCTGGCGGGCCCAGGCGACACCGGCAGCGCTGACCGAGTCGAGGTCGCCGACGACCAGGTCGGGTGTGATACCGGCGGCGATTGCGTGGTCGAGGCCCGAGTCGGCGGCGATCACGAATCGGTGCGTCGGCAGTCGGGCGACGACGTCGGGTCGCAGCGGTGAGCCGCCCGTGATGACGACCGCCCAGCGGTCGAGTGGATCACCCCACGTCAACGCGGGCAGATCAGGTGGTTCGAACTCGTGCGGCACGATGCGCTTCCCTCCGCTGGCATTACCCAGATCAGGTCAAGGGTCGGTGCCGGCGAGCACCCTCTCAGCCCGCCGTACCTGCGAGCTCCCCGTGTGTTGTGCTCATACGGTAGCGCCGGACCCTTCAGTTGTGATGACGGGTTCCTCGGCTGCCTGGTGGCGGGCCACGTTGCGCTGGTTGAGCAGCACGAATCCGAGCAAGCCGACCAGCACGAGGAGCATCCCGACGACCTGCCAGCCGTGCAGCACCTCGCCGAGGATGAGATACGACCACAGCGCGGCCAGCGCCGGTTGGGCGATCTGGGCGATGCCGATCGTGCCGATGGGGATGGTGGCCTGGGCGAACACCATCAGCCCGTGGGCGAGCACGCCGGTCATCATCGTCAGCAGCACGATGTACATCCAGCCGTGGCCCGTGATCGACACCATGTGGCCGCGGGCGAGGGCGAGGGGCAGCACCGCAAGCGTGGCCACCGGCGTCATCGCGGCCATATACGCAACGACGTCCATCTGGCCGCGCACCCGCCGAGTGCACGAGATGTATCCGGCCCAGCAGCACAGCGCGATCACGCCGAACACGCTGCCGCGCAGCGACGCCTCGCCGTTCGCCGGGGCGCTGAAGAGCACGATCGCCACACCGCCGAACGCGAACAGGGCGAAGAACAGCGCGCGCGGGTGCAGCCGCTCGCCGAAGTACTTGGCGCCGATCGGCACCACCAGGAATGGCGTCATCGCACCGATCATCTCGGCGTTGGCGACGGTGTTGTGGGTCGCTCCGAGGTAGAAGAACGCAATGTCGAGACCGAAGAACACGCCGGGCAGCGCGGCCATACGGATGTTGCGCCACGACGGCCGGTGGCCCTGGGCGAGGACGATGAGGTTCCAGACCCCGGCGGTGATGATCATCCGCCAGAAGGCGACCAGCTCGGCCGGCGTGTTCGCACGTTTGACGAGCGTGGAGGCGAACGAGAAGACCGTGATCGTGATCGCGACGGCGAGCGCGCCGGCGAGCCGTTTGTCGGCGAGGCGTGGACCGGTGGCGGCGACCCGCGTGCTCACACCGTCTCGCGATAGAGGTCGGGCTCGATGTAGATCAGCCCCACCGTCGGCACGCTCGCGCGCACCGCTGCCTCGGCGCCGTCGACCGCCGCGGCCAACTGTTCCACCGTCATGTCCGCCGCGAAGCCGAGCTTGGCGGCCACCATCAACTCGTCGGGTCCGAAGTAGATCGTGCGGATGTGGATGACCCGCTCGACCTGTGGCGTCGACGTCAGCGCGGCCTCGATCGCTTGCTGGTCGGCGTCGTCGGCCGACTCGCCGATCAGGAGCGCCTTCATCCGCACCGCGAGAATCGCTGCGATGATCACGAGCAGCACGCCGATCGCAACGGAACCAACGGCGTCCCAGCGCGGGTTGCCGGTGAAGTGGGTCATCACGACGCCGAACAGCGCGAACAGCAGACCGATCTCTGCGCCGACGTCCTCGAGCAGCACGATGGGGAGTTCTGGCTGCTTGGCCGTGCGTACGAACGTCCAGTACGACATCTCCGGCGGCTTGATGTGGTTGACCTCTTTGACCGCTGTACGGAGGGAGTACGTCTCCAGCGCGACCGCGGCGAGCAGGATGCCGATCGCGATCCCGATGCTGTCGGCCTCGTGCGGGTGGAGCAGTTTCTGGATGCCCTCGTACAGCGCGAACAGGCCACCCATGCTGAACAGCACGAGCGCGACGACGAACGCCCAGAAGTAGCGTTCGTTGCCGAAGCCGAACTGATGGCGCTCGGTCGGCTTGCGCGCCGCGCGTCTGCCGCCGAGCATGAGCAGGGCTTGGTTGCCGGTGTCGGCCAGCGAGTGCCCGGCCTCGGCGAGCAGGCCGGCAGACCCGGTGAGGATGAAGCCGGTGAACTTGGCGATCGCGATTCCGAGGTTGGCGAAGAACGCCGCGATGATCGCCTTCCGGCTGCCTTCTTGCATCTGGCAAGGTTGGCATACACAGCGTCGCCGAGCCGGACTTCCCGCCCCGCGGACGCCGCCCTGGGAGCCGAACCGGATGAACACCACGTCAGCAGTCGAATCGCCACGTCCGCTGGAGGGTCGCGTCGCACTCGTCACCGGCGGCGGCCGCGGCATCGGGCGGGCGATCTCGGAGCTGCTCGCTGCGAACGGGGCGACCGTGGCGGTGAACTACCGCCGCGACCACGACGCCGCACAGGAGACCGTCGCCGCGATCCATGCTGCGGGCGGATCAGCCGCCGCGTACGCCGCATCGGTCGACGACGCCGAGGCGGACCGGGTGATGGTCGAGGCCGCCGTCGCCGATCTCGGCCACATCGACATCCTCGTCCTCAACGCCGGCATCGCCTCGCGGGGACAGTCCGTCGCCGACACCGATCCGGCCGAGATGCAGCGGGTGATGGCCACCCACGCCTTCGGCGCCCATCATCTGTCGCGCTTGGTCCTGCCATCCATGCGCACGCGCGAGCGGGGCGACATCGTGATGATCTCGTCCATCGCGACGTCGCTGATGGCCGCGAACGGGGCGCCGTACAACATGGCCAAGGCTGCGCTGGAAGCTCTCGCCTCGACCCTTGCCAAAGAGGAGCAGCGCAACGGTGTCCGCGTCAATGTCGTCGCCCCCGGCCTGGTCGAGACCGACATGGGTGTGCGCATGGTGCGGGCATTGACCGGCAAGCGCGAGTTCGAGGACCTTCGCTCGATGGACGCTGCGTCACCGTTCGGGCGGGTCTGCCAGCCGATCGACGTGGCCAACGTCGTGCTCTGGCTGTGCAGTGGCGGCGCCGGGTACGTGACCGGCCAACGGATCGAGGTCGATGGTGGGGGCTCGCGCTGAGCCGCAACCGGCGATAGCGTTTTCTCCGTGAGTCCATTGTCCGCGCCAGCCGAGACCGATGTGATCATCTCGATCACCGCCGCCGCCCACGAGCAGATCATCACCATGCGTGATGAAGAGCCCGAGTTGGACCGCCTCGGTCTGCGCCTCGAGATCATCAGCGATCCGGGCGAGGACTTTCGCTACGACCTCTCGTTCGAGGTCACGACGAAGGCTGCGTTCAGCGACGAGGTGCGCACCCATGACGGGCTCAAGGTCATCATCCCGGCCAAGGACGTCGACCTGCTGACCGGGGCGACGCTGGATTACACCGGGTCACAGGGCCTCGTCATCCGCAATCCGAACAAGCCGCTCGTCCCCTCGATCGAGGGCCTGGTGCGCGACGACGAGCTGTCGGCCGAGGTCGAGGCGCTCGTCGCCTCAGAGGTCAACCCGGCGCTCGCCGCTCACGGTGGCTTCGTCACGTTCGTCGGCCACGACACCGAGGGCACGGCCTACATGACAATGGGCGGCGGCTGCCACGGTTGCTCGATGAGTCGCCAGACGATGCTCGACGGTGTGCAGACCATGCTCGTCGAGCAGGTCGCCGGCATCGACCGGGTGCGTGATCTCACCGATCACACCACCGGTGCCACACCCTTCTACCACTGAGGCCGTCCTGGTCCGGATCTCGTCGGGACGCCCCACGCAGCGGGTGCTGTCAGCACGTTCGGCGGTGTTTGCCGCCGTGTGAGCTGACACCGCCGCCGTTGGGCGCGGTCTGCGCGGGTCAGGCCCAGCTGATCCGGACGCTCGTGCGGAAGTGGTCGAGCAGTGACCCGTCTCCCGTGACGGTGAGCGGATCGATACCCTGGCGGTTCCAGAGCGCGAGGTGGACGTCCGACGCGGCACCGGTGACGACGCAGTCGGCCTCGACGGCCGATCCGTCGCCGAACCGCACGGTCACGGCGGGGCCTTCGCCGATCGTCATCCGCCATGTCATGTCGTGGTCGACCAGCCGTACTGCGAGCGTGCGTTCGCCCTCGACGCGGAGCGGCGTGTGTTTGCGCGGCACGAAGCCGGTGAGCATCTCGTCGATGCCGTCCGCAGCAGCTTCGGGAGTGAACGGGGTGCGCACCTGCAACGCGGCCTCGGCGTCGACGCGGTGCATTGCCGTCTCGTGGGCTTGGCGGCGCGCCCAGAACACCAACGGCTGGGGTGGGTCGGCCAGGAACGTGAACGCGGCGAGATCGTCGGGCGCGTCCTGGAACGCTGCCAGTAATCCGTCGAGCCCGTTGGTGAACCACTCGACGAGACCATCATCGCCGGGCAGCTGGCCGACGTGATCGGCGGGAACCGCAGAGGGCTTGGCGATCCCGTTCGCAACCACAGCGGTCGCCCAGCGATGCACCTCGCCCTGGTGCAGCACGAGGTCGCGCATCACCCATTCGGGGCACGTCGGCACGAGTGCGCCCGGGCCGGCCATCGAGGCTGCCATCGCCAGCCGACGTCCCTCGGTCTCGATGATGGCCACATATGCGTCACGATCCAGCACGGGGCGAACTGTAGATCGGCAGCCCGAGTGCCGTGCGGCGAGTTCGGGTGAGCACACGCGCGTTCGCAGGCGAGTTCGCTCACGCAAACGGTGGGTGCTGCGGCCCGCGGATCAATCGGCCGGGGAGTGCACCGGTGAACGCATCGTCGGCGATGGTCTGCGCGCCACCGACGAACACGGCTCGGTAGCCGATGCCGTGCTGGATCAGTCGTCGTCCGCCGGCGGGGAGGTCAAAGGCCATGCGCGGCGCGTCGAAGGTCAGCGCGTCGTAGTCGATCAGGTTGAGGTCAGCGCGCATGCCGGGAGCGATGACACCGCGGTCGCGCAGCCCGTACAGCGATGCGCTCTGCTGGGTCTGGCGGTGCACGACGTATTCGAGCGGCAGCTTCGGACCGCGGGTGCGGTCACGCGTCCAGTGGGTGAGCATGAACGTTGGCGTGCCGCCGTCGCAGATCGCGCCGCAGTGCGCGCCGGCATCGCTCAGACCCATCCGGGTGCGGTCGTGCAGCGTGGCCTCGTACGTCATCGAGAGGTCGCCATAGGTGTAGTTGAAGAATGGCGCGTAGACCATCCCGTTCCCGTCGTCGGACGTCAACTGGTCGAGCAGCAACGCCATTGGTTCCACACCGGCGGCGTGGGCTCGGGCGAGCACGGATGCAGTGGAGTCCGGTTCGTAGTCGATGCTCGCACCGTCGACGGCATAGATCCGGTCGAGCTTGTCGAGCACGACACGACGGAAGAAACCGCCGTCGTCGGGGACGTCTTCGACGATCCGTCGTCGCCGCTCCGGCTCGGCGAGTGCCGCCACACGCTGAGGCATCGAGAGGCCGGCGACCTCCGCGTAGGCAGGGTGGAACAGCAGCGGGTGCACGCTGCCATGCAGGCAGTACAGGATGCCGATCGAGCGGCCGGCGACCTGGGCGAAGATCGGCAGCCCGTCGGCCGCAGCGTCGTCGAGGAGGCCGAGCACGGTGCGCCACACCTCCGGCGCGGAGTCAGGCTGGTTGACGTTGACGGACACCGGCTGCCCGGTGATCGCGGCGAGGTCGCGCATCCACGGCCACTCGTCGACGGGCAGCCCGGCGTGCTCGGGTGCGAATTGGAACACGCCGTGGCCGGCGCGGCGGATGGCCCGGCCGATGCCGAGCAGTTCGTCCGCCCCGGCGCTGGTGCCGGGCACGAGCTCGCCGCTCTTGCTGCGGTGCAGCGGCGTGCGGCTCGTGCTGAAACCCAGCGCGCCTGCGCGCAGAGCCTGCTCGACGAGCGCGCCCATTCCCTCGATGTCGTCGGGGTTCGCGCGTTCGTTCGAGGCGCCACGCTCGCCCATCACGTACGCGCGCAGCGGTCCGTGGGCGATCTGAGTGCCGATGTCGAGCACGTGCGGACCGGCGTCGATCGCGTCGAGGTACTCCGGGAAGGTCGACCAGTCCCAGCTGATGCCCTCGGTCATCGCCGAGCCGGGGATGTCCTCGACGCCCTCCATCAGCTCGATCAACCACTCGTGCCGGTCTGGAGCGGTCGGGGCGAAACCGACCCCGCAGTTGCCCATCACGACGGTCGTCACGCCGTGCCACGACGACGGGGTCATCCACGGATCCCAGCTGACCTGGGCGTCGTAGTGGGTGTGCACGTCCACCCAGCCGGGCGTGAGCAGCAGACCGTCGGCGTCGATGCGACGAGCAGCGTGAGCGGTAGGTGCCGCGCCGGCGTCGTGAACCCCCGTGACGAGACCATCGTCGACGGTCACGTCAGCCATGCGCGCCGGCGCCCCTGTTCCGTCGACCAGCCGTGCGTTGCGGATCACGAGCTCGCTCATCTGCCCAGTTGATCAGATCCGAGCCCTTCGCGGACACGCTGGCGCCGTGCTACACCGTTGTCATGGACAACCACAGCTCGGCACCGGTTCGTTGGGGCGTGATCGGGGCGACCTCACGGATCTACCGCAAGGCGTTGGAGCCGGCGCTCGTCGCGAGCGAGCAGCACGTGATCGTCGCCGAGGCGAGCCGTGCCGACGGGAGCGAGCAGCCGTATGCGGATCTCCTGTCCCGACGCGACGTCGACGCGGTCTACATCCCGCTGCCGAACAGCGGTCACAAGCGATGGATCCTCGCCTCACTGGAAGCGGGCAAGCACGTGCTGTGCGAGAAGCCGTTGACGATGTCGACCGCGGACACACTCGAGGTGTTCGACGCCGCCGATGCTGTCGACCGAGTGCTGATCGAGGCGTACATGTGGCCGCACCACCCTCGAGCACGGCGCATCCTGCAGCTCGTCGCCGACGGAGCGGTCGGCGACCTCACCACCGTCCGCGGCGTCTTCACCTACGTCGGCGATCCCGCCGACCACCGCTTCGACGAACGCGGTGCCGGTGCCCTGTTCGATGTGGGCATCTACTGCCTGGCCCCGCCGATGCTGATGGTCGGTCGCGACCACGTCGCGGTCGCCGCAGTCGCGCAGCGCAATGACGTCGGAGTCGATGTCGCGATGACCGGTCTCGTCGACTGGGGTCGGGGGATCAGCACCACGTTCGACGTCAGCTTCCAGGCGCCACCCCGCAGGGTCCTGGAGATCACCGGCACCGAGGGTGTCATCACGGTCCCCGGCTGGCACGCTCCGGGACCGGAGACACCGTCGCAGATCCTGATCCAACGTCGCGACGACAGCATCGAGACGGTGGACGTCGAGGGTTCGAGTGCGTTCGTCGGGATGGTCGACCAGTTCGCTGCCGTCGTGCGCGGCGAGGCGACGGCCGTGTTCGGCCGCACCGAGAGCGAGCGTCTGGCGCGGCTGATCGACGCGCTGCACGCCGCCTCGGTGGCGCCCGGCGGGGTGCACTAGAACGGTCGGGTGACGACCCCCGACACCAGCACCGACGCCAGCACCGATGCCGGCCCCGACCCGACCCTCGTATCGCTGGAGCGTTGGCTCGCGCCGCGCCTGGACGGTGCCGCCGGCCTGCGTCTCGTTCAGCACGGCAAGCCCGGCAGCGGGTTCTCCGCCGAGACGATCATCCTGTCCGGGTCCTGGACCGTCGACGGGGTGGCCCACGACGACAGGTTCGTGCTGCGCAAGGAGACACCCGACCCGCCGGTGTACCCGACCCAGGTCGACGGGCTGACCATCGAGGTCGAGATCCAGTACCGGGTGATGGAGGCGATCACGGACTCGTCCGAGCTGCCGTTGGCCCGGCTGTACGGGTACGAACCCGACTCGTCCGTGCTCGGCACGCCGTTCTTCGTAATGGGTTTCGTCGAGGGTGTGGTGCCGATCGAGTCGCCGATGTACACGCTCGAGGGATTCTTCACCGAGATCGCCCCGGCGAGTCGGCGCACGATGGTCGACGAGGGCGTGCGGATGATGGCGTCCATCCACGGCATCGACTGGCAGGCCGCCGGCCTGGAGTGGCTGACCGAGGGATCGCAGCCGTCGCTGCGCCGCCAGTTCGATCTCTGGTCGCAGTACGCCGAGCGCGAACTGGCCGGCCGCGTCCACCCGCCGCTGGCCCGGGCGCTCATCTGGCTCGAGTCGAACATGCCCGAGACCAGCCGGCTCACCCTCAACTGGGGCGACTCGCGCGTCGGCAACATCATCTGGCGCGACGACCATGCAGCGTGCGTCACGGACTTCGAAGCGTCGTCGATCTCCTCGCCCGAGCAGGACCTCGGCTGGTGGCTGATGTTCGACCGCTGGGCCCATGAGAACTCCGGTGTCGAGCGTCTGCCCGGCGAGCCGACCCGTGCGGAACAGACCGAGCTCTACGAGCAACTGACCGGGTTCACCGTCGGTGACATGATTTGGTACGAGGTCTTCGCCGCGGCCCGCTACGCCGCCATCGTGGTGCGCGTGATGAACCGCCTCGTCGACCGCGGCCACATGCTGGCCGACCAGACCGTCTGGCTCGACAATCCCGTGGTGCCCTGCCTCGAGGACCTGCTCGCCACCGTCGGTGTCTGACTTCGCCGAACCCGCCCGCACGTGACACAGAGCGCACGTGACACAGAGCGTCTGTGTCACGGACAAGGCCGGAGTTCGACGGCGGGCTCAGGTGGTGTGCGTGGGCGCTGGAACGGCGGATCCGAGTGCCAGCGTCAGTGGTTGAGGTAGCTCAGCGCGGTGGCGTGGAGGAGTCCGTTCGAGCTGATGGCAGAGTCGTGCTCGAACGTGCGCTCACCGAGGCGGTCGGTCCACGTGCCACCGGCTTGCTCGACCACGACCTGGGGTGCGGCGAGATCGTAGGGCTGCACGCCGATCGCGTCGATGGCGATCTCGACGGCGCCCTCGGCGACCAGCATGTGCTGCCAGAAGTCGCCGAACCCGCGGGTTCGGTAGGCGGCCTGCTGCAGCGCGACCAGCTGTGCGGTCTTGCCGACGACGTCCCAGCCCGGGCTGTAGGTGATGCAGACCTGACCGTCGTGCAGACTGTCGATCTCCGAGACCCGGATCGGCGTGCCGTTGACGAACGCGCCGATGCCCACAGCGGCCCACCAGCGCCGCTGCATCGCCGGGGCCGAGACGACACCGACGACCGGGCCGAGGTCGCGGTGGGCGAGTGCGATCAGCGTCGCCCAGACCGGGATGCCGCGCACGAAGTTGGTGGTGCCGTCGATCGGATCGACGATCCATCGCCACGGCGAGTCCACGCCGCCGGACACGCCTTCCTCCTCACCGAAGAACGCGTGCTCGGGATACTCGTCGGCGACCCGTGCGCGCAGCGCGATCTCGCAGTTGCGGTCGGCGATGGTGACCTCGCTGCGGTCCGGCTTGCGATCGACGACGAAGTCGTGACGCTCGTAGAGCGGCAGCGTGATCGCGTCCGCGACGTCGGCGAGTGCGCGGGCGAAGGTCAGTTCGCCGGAGAGGTCAGGATCCGTCACGGACCAAGGATCGCACGCTGGCGGCGATCCCGTCCGCATCGAGACCGAGCCGGGCGAGGATGTGGTCGGCCTTGCCCTGGGGGATGAACTGGGTCGGAATGCCGAGCACCTCGACGGGCACATCGGCAGTGATCGCGTGGACCTGGTCGGCGATGGTCATCCCGATGCCGCCGTCACGCACGCCGTCCTCGATCGTCAGCACGGCGCAGTGCGTCGCCGCATCGGAGATCATCACCGGGTCGAGCGGGGCGCAGCAGCGCACGTCCCAGAGCGCGACTTCGATGCCAGTGGCAGCGAGGGCGTCGGCAGCCTTCTCGGCCGCACTGACCATCTTGCCGATCGCAAGGATGCAGACCGAGTTCGCCGGTTCGGTGGCGGTGCGCATCGAGCGGGCACGGATACCTTCGCCGACTTCGTGTTCGCCGACCTGGCGAGCAGTTCCCTTCGGGTACCGGATCATCACCGGACCCTCGTCGGCGAGGGTCACGGCGTCGTGGAGCATGACCTGCAGGTCCTGGACACTGGACGGCGCGAGCACGCGCATCCCGGGGACCTTGGACAGCAGCGCCATGTCATAGACACCGTGGTGGCTGGGTCCGTCGTCGCCGGTGACGCCGGCCCGGTCGAGGCAGAAGATCACGGGCAGGCGGTGCAGCGCGACGTCGTAGACGACCTGGTCCCAGGCTCGTGACAAGAACGTCGAGTACAGCGCCACGACCGGGCGCAGACCGCCCATCGCCATTCCGGCAGCGCCCGTCACGGCGTGCTGCTCGGCGATGCCGACATCGAAGAACCGGCCCGGGAAACGTGTCTCGAACGGGATCAGCCCGGTCGGGCCGGGCATGGCTGCGGAGATCGCAACGATGCGCCGGTCGGCTTCGGCCTCTTTGATGATGGCCTCGGCGAACGCCTGGGTGTACCCGGTCGGCAGGAACTTCGGCGGCCCGACAGCCGGATCGAACACGACCGTGTCGTGGAGGTGCTTCTCGTCGTCGTCCTCGGCCGGCGAGTAGCCGCGGCCCTTCTGGGTCATCACGTGGACACAGATCGGCCCGTCGGCGGAGAGCTCGATCGCGTTGCGCATCGCGACCTCCAGCTCCTCGATGTTGTGTCCGTCGACCGGCCCGACGTAGCGCACGCCGAGGGCCTCGAAGAACGACGGCGGCTGCAAGAACTCGCGGACGGCGGCCTTGAATGCCTCCATGCCCCGCTCGGCCTGGGGACCGACCACGGGGAGGTCGCGCAGGAAGCGTTCGATGCGCCGCTGACGACGCACGTACGTCGGGTTGAGGCGGATGTTGGTCAGGCTGTGACTGAGCTTGCCGGTGATCCGCCCGGGCAGTGTGGCTTGATCGGCGGGATCGGCGAACGACGGCTGCGGGATCGGTACGGGCGCACTGGCCGCGGTCGTCAGGTTCGAGATCGTCGGGGCGTAGCTGCGGCCGTTGTCGTTGAGCACGACGATGACCCGCCGCTTGCTGTGGCCGAGGTTGTTGAGCGCCTCGTAGGCCATGCCGCCCGTCATCGAGCCGTCGCCGATGACAGCGACGATGTGGCGCCGGTCGCCGTCGACGCCGGCGTCGCGTGCTGCGGCGAGGCCGTAGGCGTAGGACAAGATGGTGCTGGCGTGACTGTTCTCGACGAAGTCGTGCGGACTCTCCTCGCGGCTCGGGTAGCCCGAGAGGCCGTTGGCCTGGCGGAGCTGCTCGAACTGCTTGCGACGTCCGGTCACGATCTTGTGGATGTACGCCTGGTGACCCGTATCCCACAGGATTGCATCACGGGGCGATTCGAAGACCCGGTGCAGGGCGAGGGTGAGCTCGACTGCACCGAGGTTGGATCCCAAATGACCTCCGGTATCGGCGACGGCCCGGACGACGAAGTCACGGATCTCGCCGGCGAGGTCGTCCAGCTCGGGATAGGAGAGGAGGCGGAGATCAGCCGGTTGGTTGATCGACTCAAGGGTCATAGCACTCGTGACGATACCCCCTCAGCAGGGGTTCAGAGGTAGTCACGTCTGGGTACCTGCTCCTAACCTGATGACCATCTCCACGTCTTTCACCGGCAGCATCGCCGAACGACTGCCCGAATCGATCGGGCCGGAAACCTCCTCACCCGACTCGGGCGAGCGAGTGGCACGACCGCGCCGTCGGATCGTGTTGCGTCTGGTGGCACTCGTCACCGTGATCGCGACCTACAGCTTCTACCGGCAGCTGCGCGTCGGCGCCGGCCGCGACGTGTTCTCGCGTGGCCTGCCGGTCGAGCCGTATCGGCACGCGCTGTCGATCCTGAACATCGAACATGCCCTGGCGCTGGACTTCGAACGCGGCCTCCAGCAGGTGTTCATCGGCTACACGGCCGTCATCCAGTTCGCCAATGCGTACTACTCGTGGGCCCACCAGGCCATGACGCTCGGCCTCGTCGCCGTCATCCTGCTCAAGGCACCATGGCGGCAGGCCGCCAAGTGGGTCGGCGCCCTGCTCCTGCAGTTGCCCGTCGGGCTGGCGCTATTCCGTCTGTATCCGTTGATGCCGCCCCGCCTGCTCGACGCCGGCGCACCGTGGGGCGGGCGGATCCTGAGCATGCACCGCGAGCTTCGCCCGACTGGCATCGTCGACACCCTCGTCACTGTGCGCGGTCCCTGGTCGCCGCAGCCGGTCGCACTGGACGCGTTCACGAACCAGTTTGCAGCGATGCCCAGCCTGCACTGCGGTTTCGCGATGTGGGCCGGCGTCGTCTGGTGGCAGTGGGCCAAGGGCAAGCCATGGCGATTCGTGGGGCCGCTGCACACCGCCGTCATCTTCTTCTGCGTCGTCGTCACCGGCAACCACTACGTGCTCGACGCCGTCGTCGGCTGGGCGATCGCGTTGTTCATGCTCGGCCTCACTGGCCGCTTCGCCGGGATCCGCCGGTGGGTGCGGTCGCTCGCCGGCGCCCAGATCGGCACTGCGTCAGGTGATGTCTACGACGTCGGCGTGCAGGGCGACAGCAGTCGGATACCGTCGACGATGTCGACCTCGCAGTAGTTCGCGGCGACGTAGGCCGCGATCGGGCTGGTCACGAGCGGATAGCGATTGCCGCCGCGCACCGACGCAATCGCAGCGTCGATGATCAGCGCCGGACGGTTCTTCTCAAGGTCGCTGAGCAGTTTCTGAGCGGCACCGGGCTGGGCGAGAACGTAGGCGGGTACACCGGGTCGCTTCGGGGTGACGCCGGTGATGAAGCCGATGTGCGGGTAGCGGGTGGCGGGGTCCCGGCCGCTTGCCCAGTAGATCTCCGGCGCCTGGCCCCACACGAAGATCGTGTCACCGGGTTCGGTCCGGGCATCGATCGCGCGCACCACGTCATCGACGTCGGGAAGGTCATGGAACGCCGTCGGCACCAGCAGGGTGGCCATGCTGAACGCCGCCGCGCCGACCATCCAGACCAGCCCGAATCGGGCCACCTTGGCGCGCGCCGGCACGACGGCTGCGCCGCGAGCGAACGTCGCCGCAGTCAGTGCGGGAGCGGCGAGCAGGACGAGGGACGGCAGCAGTTGGTTGAAGTAGTGGAGGATGAACCGCAGCCCGATCGCGGTTGCGATGAGGCTGGCGATGATCCACACGGCCAGGTCGAGCGAGATCCGCCGCCGACCCCAGAACACGACGGCCAGGATCAGCAAGCCCATCGTCAGCCCGACGACGGAGCCGATCTGCTCGAGGGCGATGATCGCCACGGTGGTCAGATGCGTTCCGCTGAGGTACTTGTCCCCGCTGCCGGCGAACCAGGACAGGGCGTTGCCGAGACCGAACGGGGCGAGCCCGGCCACGACGGTCGCGGCGGTGACCACTCCGGCCGATGCAAGGCGCAGGAGCCGGCGTGACCATGCGACAGCGGCTGCTCCTGCCGGCCCGGTCAGGCACTGGACCGTGAGCGGCAGCGCACCGAGCAGCATCGGCTGCTTGAACAGCGCTGCGACGCCGAGCAGGAAGCCGGCCAGCACGAACCGTCGCCTCGCCCCGAGCACGAACGCGCCGACGGCGGGCAGGGTCGCGAGCAGTTCGAAGCCGACCGCTCGAGAGTCTTCGGCCGGCAGCACCGAGAAGGCGACGATACCCAGAACGGCGACGGCGACCGGAGCGACTCCCGGCCAGCGGCGGCGGGCCTCGAACCCCAACACCCACATCGCAACGATGGTGAGCGCGAGCGCGATCCAGCGCCCGGCCGTCAGGCTCCAGGCGCCGAACAGCGGCTCGATCAGGCGGTACAGGGTGAAGGCGCCCGGCGGCTTGCGGTCGACGGCCCCGGTGTAGAGCTCGGCACCGTGGCGCATCATCCGTGCGATGGTGGCGATGGTGGCCTCGTCACTGTTCAGCGCGGCCTTGCGGATCAGCGCAGGGAGGTGCAGCACCACGGCCACACCGACGGTGATCGCGATGTTGCGCGGCGTCAGCTGGCGTGGCTGAATGTCACTCGACGAGGACGGCATCGTGACTCACCGAGACGGCCTCCGGCTTCGCGGATCGTCGGCCCAGTCGCTCGAACCCGAGCCCGATCAGGTAGCCAGCGCCGACGATCACGAGACCGCCGACGGCGTCGAGGATGAAGTGGTTCGCCGTCGCGACGATCACCGTCAGGGTCAGGAAGGGGTAGGCGATCGCCAGCGCCTTGGTCCACCTGCGCCTGGCGAAGCGCAGCACGACGAGCATGCACCATGTGCTCCAGCCGATGTGCAGGCTGGGCATCGCCGCGTACTGGTTGGACACGCTGTCGAGCTTTTTCGAATCGAAGTTCCACAGGCCGCCGACCTCACGAAGGGTGTCGACGAATTTGTAGTCGGGCTTGCCCGGCAGTTGTTCGGCGAGCTCGCCGCCGCCGTAGCGATAGCAGATCAGGTGAGACGTGGCCGGCCCGCACTCGTGGGCGTAGGCATTGAACAGTCGGGGCGGCATCAGCGGGAAGAGCATGAAGCCGACGAGGGCGAGCACTGTCGTCGCCATCAGCGTCGTGCGGTAGCGGCCGAAGAACTGGCGTTTGCGGATGAACAGCCAGATCAGGATCCCCAGCGTGACGATGAAGTGCGCCGTGCCGTAGAAGATGTTGAAGAACGTGATGAACGGGGTGTCGAGGAACCAGCGTTGAATGGTCTGCTCGTGGAACAACCCCATCGCTTTCTCGATGTCGATGATGTCGACGGCGTTGTTGAACGCATGGAGCGGTTCGTCGCCGATGGCCAGGTTGGCCGAGCCGAACTGGTTGCGGACGAATCCGTAGACGAGGTACACGGCCCCGATGACGACGATCTCGCGGATCCACGGGACGGCCGCGCGCAGCTTCGAGGTCGAGTTCTCGGCTGGCACAGACACGAGCGCCAACTCTAGGTCGTTGGTTCGTCTGGCACCCGCAGTTGGGGCTCGGGTTCGCGTCTCAGCGAGCGCAGCCGCTGCCCGACGCCGGCACGATCGATGCGTCGGGACCGATGTCGTGCAGCGTGCTGGGTGCACGTGCGAGGCCCTGCGCGATGATCTCGTCCTCGGTCGCCTCACTGCCGCCGTTGAGCGCCAGATATGCATCGACCTGGGTCTCGAGGAGCTGGAGGTCGGTCTCGCATGCAGCCGACTGCGTCACGCCGAACACCCCGATACCGGGCGCCGGAGCCGCCGAGGTGGCGACGATGGAGGAGGTGCTCGACGCCGCCGGCGCTGCGTCACTGGAGCAGCCGGCGACGCCGAGCGCGCTGCACCAAATCAGAGCCGTCATCATGATCCTGCGCGTGCGCATGATGCAACCATCGGCACGCAGGGCCGACAGCTGAAGTGCGGACCGCCGGGGCGGCTCAGACCGTCTTGTCCATGAAGCGCTCGACGTCGACCATCACCCGAGTGACCTTGCCGGCTGCGACCAGGCCGCGGTTGTCGTCGACGGATACGGCGAACGTCAGCCGGCGCCCTTCGATGTGCTTGAGCACGGCCTCGGCCGTGACCTCGTGTCCGACCGCCGTCGGCTGGAGGTGGTCGACCTGGACGCGCATACCGACCGTGGTGATGCCGGGCGGCAACCGGTCACCGACTGCGGCGATGGCCGCCTGCTCGCACAGTTCGATCACGCAGGGTGTCGCGAAGACCGCGACGATGCCCGTGCCGTGCGAGATGGCGGTGTCGGAGTCACCCACGATCATCCGTGCTTCGCCGCGGAGACCGACCTCGATCGAGTTCGCCATAGTGCCGTGAGGATAGGCGAACACTGCCGGCCTCGCTGAATTCCTGCTCGTTAGCATGGTTTGCGTGATCGATCAGGATGTGTTGGAACGAGTGCTCGGAACGGCCCTGCGCAACGGTGGCGACTTCGCCGAGGTGTACGCGGAGGACAAGTCATCGACGTCGGCGGGGCTCGACGACGGGCGCGTCGAACAGGTCACCAGCGGCCGTGACCGCGGGGCGGGCATCCGCGTCGTGCGCGGCGAGACCACCGGTTTCGCGTACACGGCCGATCTGTCCGAGGGCGGGCTCGTTGCCGCAGCCGAGGCCGCCGGAGCGGTCGCTGCCCAGGGTGGCGGCGGGACGCGCACGGTCGCCCTCACCCGCTCCGCACCCCACCGGGTGAACACGGTCGAGATCTATCCCGACACGATCGGCAAGGCGGCCAAGGTCGCGCTGCTGCAGCGCATCGACGAAGCGGCCCGATCGACCGGCGGGGCCATTGGCCAGGTGTCGGCCGGCTACGGCGACAGCCGCAAGCGGATCATCGTCGCCAACAGCGACGGGTTGCTGGCCGAGGATGAACAGGTCCGCCATCTGCTCCGCATCAGCGTCGTCGCCAACGGTGATGCCGGGATGCAGACCGGCTTCGAGTCGCTCGGCCACACGATCGGCTTCGAGGTCTTCGACACCAACGATGTCGAAGAGCTCGCCCGGCGCGCCGCCCAACAGGCCATCACCAAGCTCCGCGCTCGACCGGCGCCGAGCGGTTCCATCCCGGTGGTCATCAAGGCCGGCAGCGGCGGAGTCCTGTTCCACGAAGCGTGCGGTCACGGCCTCGAGGCTGATCTGGTCGGCAAGAACTCCAGCGTGTACGCGGGCAAAGTCGGCCAGCAGGTCGCCTCGCCGCTCGTCACGCTCGTCGACGACGGCACGATGGCGGGGGAATGGGGCGCGATCGGCATCGACGACGAGGGTCATCCCAGCCAGTACAACGAGCTGATCAAGGACGGCATCCTCACCGACTACATGTGGGATCACCTCCGCGCCCGCAAGGAAGGTCACGCACACAGCGGCAACGGCCGCCGGCAGAGCTACATGCACCTGCCGATGGTGCGGATGACCAACACCTACGTGCTCAACGGCACCGACACGCCCGAGGACATCATCAAGAACACGCCCAACGGTGTCTACGTCGCCAAGCTCGGCGGCGGCAGCGTGAACACGGCGTCGGGCGACTTCGTGTTCGGTATGACCGAGGCCTATCTGATCGAGAACGGCGAGATCACCGAGCCGCTCCGTGAGGGCAACCTGATCGGCAATGGCCCCCAGGTACTGCGCGACATCGAGGCGCTCGGCAACGACTTCGCGATGGGCAACCCCGGGACGTGCGGCAAGGACGGCCAGGGCGTGCCGGTCGGTGACGGCCAGCCGACCCTGCGCGTCAAGACGATGACGATCGGCGGGACCGCCGCATGAGCAACGTGGCCGCTCCGGAGCTGCAGGAGATCGCGGACCGGGTCATCGCCCAGGCCGGCAAGGGTGAGCACATCGAGGCCTACGTGTCGCGTGGGCAGGAGACCGACATTCGTATCTACGAGGGCGAGGTCGAGCACTTCGTCAGTGCGCAGAGCGAGGGTGTCGGCATCCGCGTCATCCGCGACGGTCGCACGGGGTTCGCCTACGCCGGCACGCTCGATGGCGACGCCGTTGCGTCCGTGCTGGCTGAAGCGCGCGACAACGTCGAGTTCGGCACCCCCGACGAATGGGCCGGTCTGGCCACGGCTGATGGCGTGCCCGTGGTCGAGCAGCAACTCTGGAGCGACGAACTCGCGGCATTCGGGACCGACGCCAAGATCGCACTCGCCAAGGAGCTCGAGCGCCTGACCCGGGCCACCGACTCGCGGGTCCGGGTCGACGACGCGAACTACAGCGATGCCTCCGGTGAAGCAGCGGTCGCCTCGACCGCCGGAATTCGCGTCAGCGGCCGCGAGAACGGGTGCTATGCCTCGGTGAGCACGCTCGCCGACGACGGCGACGAGACCCAGACCGGCTTCGGCTTCGCCGTCGGCCGTTCGCCGGAGGAGTTCGATCTCGCCAAGGCCGCTCGCGAAGCCGCCGACCGGGCGACCCGCTTGCTCGGCGCGGTCAAGCCGCTGTCGAAGAAGATCACGGTCGTGTTCGATCCGTTCGTGACGGCCCAGTTCCTCGGCGTGCTCAGCAGTGCGCTGAACGGCGAGAACGTGGCCAAGGGCCGCAGCCTGTTCGCCAACCGCGTCGGTGAGTCCGTCGCGTCGCCGCTGTTCACCCTCGTCGACGATCCGACCAATCCGAAGGCGTACACAGCGACCGACATCGATGGCGAGGGCCTCGCTGCCCGCCGTAACGTGCTGATCGAGGCCGGCGTCCTGCAGGGTTTCGTCCACTCCTCCTACAGTGCGCGTCGCGCCGGCACGACCAGCACCGGCAACGCGGTGCGTGGCGGTTTCAAGGGCACCCCGGGCGTCGGATGCCTGGCGATGCAGATGCAGCCGGGCAACCGCAGCCAGGCCGAATTGATCGCGGACGTCGACGACGGTGTGCTGATCCAGAGCGTGCAGGGTCTCCACAGCGGCGTCAACGCAATCAGTGGCGACTTCTCGACGGGCGCATCCGGGCTGCTGATCAGCAACGGTCAGCTCGGTGGACCGGTGCGCGAGTTCACGATCGCCTCCACGCTGCAGCGGATGCTGCACGACATCGTCGAGGTCGGCGGCGACATCGACTGGCTGCCGATGCGCGCTGCGGGAGTCAGCTTGGTCATTCGTGACCTGACGATGAGCGGTGCGTAGTGGTCGTCCCGGTGATCGACCTTCGCGGCGAGTCGGTCACGGTCGCCGAGCAGATCGGACTGGCCTGCGAGCAGATCGGTTTCTTCCAGATCGTCGGTCACGGTGTGCCCGACACCGTCGTCGATGCGGCGTGGTCGGCGACCCGGGTGTTCTTCGACGAACCCGACGATGTCCGTGAAGCCGTCGCCGCGCCGTACGCCGGCTACCCCTACGGCTACATCGGTTTCGAGGTCGAATCGCTTGCGGCATCGCTCGTCGATGGACCTGGATTCGGCGCCGCGCCGCCGGATCGTAAACACACCTATTCCTTCGGCCCCATCGACCCTCCCGCCGCACCGCCGACGGATCCCGACGAAGTGTGGGTCCGGTCACCCAGCCTGTGGCCGGCGTCACCGGCGGGGTTCCGGCCAGCCCTCGAGGCCTACTACACCGCGCTGTCCGCGTTGGCCGCACGGTTGCTCGCCCATATGGCGGTCGCCCTGGGTCTGGATCCGAGATACTTCGCGCCGATGATCGACCATCACGTCAGTGCGCTGCGTTGCCTGGACTACCCAGAGCTGGCCGAACCGCCGGCTCGGGGTCAGCTGCGCGCTGGTGCCCACACCGACTACGGGACGCTCACGATCCTGCGCACGGAGTCCGGCAGCAACGGTCTCGAGACCAAGGATGCCGACGGGACGTGGAATGCGATCACCGCCGTGGACGGGGGGTTCGTCGTCAACCTCGGCGACAGCCTCGCGCAGTGGACGAACGACCGATGGCGCTCGACGATGCACCGCGTCGTCGAGCCGCCCAACGCCCGGCGGCGAACGTCGCTCGCGTTCTTCCACAACGCCAACTGGGATGCCCGGATCGAGTGTCTCCCGGGGTCGGGCCAACCCCGCCACGCGCCGGTGCTCGCCGGCCGCCACCTGATGAGCAAGTTCCAGCGCACCGTCGGCACCGAGCCGTGCGATCCGTGATCATGCCGGACGAGGGTTGACGCCCGAAAACGGCGACGATCGATGGAGCGCCCGTTCACGAGGGACGCCCCACCGATCGGCGGGTGTTGCTGTTCGCCGGGCTACCGGCTCGCTGGGATCAGGTCGTCGGCGTGGCGACGCAGGTCGTGCCGACCTGCGCGCCGAGGGCTTCGCCTTCGGCACTGAGCTTCGCGGTGCCGCCGACGCCGGCGTCGACGATCAGTTGTGCGTCGGCATCGCTGAGCTGGGCGACGATGGCCTTGAAACAGGCCGGATCGAGTGCCACGCCACCGGTGGTCGCGCCCTCGAGGCCAATCGTGTAGGCCTTGGCCTGGACCTCGCTGAGGCCGGACGTGTCGACAGCGCCGCCGGCGGCGGTGGTGTCACCCGTGGCGGCCGTGTCTGCGGTGCCGGCATCCGTGCTGATTGTGGTCCCGGCCGTGCTGGTCGAGCTGGACTTGGAATCGCTGCCGCAGGATGCGACGGCGAACAACAGACCGATGGTCATCGATCCGGTCATGAGCTTCTTCATTGTTCTCCCCTCGGCAACCGGGACTGTCCGTGGTTGCGCGGCCACACCGTAGCGACTGGGTGGCTCAACCGGCGGTCGCGCTTGTCACAGTCGTGGTCGAGGCCGGCTCGATGATGAGACATGCCTTGACCGCTGCGGCGAGAGTCGATCCCGCAGGGCTGAGGGTCGGTGTCTGCGGCGCTGTGTTGTTCACGATCAACGCCGCGTCTGCCTCGGAGAGGTGTGAGACAACGGCCTTGAGGCAGTCTGCGGCGATGGGTTGGTTGCCGCCGATGGCTGCGGCGTAGGTGATGTCGGCGACCCGCTGCTGAAGCGAGGTGAGTGTCTCGCCGTCGGCGATCTGAAAGCTCGGGACCGGCGCTGCAGCGGGTGCCGAGTCGCTCGCGCAGGCGCTCACCCCGATGAGCAGACCGATGGACAACGGGACCGACAGCAACTTCTTCACCGCGCCACGGTAGCGGCGCGGGCCCCTCAGCGCAGGGCGAGACCGATCGGGCGGACGTGGATACCGAGCTGGGAGGCGAGCGTGCAATCGAGCACGATGCGCGCCGGGCGGGCCAGGCCCGATTCCGCAATGGTCGAGGTGCGCAACAGGTTCGGGTTCTTGCCGAGCCACTCGGCGACTGCGCGGGCGAGGTCGGCGCGACTCAGCACCTCGGGCCCGGCGATGTGGACCGGGCCGACGACCTCGGGCATCGCCGCAAGGATCGCGATTGCGTCAGCGATGTCGCTGGCGTGGGCCGGGCAGCGGTACTCGTCGGTGAAGAACGTTGGTGAGGTCTCGCCGCGTAGTGCCCGCTCGATGTCCACCTGCAGCGGGGCCAGGAACTCCGTCGCGTACATCAGCGAGGTCCGCACGATCGCGGCACGTGGCGCGATGGTGATGACGGCTTCCTCGGCTGCGGCCTTCATCCGCCCGTACTCGGTGATCGCGAACGGCAGGTCGTGCTCGGTGTACGGCGCCGGCCGTCCGGCGAACACGACGTCGGTCGAGACGTGGACGAGGCGCGCCCCGCAGGCCGCAGCGGCCTCTGCCACATTGCGACTACCGTCCACGATCGTGCGCCGGTCGTCCTTGCGGTAGGCGAGGTGGACGACGACCGCAGGCTTCCACTCCGTGATCATCTGCAGCACGGCCTCCCGTCGGCGGATGTCGAGCGAGTGCGATCCCGGAGCCACCATGTCCCAGTGCTCCGCCTTCGAGCAGCGCTGCAGGTGCCGGCCGAGCAGCCCGCTCGCACCCGTGATGAACATCAGCTTCGATCGCCGTCTCAGTGCCACGCGCCGATGTTGCCACGCCTCACCCGGCCGCGGATACCGTGAGGGCGTGCCAACCCCGGATGCCGACGCCGTCGCGCGGCATCCGCACCTCGCCGTCGAGCTGCCGATCGGCTGGGTTCGTGTCGACATGCACAGCCACACGATGTGGAGCGGCGACTCGACGACGACGCCGGACGAGATCGCCTCGGCCGTGCTCGCGTCCGGCATCGACGTGCTCTGCATCACCGACCACAACGCGATCCGTGGTGCCGTGGAGTTGGCCGAGACCCTGCCCTGCCGGGTGATCATCGGCGAGGAACTGAAGACCCACGCGGGAGAGATCATCGGGCTGTTCCTCACCGAGCGGATCCCGGTCGGGGTGTCGCCGGCACAGGCTGCGGAACTGATCCGGGCCCAGGGCGGGCTCGTCTACATCCCCCACCCGTTCGATCCGATGCGCCGCAACCTCGCCGAGGGGCCGATGCGCGAGTTGGCCGAGGCGGGGCTGATCGACGCAATCGAGGTCGTCAACGCGAAGACGTCGCTGGAGTCCTTGAACCGCAAGGCCGCAGCGTTCGCCGAGGAGTTCGACCTCGCCGCCGGCGCCGGCAGCGACGCTCACGTACCGCTGGCGCTCGGGGCGGCGTACGTGGAGATGCCCGACTTCGGTGGTGCGACCGATTTCCTCGCCAAGCTGCGCGTCGCCCGGTCTGTCGGCCACCACTGGGACGAGGCCCGACCGTGGTCGGCGCGGATCGTGCCCAGCACCGGCACCGGTTTCAGCACCGGCGCCGGCTTCAGCACCGGCACCGGCTTCAGCTGAGCGCGATCACGGCAGACCGTTGGTTGGCGGCATCGGCCACGGCGCCGGCGTCTCGAGCGCTGACGCCGACGACGACATCGGTGCCGGTGACGGCCACGACCACGGCGTGTGCCGCGATGGCCCGCCCGCCGGCCAGCACGACCGCCGAGTCACCCACGGCGAACAGGCTCGGGTTGTCGACGTCGGCGATGTCGATCGCCAGCCACCCGTCGGGCAGCACGGCTCCGGGACCTGGTCGAGCAACGATGTCGGGTGCGACGAGCATTTCTCCGACACCGACGAAGCGGATCGCGGTCGCGGCAGCATCGACGGTGGCCACCGCGGCCGCCGGTACCAATGCGACGGGCACGTCGCGAGGTTCGACGGCATCGACCACCGGTTCACCGGGCACGATTGCTCTCGTGGCGACGAGCACGGTCCGGGTCATACCCCAGGCCTCGCGCTCTCGCCGGACACCGGCCAGACCAATGGCGATGGAACCGCCGATGGCGGTGGCCAGCAGGGCGACGAACGCCCAATGGATCCACGGATGACGGGCGACCGTCATCCGCATCCGCGACATCCAACGCATCGCAGATCCCCTCTCGTCCTGTGCCTGTGGGCACGGTGTGATCGATGGGGGAAGGATCGGGTTTCACCTCCGCAGAGATGAGGCAATGTTACCGGCTCAGTTCGACGACGATCCCGACGACGATCCCGAGGTCGAACCGGACGACGAGCCGGAGGACGAGCCAGAGGAGGAGCCGGAGGATTTGGCCGGGGCTGCGGCCGGCGCCGGCGTTGCGGTCGAACCGTTGGAGCCGCTCGAGTCACCGCCGCTCGACGAACTCGCCGTGCCGGACGCTGCGCTGTCACTGCTCGACGACGAGGCGCCGGACGACGAACTCGAGCCGCCGCGACTGTCGGTCTTGTAGAAACCGCCACCTTTGAACGTGACGCCGACGGGCAGGAAAACCTTCTTGACGGCCATCGTCTCCCCGCTGGCGGGATGCACGGCGTCGGTCAGGGCGTCGTCGGTGAACGCTTGCTGGACCTCGATGGTCTCGCCGGTGTCGATGAACTTGTAGACGTAGGTGGGCATGATCGGTTCCTCGGCAACGGTGAGCACTCGACGTTGGTGACTGCCAACCTTACCGGTTCAGTAGGCTCGCCCCCCATGCAAGTGCGCACCGCTGTCATCCCTGCAGCCGGGCTCGGGACCCGGTTCCTGCCGGCCACCAAGGCCGTGCCGAAGGAGCTGCTCCCGATCCTCGACGTCCCGGCGCTGCAGCTGATCATCGACGAGGCCGTCGGCGCAGGCATCGACCACATCGTGATCGTGAACAGCCGGACCAAGCCGTCGATCGAAGCCTACTTCGCGGACGCCCCGGAGATCATCGACAAGCTGGTCGCGAGCGGCCGCATCGAGATGGCCGAGCAAATGCGCTCGATCGGGCGCGACGTTCGGGTCAGCTTCGCCTACCAGGACAATCCCCGCGGGCTCGGTCACGCGGTCGGTTGCGCTCGGGATCTCGTCGGTGACGAACCCTTCGCGGTGTTGCTGCCCGACGAGCTGATGGGCTCGAGCGAACTGCTCGCGGCGATGTGCGACGTGTGTGTGGCGACCGGCGGCAGCGTCGTTGGACTGAAGCGCGTCCCGCGCGACGAGGTGAGTGCGTACGGCGTGATCACCCCGATCGGCGAGATCGACGCCGATGGTGTCATCGGGATCTCCGACATGGTCGAGAAACCCGCTGTCGCCGATGCCCCGAGCGACCTGATCATCATCGGCCGGTACGTGCTGACGCCAGATGTCTTCGACGCCATTGCCGACCTGAAGCCGGGCGCCGGCGGTGAGTTGCAGCTGACCGACGCACTGCGGGTGCAGGCCGCAGTGGGCCCGTTCCACGGCGTGCTCCGCGACGTGGCTCGCTTCGACACCGGCAACCCCGTCGGCTGGTTGAGTGCGGTCGTCGAGCTGGCCCTCGACCATCCACAGTACGGCGTCGGCGTCCGTGCCGAGTTGGAGCGCATCCTCAGCTCGCCCTGAATCGATCTGGAGGGCACGCTGACGTGTCAGGTGGTGCGGCGGAACAGCGTCGGGTAGTCGCGGACGAGCCCGTGCTCGTCGACGTCGAATTCCTGGTTCCAACCTGTCGACAGCCGCTCGAACCGCCAGCGATGCGTGTCGATGCGGGTGTAGCGCTGGTGGTCGGGCTGGATGTCGAGCGTCTCCACGTCGAGGTGGGCCACGGTGATGTCGGCGGTATGGCCGACGAGCAGCGGCAGGCGACGGATCGGCAGGGAGTTCGTGAACGGTGTGCACGGCAGATCGAGGTCGATGCAGCCGTCGAGCTCGGGCCGGTGGGCGCCGTTCATCTCACCCCAGCGGCCGTGACCGTCGGTGCCGAGCCACAGGTCGGGGTCATCCATGTCGCGGAAGAGCAGGAACTGGCGCACGTGCCAGGTCGGTGAGATCCGCAGGATGTAGTGGACCTGTTCGCGGCCGACGATGCCGGACGCGGTCCAGGCCTCGTTCTCCCACGTGATCGTCAGCTCTTCGGTGGGCGGGTTCTCGGCGTCGTCGCCCTCGGCGAGATCCCATGGCGTCCAGCGCGCGACATGCCCATCCGACGAGAACGGCAGGTACTGCATCGCTCCATTCTCGCAGCCCTCGGCCAGGATCGGCGCCGGCCGATACGGTGCTGGAATGGACAGGTTGCTAGTGTCGATCGTCGAAGCCCGGGACATCGTGCTGGCCGAATGCGGCCCGCTGGCGCCGGTCACGGTTGCGTTGGCCGACTCGGTCGGCTGCGTCTTGGCTGGTGACGTGATCTCGCCGGAGGACGTGCCCCCCTTCGCGAACAGCGCCCTCGACGGATACGCAGTGCTCGCATCCGACACCACGGTCGTTCCTGTCGAGATGCCCGTGGTGGCCGAGGTCGCGGCCGGGGCTGCCGCGGACCGGCCGCTTGCGGCCGGCGAGGCGATCCGGATCATGACCGGCGCGCCGATGCCGCCCGGTGCCGACGCGATCGTGCTCGTCGAGCGCACCGATCGCCTCGACGACGGTTCTCGGGTGCGGATCCACGAGACCGTCGTGTCCGGCCAGGCCGTTCGCAACGCCGGCGACGACATCCGTGCCGGCACGACCGTGTTCACCGCCGGCACGGTGATCCGCCCGGCGGTCGCCGGTGTGCTCGCCAGCGTCAACGCGCAGAAGATCGAGGTCGTCCCGCGGGCGCGCGTCGCCGTGCTCTCGACCGGTGATGAACTGATCGACGATGGCAGCCCGCTCGGCCCCGGCCAGATCCGCGAGAGCAACAAGACGATGCTGCTCGCGCTCGTCAGCGAGTGTGGTGCCGACGCCGTCGACTTCGGCGTGGTCCGCGACGACGAGGCTGCGCTCGAGGTCGTGCTGCGTGAGGCGGCAGACACGTGCGATGTGATCGTCACGAGCGGGGGCGTGAGCATGGGTGACTTCGACGTGGTCAAAGCAGTGCTCTCGCGCATCGCCGAGATGCAGTGGATGGAGGTCGCGATCAAGCCGGCCAAGCCGTTTGCATTCGGCCGTCTTCGCAACACCACCGGCCGGCGGGTCCCGGTCTTCGGACTCCCCGGCAACCCAGTCTCCTCGCTCGTCAGCTTCGAGCTCCTCGCCCGCCCCGCACTGCGGCAGATGATGGGCCACCGTGGTCCGTTGCTGCGCCAGGGCATCGCCGCCATCGCCGATTCACCGTTGCGCCGCGGGACCGACGGCAAGGTGCACTACCAGCGGGTCCACGGCGAGTTCGGCGCCGACGGCCGCTACCACGTCACTGCCGGTGGGCCGCAGGGCAGCCACCAGCTGGCGGCCTCCGCCGTCGCCTCCGCGCTCGCCGAAATCCCCGACGGCGACGGTGTCGCTGCGGGCGGCGAGGTCTTCGTGTACCTGCTCACGTCGTGACCGGCGTAGCCTGAACGACATGGACCTCGTCGACCCTTTCGGGCGAACCATTCGTGACCTGCGCATCTCGGTCACCGACCGGTGCAACTTCCGCTGCACCTACTGCATGCCGGAAGAGGGCATGAAGTGGCTGCCGCGCAGTGACGTGCTCAGCTTCGAGGAGATGGAGCGCCTGGCCCGAATGTTCGTCGAGCGCTTCGAGGTCGACGGGCTGCGCCTCACCGGTGGCGAACCGACCGTCCGCGCCCACCTGCCGGTGCTGGTTCGCAAGCTCGCCGAGCTGCGGGTTCCCGCCGGCTCCTCGTCTCCGCTGGCCGGACAGAAGCCCGACATCTCGATCACCACCAACGGATCGTCGTTCCGGCTGCTCGCTGGCGAGCTGCGTGACGCCGGCCTGGACCGCGTCAACATCAGCCTCGACACGTTGCAGCAGGAGAAGTTCCTGCAGATGACCCGTCGTGACGAGCTGGTACGAGTGCTCGACGGCATCGAGGCGGCCAAGGAGGCCGGGTTCTCGCCGGTCAAGATCAACGCCGTGATCGAGCGTGGGGTGAACGACGACGAGATCCTCGCCCTCGCCACGTTCGGTCGCGAGCGCGACGTCGAGGTCCGGTTCATCGAGTTCATGCCGCTCGACGCCTCCGGCCACTGGATGAGCGACACAGTCGTGACCCAGGACGAGATCGTTGCGATGATCGGTGCGGTGTACCCGATCGAGCAGGTGCCCGCCCGTGGTGCGGCCCCGGCCGACCGCTGGCGGTACCTCGACGGGGCCGGGATGATCGGCATCATCCCGACCATCTCCCGGCCGTTCTGCGGCGACTGCGACCGTGTCCGGCTCACCGCCGACGGCCAGTTCCGGACGTGCCTGTTCGCGACCGACGAGTTCGATCTGCTGACGATGATGCGTCGTGGAGCCAACGACGACACCGTCGCCGCAGAGATCCAGCGCGCCGTCGGCACGAAGTGGGCCGGACACCAGATCAATCAGGTCACCTTCACCCGCCCCGTGCGCTCGATGAGCCAGATCGGCGGCTGATGCCGCTCCACCGCGACGCTGCCCGCTCCGTGGCGGTCGCGGTGGGTATGGCCGCAGCTGCGGCCACGGTGGTCGCGGCGCTGGCCGCGCCGACGATCACCTCTGTGGCCGGTTCGGCCACGGCAACGGCGCTCGCCCAGCGGATCAGCCCTCCGCCGCCACCGGCGGGGACGGCGCCTGTCATCGGCGGCTGCTCGATCTATCCGGCGGACAACGCCTGGAACACGCGGGTCGACGGCCTCGCCCTTCGGCCGGGCTCGAGCCGGACCATCGCCCGCCTCGGCGGATCGCTGCACCCCGACTTCGGCGAGAACCCGACGTACGGCATTCCGTTCGTCGTGGTGCCCGGCGCTCAGGCGCGTGTACCGATCACATTCCGCAACGGCGGCGCCGGCGAGAGCGACCCCGGCCCGTACCCGGTTCCGCTCGATGCCCCGGTCGAGGCGGGCTCGGACGCGCATGTGCTCGTGCTCCAGCAGGGCACATGCCACCTCTTCGAGCTCGCCGTTGCGGCGCGGTCGGGCAGTGGATGGAGCGCCGACTGGGGCGCGGAGTTCGACCTGTCCTCGAACGCGCTCCGGCCACTCGGCTGGACGAGCGCAGACGCAGCCGGCCTGGCGATCCTGCCCGGGCTGGTGCGCTACGAGGAAGTCGCTGTCGGCCGAATCTCCCATGCCCTCCGGGTGACGTTCGCCCAGACCCAGCGCGCGTACATCCTCCCTGCGACCCACTTCGCCTCCAGCCGCACCGACATGGATCTGCCGCCGATGGGCCTGCGTCTGCGACTGCGCGCCGACTACGACATCAGCGCACTGACCGGACAGGCACGCGTCATCGCTGTCGCGCTCCAGCAGTACGGCTTCATCGTCGCCGACAACGGCAGCAACTGGTTCTTCCAGGGGGCCCCGAGTCCGGGCTGGGACGACGACGATCTCGGCCAGCTGAAGGGTATTCCGGGCAGCGCGTTCGAGGTCGTCGACACCGGACCGACACACCCCGGATGACGGTCGGATGACGAACCGCAGGTGTACCTGCACAACCCGTCGAGCGGGCCGCCCACTGAGGGTGCGCGGTTCGCGTCACTGCGTGTCACTACGCTGTGCGACGGATGTCTGATCTCTCCTTCACTCACCTCGACCCACTCGGTCGGGCGCGCATGGTCGATGTCACTCCCAAGGAGCCGACACATCGCAGGGCCGTCGCCCGATGCATCGTTTCGATGTCGCCCGAGACCACCGCCGCCGTCGCCAACCGGGAGGTCAAAAAGGGCGACGTCCTCGCCGTTGCCCGAGTCGCCGGCATTCAAGCTGCCAAGCGCACGGCCGACATGATCCCGTTGTGCCACCCGCTGCTCGTTGGTTCGGTGTACGTCAACTTCGAGATCGGCGATGATCACATCGCGATCGAGGCCCAGGTCGACACCGTCGACCGGACGGGCGTCGAGATGGAAGCACTGCATGCCTGCTCGGTCGCGGCACTCACGATCTACGACATGTGCAAGTCCGCCGACAAGGGCATGGTCATCGGCGAACTGGCGCTCTGGGAGAAGACCGGCGGCCGATCCGGGGTGTACCGGCGCGGCGACGACGTTGCTGCTACCGTAACGAATGTTGTACAATCGTAATGTTATTACGACTTCGTCATCATCCCGTCGGGCGCTGCTCAAGGGCTGACGGAGATCGCAACACACCTCTCATCATGACCAACACTCCTCTCACAACAAGCGGTGAACAGTGACCAAGATTGTTCTTCTCGCCGTGGCGGCCGCATGGGCCGCCGTTCTGCTTCCCCCGCTCCTGCGAAATCGCAGTGAGAACCGGCCGGGAAGTTCGGTGTCCGATTTCAACCGGCAGCTGTCCAGCCTGCAGCGGTCCGTTCCCACTCGGGGGATGACGCCGATGCGGTCGATGGCCCGCCCGCTGGCCCAGTCGCCGCTCGCTCGTCCTGCCGCCGGTGGCCGACCCGGACAGATGCATCGCACCCTGTCGGTCGCTTCGGCCCAACATCGCGAGCTGGCCTCGTCGCCCGCCCCGCTGCGGCGCACGCACGGCGAGCCGGGGATCGCCCGCCTCGACAGTGTCGGACAGCATCGTCGGGCCGTGGTCCACCGTGCGGTGAGCAATCGCCAGGAGATCCGTCGCCGGCGCACGAACATTGTGTTCTTCTTATTGATGGTCACCGCTGGCAGCCTCTTTCTCGCCGCGACGACTCACGCGAATTCGATGATGTATGCCTTTGCGCTGTCGTTCCTCGCGCTGTGCGGCTACTGCTACCGGCTGGTGCAGTTGCGCCAGATCGAGCAGCGCCAGAACAGCTACGCCGACAACTCGTGGATGCGCGCCGCCTGAGCGATTTCTCGTCCGGTTCTGCGCGACGCCACCGCTAGGCTGACGACCGCATTCAAGGGGCTGTAGCTCAGTTGGCAGAGCGCGACTATCGCACAGTCGAGGCCAGGGGTTCGATTCCCCTCAGCTCCACCCAGAACATGCAGGTCAGAGCGTCCTGTCCGATCCGTCGTCAGGGCGCTCCGACCGGGATCACGCCAGGAAGTCGTCGAACGCGGCAGCGCTCATTGGCCGGGCGTAGCGGTAGCCCTGGGCCTGATCGCATCCGATTGCTTCGATGATGTGGTGCTGCTCGTCCGTCTCGACTCCTTCAGCAATCACCCCCAACCCGAGGTCGTGGGCGAGGGAGTTGACCGATGCAACGATGATCCGATTGGCCGGTTTGGTGAGGTCGGTGATGAAGCAACGGTCGATCTTGAGGACGTGGATCGGCAGGTGGGCCAGGTAGTGGAGCGAGGAGAACCCGGTGCCGTAGTCATCGAGCGCGATGCGTACTCCGAATCCGTGGAGTTCCTCGAGGACCGCAGCCACTCGAGCGTCGTCATCGATGAAGATGTTCTCCGTGACTTCGAGGATGAGGTCAGTCGGGTCGGTGCGGTTCGCAACGAGCGCGTCGATGACGGTGGCCGCGAAACGCGGCTGGAGGAGTTGGCGTACCGACACATTCACCGACAGGTCGAGTGTGATCCCGGGTCGCGTGTCGAGCCACCGCTTGTGCTCCTGGCAGGCGCGACGAAGCACCCAGTCTCCGATCTCGTTGATCAACTGGCTGCGTTCGGCCACTGCGATGATGGTGCGCGGTTCGACGTCGCCGAGGGTCGGGTGTGCCCAACGGACGAGGGCTTCGACACCAGCGACGTGCTGGTTGCGGGTGTGCACGATTGGTTGGTACTCGACGTGGAGCTGATTCGTTCGCACGGCGGCGCGGAGGTCTTCTTCGAGCTGATCGTTGAGGTTCGGTCGGTCGGGATCGCGGACGTCCACCACGTCGTGGCCTCCGCCGCCGCGACTCTTGACCTTGTACATGGCCATGTCGGCGTCGATGATCAGTTGGGTGGTGATCTCCTGGCCCGGCCCGGTGTAGGAGATCCCGACACTCGCTGTGATCACGATGGTCCGGCCCATGATCACGAGCGGGGCTCGGAGCCTCTCGCAGATTCGACCTGCGAGCATCTCGGCGTCGGCCGGCGCAGCGATGTCGTCGCAGAAGATGACGAACTCGTCGCCCGACACACGTGCGAGTGTGTCGCCGACACGGACCACGTTGCGAAGCCGCTCCGTCACTGCCAGGAGGACGGCGTCTCCGACGTGATGTCCGAATCGGTCGTTGACATCTTTGAAGCGGTCGAGATCGACGAAGAGAACAGCTGCACGGCTGTGTCGGCGTTTGGCGAGCTCAGACGCCTGCGTCAGCCTCTCGGACAACAGCAGCCGATTGGGGAGCCCGGTCAGTGGATCGTGCAACGAGTTGTGCAGGAACGCATCCGAGGCCGCTGTCGCCGCATCCCGGGCTTGGGCATTGAGCAGGTACGCCGTCGCGACATCGGCGAGGGTCTGGGCTGCCTCCATGTCCTGCTGATCGAGGGCCCCGGGTGAGTTCTTGTAGAGATCGAGCGCGCCCAACGAGGCTGCGCCGCGACCCAATGGGAACGTGAACACGGCTGCCAGTCCTGCGTCGAGCGCTGCGGGAGCGAAGCGCGGAAAGCGTTCGTCAGCAGCCAGGTCCGGGACCGAAACCGCCGCGGCGGAAGCATACGCAGCGAGGCACGGCCCCTCGCCGAGGTCCGACTGAACTTGCTCGAACAGCAGCGCCGAGGCGTCTGAAGCGGCGATGTAGCGAGACTTGTTGTCGGCCCCGATCAGCGAGACACCGGCGCCGCTCACCGGCATCAGATCAACGATCTTGGTCACGAGGTGATCGAGAATTGCTTGAATCGGAAAGTCCGTGATCACCGTTCGGGCGAATTCACTCAGAACGACGGACAACTTCTCCTCATTGACCACGCCTACTCCTCGTCGATCGCCGCGCATGGTCCAGACACGGAAGTACGTCCGGGAGTAGCCGATTCACCTTCGTTCCAAACCCGTCGCTCTCGGTCGACCTGGCTCAGCCGAAGCGCACTCGAGACCCTCAGATGGCTGACGGGACCAGGCGGACCGGGATCGACTTGTAGGTCGGCGTTCCGGCCTCGCCGGTGCTGTGCAGCGGGACGAGGACGTTCGTCTCCGGGAAGTACGCCGCACAGCAACCGGAGGACACCTCGTAGCTGACGACGCGGAAGCGTGGAGCGGTGCGGATCTCGCCGGCGATGTCGGTCGAGACAAGGTCGACGGTGTCGCCGTCGGACAGACGGAGCGTGGCGAGGTCCTTGGGGTTGACGAACACCACCCGGCGCCCTCCATGGATGCCGCGGTAGCGGTCGTCGAGGCCGTAGATCGTGGTGTTGTACTGATCGTGACTGCGCACCGTCTGGAGCAGCAGCGTGCCGATCCCGGCCGCGGCGTACGTCAGCGGGTTCACCGTCAGGTTGGCCTTGCCGGTAGCCGTGCGGAACTCGCGCCTGTCGCGAGGCGGATGGGGGAGCGTGAAGCCGCCCGGGTGTTCGATCTTCGCGTTGAAGTCGGCGAACTCGGGCAGCACCCGACCGATCGACTCCCGGATCCGGGCGTGATCCGCACCGAAGCGTTTCCAGTCGGCGGAACTCGACGACGGGTCGAGCGTCGCCAGAGCAATGCCGGTGACGATCTGGACCTCACTGAGCAGATGCTCCGACGCCGGCGTGAGCCCGCCTCGCGATGCGTGGACGACGCCCATCGAGTCCTCGACCGTGACGGCCTGCTCGACGCCGTCGACGACGTGACGCTCTGTGCGGCCCATCGTCGGCAGGATCAGCGCTTCCTCGCCGGTGATGAGATGCGATGCGTTGAGCTTGGTCGAGATCTGCACCGTCAGCCGGCATCGCGCGAGGGCACGGTGCGTCGCTGCGGTGTCGGGTGTGGCCGAGGCGAAGTTGCCGCCCATACCGATGAACACCTTGACCGTCCCGTCGATCATCGCTTGGATCGTCTCGACCGTGTCGAAGCCGTGGTCGCGTGGCGGCTCGAACGAGAACTCGGCGGCCAGCGAGTCGAGGAAGGCCTCGCTCGGCTTCTCGTAGATGCCCATCGTCCGGTCGCCCTGCACGTTGGAGTGCCCGCGGACAGGACACACGCCGGCTCCGGGGCGGCCGATGTTGCCGCGGACGAGGAGGAAGTTGACGACCTCGCGGATGGTCGCGACGGAGTTGGCGTGCTGGGTCAGGCCCATTGCCCAGCAGACGATGATCGACTTCGATCTCGTGACCCGGCCGACGAATGCCTCGGCGACTTCGCGGTCGAACCCGGTCGCCGCGGTGTACTCGTCCCAGTCGAACTCGGCGGCCTCGGCCGCGAAGGCATCGAACCCGGCGGTGTATTCGTCGATGAACGCCCGGTCGAGGTTCGCCTCGCCGCCGGCGAGGAGGAGGTGGTTGACCGCCTTGAAGAAGGCGAGATCGCCGTTGACCCGGATCTGGAGGTAGTCGTCGGCGAGCGCCGTGCCGCGGCCGGCCAGGCCGCTGGCCTTCTGCGGGTTCTTGAACCGGATCAGACCAGCCTCGGCGAGCGGATTGATCGCAACGATCTTCGCGCCGTGCCCCTTGGCCTTCTCCAACGCGGACAGCATGCGCGGATGGTTCGTGCCGGGGTTCTGGCCGACGACGACGATCAGGTCAGCCTTGTCGAAGTCGCTGATGTGGACCGAGCCCTTGCCGATACCGATCGTCTGGCCGAGCGCCATGCCACTCGACTCGTGGCACATGTTCGAGCAGTCCGGCAGGTTGTTGGTCCCGAAGGTCCGCACGAACAGCTGATACATGAATGCAGCCTCGTTGCTGGTGCGGCCCGATGTGTAGAACGTGGCCTCATCCGGTGAGGCGAGGGCGTTGAGCTGTCGTCCGATCAGACCGAACGCGTCGGCCCACGAGATCGGCGTGTAGTGGGTCGCCCCAGGCGCTTTGTGCATCGGCTCGGTGAGCCGACCCTGCTGGCCGAGCCAGTACTCCTCGCGCTCGCGCAGATCGCCGACCGAGTACTCGGCGAAGAACTTGCGGGTGATCCGCGCCGTTGTGGCTTCCTCGGCAACAGCCTTGACACCGTTCTCGCAGAACTCGGCCAGGTGGGGTGTGCCAGGCTCGGGCCACGCACAGCCCGGGCAATCGAAACCGCTCGGCTGGTTGAGGATCCGCAGCGTCGACAGTGTGCGCCGCAGACCCATCTTGTCGATGCCCTGCTGCAGCGATTTGACCACGGCTGGCGTACCAGCCGCATACGTCTTGGCTGCCTCGACCGTCCCGGAGAAGTCATCGATCGTCATGTTCGCGAGCCTATCCCGTCACGATCGTGCCGTCTTTCCAGCATCCGGATCATTCTCGTTGGGTGAGAGAGGGTCAGTGGACCGTGCAGCCTGGCGGGATGGTCAAGACGGTGAGCGCGTTGACGGCAGCTGCGCCGTTGGGGTGGACCTCGAAGTGGAGGTGGTAGTTGCCCGGTCCGGGGTTGCCGGTGTCGCCGACGTAGCCGAGCAGTTGACCCTGACTGACGAACGACCCATTGCTCAAGCCCTCGGCGAACCGGGCGAGGTGCATGTACGCGTAGTACGTCTTGGAACCCGACGTGGTGAGACGCCATGAGTTGCCGGACAGCGACGAGTTCGCCTGGCCGTTGATCACCTGGTTCGAGAGCGTGCCGTCGACGACCGCGTACACCTCCTGGTGGTACGTCGCCTGATCGCGGTCGGCGAGGATGTCCGTTCCCTCGTGGATGCGCCCGCCGGAGCGGGCATCGGAGAAGTTGTCGAGGATGTAGCAGGTCGGTTCGGGCTGCATCGGGAAGATCGGCTTCGTCGAGTTGATCATCAGCCGCTTGGCCTGCTGCGTCGCTGCGGCTGGTTGGGCGACAGCACTGCTCGCGTTGAGGACCTCGACTGGTCCGGCGGAGCCGTCAGCGTTGGTCGTCGCCCAGGTCACGATCGGCGCGAGGACAACGCAGAAGGCGACGGCCCCGAGACGCGTCCGGAGCGTGGATCGGTTGTTCGGCATGGCAGCACCCTCTGGATCCCTGACGATCCGTCCGCAGCGGAATACCCTAACGGCCCGCCCGGACCGGTGCCAGGCGCGTCCCGGACCCGATCAGTCGGCCAGCAGTGATTTGGTGAACGTGTCCGACTCGCGGCTGCGGACGTCGGCGTTGACCCGCTGGCGTTCCAGGACCTGGGCGAGGGTCGTCAGACTCTGCTTGATCGGGTGCTCGGCGAAGAACCCCTGGACGTCGGCGACAGCCTCCGGTGTGTTGAGCGTCTTCACCGAATCGATCATCCGGATGATCGAGGGGTTCGGGAACGTCGCGTTGGCGACCTCCCAGCTCGAGCGCACGAGCTTCCATGCCACTGCGCCGTGGGCGCGGTTGGCGATGCAGCGCTGCAGGAGATACGGCGCGTTCTGGGTGCGGACGTCGCCGGAGAAGGCGAACTCGCAGGCCTGACGGACGAGGTCGGCGTCGTCGAACTCGGCGAGCGCATAGAGGTTGCGCAACTGCTCCTGCGGATTCGGTGACGACCTGAACCCCTCGACGAACCGGTCGAAGTCGGCTTGGTTGCCGTACGCGGCGACCACTGTGGTCGCCGCAGACACAAGCTCTGGGTCGGCGTCGGCGAGGTCGCCGGCGAGGATGCTCCGGCATCGGTCGCGGGCGTCGAGGTCGCCACCGAGCACAGCGCTGGTCGACACGAGCAGACCGCGCAGCTTGCCGACGAGATCGTCCTCGCCGTCGGCCGGATCCCATCCGAGCGTCGCCAGGGCCGGAGCGACGAGCGCCGCGACCCGGGTCTGGAACGGTGGGCGGGCGTCGCCGACGAGCAATCGGCTGAGCCGGTTCAGCGAGGCGGTGATGGCCTGCCAGACGGCCAACTCGCGCTCGGCCGAGAACCCTTCGAGGAACGCGAGTAGCGCTGCGGCGGAGAGCCGGCCGGCCACGAACGCCGCACTCGCGTCGTCGACGAGGTTGTAGCGCTCGACTGTGTTCAGCGTGGCGAGGGCGTCGGTGCCGAGGCGTGAGCGGAGCGTGTCGTCGTAGGCGACGCGGAAGAACCCGTGGCCCCCGGCGTTGACCACGACCGCTGCGGTCGCGCCATCGAGCGGCACCGATGCTTCGGCGGTGTCGAGCAGGACGGTGTGCAGCACGTCGCCGACGCGGATGCTGACGGGAACGATGAAGACGGTCGCGTCGATCGGCTCGGCGCCGAAGCCGAAGCGCTCCTGGCGCAGCAACAGATCGTCACCGACAACCGAAGCGGACACGAGCGGGAAGCCGGGCTGCCAGATCCAGCTGTCCATCAGCTCGCGGACGGGCTCGTCACCTCCATCGGCAGTGGTCACGGCCTCGATCCCGTCCCAGAGGTCGCCGGTCTCGGTGTTCGCGTAGCTGTGCGTGCGCAGGTAGTTGTTCACGCCCTGGCGGAAGCGTTCCTCGCCGATGTACTGCTGCAGCATGCGCAGCAGCGCGCCGCCCTTCTGGTAGGTGAGCACGTCGAACATGCCCTCGCAATCGGACGGGGCGTGCACGGGGAACTCGACGGTGCGGGTGGCGGCGAGCGAATCGACCTCGAAGGCGTCGGTGCGCTCGAGGCTGAAGCTGGTCCAGCGCTTCCAGTCGGGACGGAAGGCCTCGACCGCCATGACTTCCATGAACGTTGCGAACGCCTCGTTCAACCAGATGCCGTTCCACCAGCGCATGGTCACGAGGTCGCCGAACCACATATGGGCCAACTCGTGGCTGACGACGTCGGCGACGACCTGCTGCTCGAACAGCGTGCTCGTGTCGGGATCGACGAGCAACAGCGACTCGCGGTAGGTGATGCACCCGAGGTTCTCCATCGCGCCGGCGGCGAAGTCGGGCAGCGCGACCATGTCGACCTTCTGGCCGGGGTAGGGAATGTCGTAGTAGTCCTGGAACCAGCCCAAGCTCGCCGCGCCGACAGCGAGGCCGAACTGGGTGAGGTGGCCCTTGCCGGGGACGTGGATGATGCGCAGCGGCGTGCCGCCGACGTCCACCGGATCGGTGGCCTCCAGGCGACCGACGATGACGGCGACGAGGTACGTGCTCATCACCATCGTGTCCTGGAACGCGACGGCGATGCGCCCGTCGTCGCGGACGGTGCGGCGGTCCTCGGGACCGTTGGAGACGGCCAACATCGCGTCGTCGACGACGAGGGTGATGCCGAACGTGGCCTTGAAGTCGGGTTCGTCGAAGCACGGGAACGCGCGCCGGCAGTCCGTGGCCTGCATCTGCGAGCAGGCGATGACGTGCTCGACACCGTCGTCGTCGCGATAGGTGCTGCGGTAGAAGCCGCGCAGCTTGTCGTTGAGGAGCCCAGCGAACGCGATGTCGATGCGCGCCGGACCGGCGCCAGATGCGTAGTCGATGACGAGCCGTTCGGTCTCCTCGTCGAGGTGGAACCCTGCGGCCAAGCCGTCCACTGTGACGGTCCGGATGTCGAGCTCGATCGCGTTGACCACGATCCGGTCGACCGCATAGACGACATCGACGGTGATCGAGACCGTGCCGGTGAAGGTGCCCGCAGCGAGTTCGGGATCGAGGGTGACGTCGTAGTGCCGGGGCAGCACCGATCGGGGGAGTCGATAGGGGTCCAAGTCCATGGTGTGCATCATAGTTCTCGACGGTTACCGGCCGGTAAGGCCACCATTCCCGAACGGCGCGTCGATCGGTCGCGCCGGTTGGTGCGTCCGCTAGCGTCACCACACGTGCCTGACCCAACCGTCCCAGCCGCCGCCGAACCGGCCGAGTTCGATGTCGTCGGCATCGGCAACGCCCTGGTCGACGTGATCGCCCATGCGAACGAGGACTTCATCGCGCGCGAGGCGCTGGTCAAGGGCTCGATGACGCTGATCGAGACCGAGCGCGCCGTGTCGCTGTACAAGGCCCTCGGCTCGGCGGTCGAGATGAGCGGTGGGTCGGCGGCGAACACGATGTGTGGCGTCGCCTCCTTCGGCGGTCGGGCGGCCTACATCGGCAAGGTCTGCGACGACGACCTCGGTCAGGTGTTCGGCCACGACCTGCGCGCCGTCGGCATCACGTTCCGACCCGGTGGGCCGGAGAACGACACGCCGACCGGACGATGCATCATCGTGGTCACCCCCGACGCGGAGCGCACGATGAACACCTATCTCGGTGTCTCGTCGCTGCTGTGTGCGCCCGACATCGATGCCGCCACGGTGGCCGCCGGAAAGGTGCTCTACATGGAGGGCTACCTCTTCGATCGCGACGAGGCCAAGGAGGCGTTCCGCACTGCGGCGCGCATCGCACACGCACATGGTCGCGAGGTCTCGCTGACGCTGAGCGACTCGTTCTGCGTCGATCGTCACCGGTCCGACTTCCGTGCCCTCGTCGCGGACGAGGTCGACATCCTGTTCGGCAACGAAGACGAGCTGACCTCGCTGTACGAGGTCACGGACTTCGACGAGGCGGTTGCGATGGTCCGTTCCGACTGCGCCCTCGCCGTCATCACCCGCGGCGCGTCCGGTTCGGTCATCGTGACCGGCGACGGCGTCGTCAGCGTCCCCGCCGAACCCGTCGAACGGGTGCTCGACACGACGGGCGCCGGCGACCTGTTCGCCTCCGGGTTCCTCTACGGCTACACCAACGGGATGTCGCTGCCCGAGTGCGGCCGGCTCGGCTCGATCGCTGCCGCCGAGGTGATCTCCCACGTCGGCGCCCGCCCGCTCGTCGATCTGCGCAAGCTCGTATGAGTGAGCCGTCAGGCTCCGACCGCGAGGTGGATCTCAGCGGTGAGGTGATCGACTCGGCGTACGCAGAGGTCGCGTTGCGGGCCCGGGCGTGGCTCGGGGCCGAACCCGACGACGATGTGCGAGACGAGCTCGCCGAGCTGATCGAGGACGCGGCCCACGGTGCGCACAGTGTCCTCGTCGCCCGTTTCGACGGACGGCTGCAGTTCGGCACGGCTGGCCTGCGCGGCGAGATGGGTGCCGGTCCGCTGCGGATGAACCGTCTGGTCGTGCGTCAGGCTGCTGCCGGACTCGGCCGGTACGTGCTCGCCCACTGGCCCGACGCCGCCGAGCGCGGCATCATCATCGGCTTCGATGCCCGCCGCAAGAGCAACGACTTCGCCCAGGACACCGCCCAGGTGCTGGCTGCGATGGGCATCCGAGCGCTGATCTTGCCCTCGGCGCTGCCGACGCCGGTGCTGGCGTGGAACATCCGTGAGTACGACGCCGTCGCCGGTGTCGTCGTGACAGCGAGCCACAACCCGCCGGCCGACAACGGATACAAGGTCTTCCTCGGCGACGGTGCGCAGATCGTGCCGCCCCACGACATCGGTATCGCCGCGTGCATCGACGAGTTCGATCCGTGCACGGTGCCGTTGTCCGCTCCCGATGATCCGCTGATCGTGCGCCTCGACGGGTCGCCGCTGTTCCAATACCTGCTCGCCGTGCCGGCAGCACGGCTGCGTCCGGAGCTGACCGGCGTGCCCGTTGCGTACACCGCGATGCACGGTGTCGGCGGGGCGACGTTGCTCGCTGCGTTCGAGCGCGCGGGGTTCCCTGAGCCGTTCGTCACGATCGCCCAGCAGGAACCCGACGGTTCGTTCCCGACCGTGTCGTTCCCGAACCCGGAGGAACCCGGAGCAATGGACCTGCTCCTCGCCCGTGCCGCCGAGACCGGCGCGGTCCTCGCGATCGCCAACGACCCCGACGCGGACCGGCTCGGTGCCGCCATCCCCACGCCGGCCGGTGGTTGGCGCCGGCTCACCGGCGACGAGATCGGCTGGCTGCTCGGCGACCACATTTTGCGCCACACGACCGGTGACGACCGCTTCGTCGTGACCACGCTCGTCTCGTCGTCGCTGCTCGGTCGGCTCGCCGCCTTCCACAACGTGCACTTCGCCGAGACCTTCACCGGATTCAAGTGGATCGGCCGCACCGCGCTCGACCATCCCGAGCTGCGCTTCGTGTTCGGGTACGAGCAGGCGCTGGGGTATCTCGTCTGCCAGCAGCCGCTCGACAAGGACGGCATCACCGCAGCGGTGCTGCTGGCCGAAGTTGCCGCGCTCGCTGCCGCCGAAGGTCTCACGTTGCAGGACCGCCTCGATGCGCTGGCGACCCGGTTCGGCCGGCACGTCACCGCCGAACTGTCGATCCGCCTCGATCCCGTCGACGCAGCAGCCAAGGTCGCCGCGCTGCGTGCCCTGCCCCCGACCGAGGTCGGCGGCCACGCCGTGACGGGTGTCGAGTGGTACGAGGAGGCAGGGCTGCTGCGGCTCTGGCTCGGCGAGATCCGCCTCCAGATCCGCCCGAGCGGTACCGAGCCGAAGGTCAAGCTCTACGGCGAGGCGATCGGCAGCGATCCTGCGCCGTTGCTCGGCGCGCTCGCCAACCTGCTCTGAGCACCATCCGCCGCTCGACGTCGTCAAGGTGGCGACGGGCCAACGTCGCCACAACTCGGTTCCGCGAAGGTCCCGGCCCCTCAGGGCGCGACTTTTCCTGCGAACTGTTGCAAGCGCGACCGTTTGCGATGGATCACGGCGACCTGACGCGCGCACGCCATCACGTCGCGCAGCTCCACCTCGTCGAATCGCAGGATGTGCCAGCCGATCTCGTCGCATGCGCGATCGCGTTGGCGGTCCCTCCGAGTCCCGTTGTTCCCAGCGTGCCACCAGTTGTCACCCGGTTCGACGCCGAGCCGGATCTTCGGCCAGGAGAGATCGAGGTGAATCACCTCCGCGTTGCCGAGGGTGAGCGCGAACTGACGCTCCGGCGTCGGCAGTCCGAGCGTCTGCAGCGCGACGGCGAGATCGACCTCCAGCCCGCTCTGGGTCGCGCGTGGCCGTTCGATCGCCTGTTCCAGCCAGCGTTCGAATCGGGCGACACCCGTGCGTCCGCTGCGTCGCACGTCGCGCAGGTACTCGGCCGCCTCTGCAGGCGTGATCAGTTCACGATGCCACATCTGCTCGGCGATCTTCTCGAAGCGGACGTCGCTACAGATGGCCCCGCAGCGGAAGAGGGTGCGTAGTGGTGACGAAACCACCCGACCGTCGGCGAGCTCGCGGCGATCCATCGCCAGCCGCCATCCCGTTCTCGTCACCGTCGCCCACTCCGGCAACTGTGGTGCGCGGACCTCGTTGATCATCACCTCGAACACTTCGTAGGGCACGCATGTGACGCCGTGCTCACGCGCTGCCGTGTACCCGCCGACGAAGCCCGTCGATCCGGCGTACAGGCTGAGCGCCATCACCTGCAGTGCCGGGGTGGTCTGCACACCGGCGAGGCGCTTCACTTTGGGGAGCTCCGGCACGAGCAGTTCGAGATCGACCGCGCGCTTCACCTGTCGCCAGCTCAGGTGCTCGTACAGCTGCTCGTGGGTGGCGAGGCCATGCTGACGGCCGAGAAGATGGAGCACCGCAGGGCTGAGAATCACACTCCACTGAGTGCTTCGACATCCCGTTCATGGAAAATGTCGGCGCGCTTGCAACTGTTCGCAGGAGAAGTCGCGCTCAGAGGGGCCGGAACCTTCGCGGAACCGAGTTCTGAGGGGCCGGAACCTTCGCGGAACCGAGTTCCGTGGGGTCAGGCGGCGCCGAACTGGCGGTCGCCGGCGTCGCCGAGGCCTGGAACGATGTAGGCGTTCTCGTTCAGCCGCTCGTCGATCGAGGCCGTGTAGATGATCAGGTCGAGATCGGTCTCCTGCAGGAATTGCAGGCCCTCGGGAGCCGCGAGCGCGCAGACGACGATGATCGGGCCGGTTGCCCCGGCCTCGACCAGCAGCTTGCAGGTGTGGGCGAGGGAGCCGCCAGTGGCGAGCATCGGGTCGAGCACGATGCAGACCCGGTTCTCGAACGACTCGGGCAGCTTGTTGACGTACGGCTTGGGCTCGAACGTCTCCTCGTCGCGGCTGATGCCGATGAAGCCGACATCCGCCGTCGGAAGCAGCACCTGGGCGGCGTTGAGGAACCCGAGTCCGGCGCGCAGCACCGGGACCACGATGGGCTGCGTGCTCAGCGTTCGCCCGGTCGTCAGCACCAGTGGCGTCTGGACCTCGATCTCGTGGGTCGGCAAGTGACGCGTGGCCTCGACGAGCAGCAGGGTACCGATCCGCTCGAGTTCCTGGCGGAACATCGCGTTCGGGGTGTCGAGATCACGGACCTTGGCCAGCGAGGCCGCAGCCAGGGGATGTTCGACGAGGTGGACGATGACCGGCATCTGCCCATCTTGGCAGGTCGACGGTCGCGCCCGGAAAGAGCGTCAGGCGCCGAGGGTCTGGTCGGCGCGTAGGAGCGCATAGCGGGGTTTGATCAGGCCGTTGATGATCCGCAGGCGCTCCGGGAACGGGGCGAAGGCGCTCTTCATCGCGTTGATGGTCATCCATTCGAAGTCCTCGAGGCCCCAGCCGAACGCCTCGTTGAGCTGGATCATCTCCTTCGACATGGAGGTGTCGCTCATCAGCCGGTTGTCGGTGTTGACGGTGACGCGGAAACGGAGCCGACGGAGCATCCCGATCGGGTGGTCGGCGATTGACGCGCAGACACCCGTGCCGACGTTCGAGGTCGGGCACAGCTCGAGCGGGATCCGCCGGTCGCGGATGTACGCAGCCAGTCGACCGAGTGACTCGTCGCCGGTCGAGCCGGTGATGTCGTCGACGATTCGCACGCCATGGCCGAGTCGCTCGCCGCCGCACCACTGCACGGCCTCCCAGATCGAGGGCAGACCGAAGGCCTCGCCGGCATGGATGGTGGAGTGGAAGTTCTCGCGCTGGACGTGCTGGAACGCATCGAGGTGCCGCGTTGGGGGATAGCCGGCCTCGGCGCCGGCGATGTCGAAGCCGACCACACCGCGGTCGCGCCACTGCACGGCCAGCTCGGCGATCGCCAATGAACGGGCGGCGGTGCGCATCGCCGAGCAGATCGCATAGATCGACAGGTCGGTTCCGGCCGAGCCGCGTGCGAAGCCGTCGAGCACGGCCTGCATCACCTCGTCGAGGGTGAGCCCGGCCTCGGTGTGCAGCTCGGGGGCGAAGCGGACCTCGGCATACACGACGCCGTCGGCGGCGAGGTCGACTGCGCACTCGTAGGCGACCCGCTCGATGGCGTCGCGGTGCTGCATGACGCCGCAGGTATGCGCAAACGTCTCCAGGTACAGCACGAGATCGTTGCGCTTGGCGCCGCGGTTGAACCAGCTGCTCAGCTCGGCGGCATCGTGCGACGGCAGCGCGGTGTAGCCGTACTCATCGGCGAGCTCGATGACCGTCTGGGCGCGTAGGCCGCCGTCGAGGTGATCGTGCAGCAGTGCCTTCGGGGCCCGCCGGATCAGGTCGTGGATCATGCCGACGTACCGATCGACCGCGGAGCGGTTGCGTGGGACACGTCGCGGCCATCGAGGCGCCGTAGCGGCAGCTCAGCCGATCGTTGCAGCCAATTCCACGCCGGGTACTCGGCGGCTGCGGAGATGCAGTGCAGCGAGTAGGCGTGACGGCTGGCGGCCGATCGGTTGACGTCACTCCAGTGGGGGAGCAGGCCGTTCAGCACCACCATCGTGCCGGCACGCACCTCGAGCGGCACCAGCTCCGCCGGCGACGGCAGCGGCGTCGTGTCGAGCACCTCGAACTCGGTGCCGGCGTCGTCGTCAGCGAAGTCCGGACCGAGACGCTTGAACACCTTGCGCAGGCCCGTGCGGTGTCCGCCCGGCGCGGCCCAGAGACAACCGTTGTCCAGCGTGGCGTCCTCGATCGCGAACCAGAACCCGGTCACGCTCAGCGGTTCGGTGTACAGGAATGTGGCGTCCTGGTGGCAGCCGACTTCGCCGCCGATGTGCGGTTGCTTGAAGATGTACATGCTCTGCAGTGCGAGCGCATCGGTGAGGCCGATGTCGGCGGCGACGCCGGCCAGATCGGGCGTGTAGCTGAACGACGAGAACACGTCGTCGAGGTCGTGCATCGCATGGCCGATCTTGTTGATCGACAGCGCTGTCTCCTGACGCAGTGCGCCGTCGGCGTCGAACGCCCCTTGCTCGAAGAAGCACCACGTGCCGTTCGAGGACGCGAGGAACTCGCGGTCGCTGGTGCGCTCCTGCTCGTCGGTGGTGAACACCGATCGGTGCTCGCCGGGGTCGAAGGCCTCGACGATGTCGACCGCTCGCGCGCGGAGCTGCGCGCACGCAGCCGGGCCGGCGAAGCCCTCGATCACCAGGAAGCCGTCGGCGTCGTACCGCTCGATCTGCTCGTCGGAGAGAACGTGTGCCATGGGAGCCACCGTAGCCTTTGTGGACATGGAACCGACCGAGACCGCCCCGTCACCGAGCCTGTCGCCGAACCCGTCACCGAATCCGCAACCGGACACGAGCCGGCTCACAATCCTCGGGCGTACCGTGCGCCATCCCGTCGACCACGTCGAGGTGTTCCCGGCGCCCGCGAACATCACCACAGTGCGTTTCACCAACGACGAACTGAACAGCATGTGCCCGGTCACCGAGCAGCCCGATCTGTCTCACGTCGTCATCGAGTACACGCCCGACCTGTCCTGCATCGAGAGCAAGAGCCTCAAGCTCTATCTGTGGAGCTTCCGCGACCGTGCGGTGTTCGCCGAGGCGCTCGCCGCGGAGATCGCCGGCGAGGTCATGCTCAGCGCGGAGCCGTTCAGCGTCACGGTGACCCTCACCCAGCGGCCGCGCGGCGGCATCGAGGTCCAGGCGATCAGCCAGATCGCCCGCACCTGATCACTGACTCTCGTACGGTTGACCGGAGGCCTTCGGGGCACGGGTGCGCCCGGCGAACCCGGCGACCACGACGATGGTCGCGATGTACGGCGTCATCCCGATGAACTCGCCGGGGATGCCGGTCTTCAAGAAGCCGAGCTTGTCCTTGAGCGCGTCGAAGAAGCCGAACACGAGCGCCCCACTGAGCGCACCCACCGGACTCCAGCGGCCGACGATCACCACGGCGAGGGCGATGAAGCCTCGGCCGTCGGTGATGTCCTCGCGGAAGCGGCCGACGTTCGCGGTGAACCACGAACCGCCGAAACCGGCGATCGCCCCGGCGGCGATCACGTTGCGGTAGCGCATCCGGTTCACGTTCACGCCGAGCGTGTCGGCTGCCTTGGGATGCTCACCGACGGCACGAGTTCGCAGACCCCAGCGGGTGCTGCGGAAGGCCCAGGCCAAGAAGGCGACAAGTGCGAAGGCGGTGTACACGAAGATCGTCTGGGTGAACAGCACGGGTCCGAGGATCGGGATCTTGTGCAACAACGGCACCTTCAGCGGCTTCAGCGTGTCGACCCCGTTGTAGCCGGGGTTCGAGCTGAGGACGCGGTTGTCCAGGAACGCTGTCAGGCCGGCGACGAAGAAATTGATGAAGAAGCCGATGATCACTTGGTCGACCTTGAACCGGATCGCCAGCCAGGCGAGCAGCCAGGCGAACAGCGCGCTGGTGATCATCGCCGCGACGACACCGACCCAGAACGTGGTGACCGAACCAACGAGCGCCGAGGTGAACGCACCGTTGAGGAGCATGCCCTCGATGGCGATGTTGACGACGCCGGATCGCTCGCACATGATCCCCGCGAGCGCACCGAAGATCAGCGGTGTCGAGAACGTGATCGACTGCGACAGCATGCCGACGAACGCGAAGCTGCGTGGCGCCGCGGCCCAGGCGAGCAGGCTGAACACGAACACCACTGCGGCTGCGGCGAGCGCAGCCGACTGCCACCGGCCGAGGCCACGGGCGAGCTGGATCCCGCCGAGGACGGCGAGCGTGCCGGCAACGATCCAGGCGAGGGGCGTGGCCGCGACGCCGAAGGAGCGGCCACCGTCGAGGTTGAATGTCGCCGAGCCCTGGTGGCCGGTGAACACCCATGCGGCGACGCCCGCGAGTATCAGGTAGATGATGCCGAGGTTGCGCGCCCGGCGGACCTGCTCGAACGAGCGCCCGACCGCCAGCTGGACGTCTGTGTAGATCTCCGTCGGCGTGCTCATGATCCCCATCCACGGAACAGCGGGGTGCCGCCTTCGGTTCCTTTGTCCTTCAACCGCCAGATGATCCGGGTGAGCGCCGGTGCGGCGACGAACAGCACGATCAGCGCTCGGATCACGAGCACGAGGTCGACCGGCACACCGGTGTCGACCTGCATCTGGTCGCCGCCCGCCTTCAGCGCGCCGAACAGCAGCGCCGCCGCAGCGGTACCCCACGGTGATGAACGCCCGAGCAGCGCGACCGCGATCGCGTCGAAGCCGACATTGCCGGCCAGCCCGGTGGTGGCGTGGTTCTGGGTGACCCCGCCGAGGATCTCGCTGCCGCCGGCCAGGCCGGCGAACGCGCCGGCCATGAACATCGCGCCGATCGTCAGCCGTCCGGGGTTCATGCCCGCGTACCGGGCAGCGTCGGCATTGGCGCCGAACGTCCGGAACTCGAAACCGAGCTTGGAGCGCTTCATCAGCCACCAGAACAAGACCACGGCGGCGAGCGCCAGCAAGAAGCCGGTGTGGGCGCGGATCTCCAAGGTGGAGCGATCGAGGAAGCCGAACAGCGAGGGCAGCTTGGCCGAGGTGTGGATGTCCTTGGACACCGGATCGCCGCGGCCGGGCCGCTGGAACTCCGACGTCTTCAGCAGCCACAGCGCGAGCCCGGCGGCCACGTAGTTCAGCATGATCGTGGTGATCACTTCGTGAGCGCCCGTGCGCGCCTTGAGCAGACCGACGATCCCGCCGAAGGCTCCTCCGACGATGATCGCCGCGAGCAGCGCCAGCGTCACGTGGATCGGGGCCGGGAGGTCGAATCGGAAGCCGACCCAGACGGCGGCCATACCACCGGCCAGCATCTGCCCGGTGGCGCCGATGTTGAACAGGCCGGCCTTGAAGCCGAGCGCAACGGCGATGCCCGCGAACATCAGCGGCGTCGCCGCCGTGATGGTTTCGCTCCAGCCACGCCAGCTCCCGAAGGCTCCCTTGGCGAGGGCGACGTAGGAGTCCTTGACGGTGGTCAGCATGCCGCCGATGTCACCGTGCTTGACCTTGTCGATGTCCGACAGGGCGACGATGAACGCCCCGAGCACGAGCGCGGTCAGGACCGCGAGCGATGTCAACCGGAGACTGCTCAGCCGATGGATCCACGGCGACTCGTGCAGATGATCATCCGGGGCTTGGCTCTGCGGAGCGATTGCCGCGGTCATGATGCTCGCTCTCCGGGCGTCGCATCGCCTGGCGCATCACCGGGCATGAAATCTCCTTTGGCGCCGGCCATGTACAGCCCGACATCGTTGTGGTCTGTGTCGGCGCGGTTCAGGTTGGCGACGAGGCGCCCACCGAACATCACCAGGACACGGTCGGACAGGGCCATCACCTCGTCGAGCTCGGTGCTGACGACGAGCACGGCGACCCCTTTGTCGCGCAGGTCGACGAGGCGCTCGTGGATGTACTCGATCGATCCGACATCGACGCCGCGCGTGGGCTGGCTGGCGATGGCGAGGTGGACGTTGCGGCTCAGCTCGCGGGCCACGATGACCTTTTGCTGGTTGCCGCCGGAGAGCTTTCCGGTGCTCGTCTCCGTCGACGGAGTGCGGATGTCGTAGGCCTCCACCAGGCGCTCGGCCTCGGAGCGAGCCGTGTCCCACTGCATGTTGATCCCATGGCTCAGCGGGGGTGCGTAGTAGCTGGTGAGGGCGAGGTTCTCGGTGATCGTGAAGTCCTTGACCATGCCGTCGCGCTGGCGGTCCTCGGGGATGTGGGCGATGCCGAGGCGATGGCGTGCTCGGGGCGTGGCGGTTGTGATGTCCTCGCCGTTGAGGGCGACCGTGCCGGCTGCGGCGCGGTGCAGACCGACGAGCGTCTCGACGAGCTCGCTCTGGCCGTTGCCCTGGATGCCTGCGATGCCGACGATCTCGCCGGCGCGCACCTCGAACGACACGTCGCTCACGTGCGCTCGCCCATTCGCATCGGTGACGGTGAGGTGCGCGACGCGCAGCGTCACATCGCCGAGCTGCGGCGGTGCCTTGTCGACTTCGAGATCCACCGGTCGACCGACCATCATCTCCGCCAGGGCTTCCTGCGTGGCGGTCTTCGGATCTGCCTCTCCGACGGTCTTGCCACGACGCAGGACCACGATGCGATCCGCGATCCGGATGGCCTCTTTGAGCTTGTGGGTGATGAACACTACGCCGCACCCAGCCGCAGTGAGCGTCTCGACGATGCGGAAGAAGTCCTCGATCTCTTGAGGTGTGAGCACCGCGGTCGGCTCGTCGAACACGACGATCTTCGCGTCTCGGAACAGAACCTTGACGATCTCGATGCGCTGCTGGATGCCGACGGCGAGATCCTCGGTCATCGCGTCGGGGTCGAGGTGCAGACCGAACTCGCGGGAGAGCTCGGCAACGCGCGTGCGGGCCGAACCGATGTCGATGCGACCGAACGACGTGGTGGGCTCGACACCGAGGACGACGTTCTCCGTGACCGTGAACACCGGAACCAGCATGAAGTGCTGGTGGACCATGCCGATGCCGGCGGCGATCGCATCGTGGGGTGACGTGAACTTCACGGGTTGCCCGTCGACCAGGATCTCACCCTCGTCGGCCTTGTAGAGGCCGTAGAGGATGTTCATCAGGGTGCTCTTGCCGGCGCCGTTCTCGCCGACGAGGGCGAGCACTTCGCCGCCACGAACGGTGAGGTTGACATCGTCGTTGGCGACCACACCCGGGAACCGTTTGGTGATCCCGCGCAGCTCGAGTTCCATGGAGCCCCCTTCCCGGTGCGAATGTAGTTGTTCGACAGTAAACGACCGGCACGTGATCCCGAAAACGAGCACTGGGGGCCCGAAGGCCCCCAGTGCAACACGATGTAACGTGAGATCAGCCAGCCTTGAGCGGGTCGATCTTGCCGTCGATGATGTCCTGCTGGATCGTTTTGAGCTCGTCCTGCAGCTTCTGGGGAACATCGGCTGCCTGATCGTGGAATGGGGCGAGACCGACGCCACCGTTCTCGAGGGTGCCGGTGTAGGCAGTGCCGGGCTTGCCGGTGTCGACGACGTTCTTGATCGTGTCGAACACGGCCGAGTCGATGCCCTTGAGAACCGAGGTCAGGTAGACGGCCTTGTCCTTCTCATTGGACACGTAGAGGTCGGTGTCGACACCGATGATGCGCAAGCCCCCGACCTCGGTGGCGTACGCCGAGGAGCCGAGGCCCACCGGACCAGCGACCGGGAAGACGATGTCGGCGCCTTCGTCGGCAAAGCCCTGAGCGAGCTTCTTGCCGTCGTCGAGGTTGTCGAAGTTACCGGCGAAGGAGCCTTCCTTGCCGTCCCAACCGAGGACTGCGACCTTGGTGCTGTTCTGCGTGTTGTAGTAGTTCACGCCGTTCAGGAACCCGGTCATGAAGACCGTCACCGGCGGGATGTTGATGCCGCCATAGGTGGCGACCTTCCCGCTCTTGGTCATGCCTGCGGCGAGGTAGCCGGCGAGGAACGACGGCTGCTCGGTGGCGAAGCCGAGAGGACGCACGTTCGGCAGGGCCTTGTCGTCGCTCGGGTCGTCCGGGGTGCCGTTGTTGTCCATGGCCGCCGAGTCGACGATCGCGAACTGCTGGTCGGGATTGGCCTTGGCGGCCTCGGCCGTGGCGCTGTCGAGCAGGAAGCCGACGGTGATGATGACCGAGCAGTCCTTCTGGAGGAAGCTCTGGATGTTCGTGGCGTAATCGGCCTCGGTCTTGGACTCGAGCAGAGCGCTCTTGGTGCCCAGGTCCTTCTCGGCCTTGGTGACGCCTGCATAGGCGATCTGGTTGAAGCCCTTGTCGTCGACGCCGCCGAGGTCGGTGACCTCGCAGGCCGTGACCTTGCTGGCGTCGCCTGTCGCGGTCGCTCCGCCGGCAGCGGTGGTGTCCACGCCCGCTGCTGACGAGGCCGCGGTGGCGGCGTTGGTGGTGGTGGACGACTTCGAGTCGCTCCCGCAGGCCGCGGCGGTGAGGCCGAGGACCGTGGTCATTGTGAGCGCGCTGAGCATCTTCTTGCTCTTCCGCATTGCTCCCCCTTGTGTGTGGATAGTTGCCCGGAACGGACGAATGTGGTTGTGACCGGTGATTCCGGTTCGCCGGATCCTAGCCTGCGGCTCGTGGTGTCACGACCAAGAGGTGTCGTGGCGCGTACGATGCAACACAACGTTCATGGACCAACAGCGACCCCAACAACGAGTTCCGTCCCGGCGTCGCCGGCCGAACCGGCGCACCTTCATCATCCGCCGGATCGTGGTCCTGATGGTGGCGATCGCCGTGCTCGCTGGACTGGTGTCGGTGGTCAAGTCACTGTTCGGGGGCGACACGTCGACGTCCGCGTTGGAAGCGACCGGTGTGAGCACGGTCGGTTCGGCTGCGACCGATACGGGGACCGCGGCCGACGCGACGTCCACGTCGTCGACCGGGTCGGCGACGACCGCGCTCCCGGAGACCTCGACGACGGTGACGCCGACGTCGGATCCGAGCACCGTGCCGAGTGCCGCGGATCCGGCGCGCGTGTTGTTGGTCGGAGACAGCGAAGCCGGTGGGCTCTCGCCGTTCCTGCAGCGGGTCCTCGACCCCACGGGCCTCACCGCGATGACCACCGACTACAAGGTGTCCTCAGGGCTGGTCCGCCCGGACTTCTTCGACTGGCCGGCGCATCTGCGCGCCACGGTTCCCGTCGCGGCCCCTGACATCGTCGTCGCCCTGTTCGGCGGGAACGACGGCCAGGGATTCCTCGGGACCGATGCAGCGGCAGGTGCTGCAGCGGGCAAGAGCCCGGACACCGCCGAGTGGCGGGCCGAGTACGCGAAGCGCGTCGGCGACGTGATGGACTTCCTCAGCGCCGACGGTCGCACGCTCATCTGGGTCGGCGTGCCCAACGGACTGGATCCGAGTCTGACGGCCAACCTCGCGGTGCAGAACGAGGTCGTCGAGGCCGAGGCGGCCAAGCGGTCAGCCGTCGTGTTCGTCAACTCGTGGAACTACTTCACGGGAATCGACGGCGGTTTCGCGCCGTACATCGCCGACCCACGCGACGGAGAGTCCAAGCCCGTGCGCAGCGAGAAGGACGGCTTCCACCTCAACACCACGGGCGAGGAGATCCTCGCGTTCTACGTCGGGACGGCGGTCATCACCGAACTCCGCGATCGTGGCGCCGCGATCTGATGCGTTTCGTCAAGATCGCAGGTCGTTCGGGCCCCAATTCGGTCGGCCCCTTTACCGCCACCGACCCGGGCGATACCATCGCTGACACGAAGAGGGATGTGTTGATCCGCTGAGCGACGGGTGGTCGCGACTGCTCAGCGGGGAGCAAGCGCGAAACCGGCCCTCGTGATCACTCACTCCGGGGAGCTGACATGAGGCACATCATTTCGAGGGTTGCGATGGGGGCGGCTGTCGTCGCCGCATTCGCCGTCGGTGCGTCGCCCGTGGCTGCCGGCAGTGTTCTGGTCGGCAGTGTTCCGGTCAGCACGCAGTGTGCCACCGTGCCCTACGGCTGGGCCGGCAGCACGACGCTGTCACCCGGTAAGTCGTTCTCGACCGGCGTCGTCGTGCCGAGCGAAGTCGGCGTGCAGCTCGCGGTCGCCGCGCACGACGTCTCGACGGTGGAGCCCGCACCCGGCGCCGTGGCGATCTGGATCGGTGGGGGTGCGGTCGCCGACGGGCTGCCGGTGTCCGGCGGCGAGATCGCCGTCATCAACGGTGGATCCAGCAAGGTGATGCTGACCCGGGTCGAGCTCAGCCTCGCCCGCTGCTACCAGGTTTCGTCCGCAGGCCCCGTTGCTGTGGCCCCGGTCGTGGAAGCCGACCCCACCACAGTCCCGGCGCCAGTCGCGGCGCCATCGACGGTGGCTCCGGTGCACGCCGCACCGACCGGCGTGGCGCTGCCGGCGACGGGGCGTTCCTCGGACTCGGTGCTGCTGCTCGGCGTGACGTCCACGCTGCTCGGTGGTGCCCTGGTGGTCGCGGCCCGGCGCCGGACTACTGCACCCGTCCCCGGTCGGTGATCGCAGCACGCCGCTCCGCCACCGCTTCTGCGCTGAACATCGTCCGCTGCCACTCGCGCCCGTCGGCCGCCTCGATCTCCCAACCGGGCTGATCGCGGGCGATCGCCGCGTAGGTCGAGCGGATCTGGCGTACACCCGGCTGATCGTTGCCGATGATGTCGCGGGCGATCTGGCGGGTCACCGGGATCAGGTCGTCGTGGGCCACGAGCCGGTTGACGAGACCCCACTGGAACGCGTCCTCGGCATTCAAGAAGTTACCGGTGAAGCTCAGCTCCCTGGCCCGGCGCACACCGATCGCCTGGGGGAGCAACACCGTCAGACCCCACCCGGGCATCACACCCACGCGGGCATGGGTGTCGCCGAACTTGGCCCGCTCGCTGGCGATCAGGAAGTCACAGTTCAGGGCGAGCTCGAAACCGCCGGTGACCGCGACGCCGTTGACCGCACCGATCACCGGTTTGGTCAGGCGCGGAAACGGACGGCGCACCCCCCCGCTGCTCGACTCACCGCTCGATTCGCTGGCGGCGCCGGTACCGCTGAGATTGCCAGCCGTGCTCCCCAGCTCGCGCAGGTCGAGGCCCGCGCAGAACGCGGGATCTGCGCCTGTGAGGATCACGACATCGACGTCGTCGTCCGCGTCGGCTGCGCGCATCAGCGTCGGCAGGAGTGCGAGAACCTCACTGCTCAGCGCGTTGCGCGCCTCGGGGCGGTTGAGGGTGATGGTGGCGATGCGCTCGCTGATCTCGAGCAGGACGACGTTCGACATGACCGATGATCGCAGCTCGCGTTCGGCGTGGCACGACTGGGGACGGCGCCGGTCGGGCCCGTCACGACTCCGCTTCGTCGGCCGGCAGGAACATGAGACGCAGGTCGCCGAGCTTGACCAACGCCGTCGCGATCCACGAGCCGAGGGTGCCGAAGTGCTCGTCGAGGAGCTTGCTCGCACCGTCGGCGAGGGTCTCCTCGGCCAGCTCGTACAGGCCCTCGTACATGATCTCGATCGCGTAGTCGGGTCGAACCCCCGCGTCGCCCGGCTGCGAGTCGTCGAGATACGCGATCTCCACGGTCGCCCCGGCCCGCTCGAGCCGCTCGTTACCGATCAACGGGCTGGTGTCGGGCAGCACGGACTGGATGTACGCCGGGTCGGGCTGCTCGCTCAGCCGTTGGACCCGGAAGACGATCTCCATCTCGATCGTCGGCTGCTCGTCGAGCACCTCGTCCACGTACCAGCGGCGGTAGGCGGTCTGGCTCCACGTCGGCCAGTCGAAGGTGATGTGCGCGACGACCCGTGGCGGCTGACCTTCGCCGGGCAGCCCGTAGCTGGTCTCCCAGGTGATGTCGCCGAGCAGCACATCGATCTGGAAATGCTCCTCGAATGCCTGCCGTTCGAGAAATGCACCCTCGAACGCGTCGCGGAGCGCACCGATTGCATCGGTGAAGACGTGATCGAGCATGGACGCCCAGACTACTGGCGACGGGGGACGCGTCAGGAGACGTCGCGCTCGTAGTGTTGCGGACCGCCACCCGTGAGTGCGTTCGACGGAATGGTCATCCGGTGGCGACAGCCCGGCACGCCGGCATCGCCGGTCGCGTACCCGGCGTCCGGCTCCCACAGCAGGACGAGGTTGCCGTTCTCCTGGGCCGGCACGGTCAGGAACCTCTCGATGCCGCGTCGGCCGACGATCTCGCGTAGCCCGTCGAACGTCTTGGCCTCCGCCATCGTGACGAGCGTGACGTGAGTCGGCGGTGCCATCGGCAGGCCCCCGTCGATCGCCGCCAGCGGGTCGATCCAACGCGAGGCGACGATTTCGTGACCGTCGATGCGGATCTCGTCGCCCGCCCACGGGGCGACGAAGAACCAGGTCGTGAACCGCTTCGGGGCGATCATCGGCGGGGTCCAGTGCGACAGCGTGATCAGGCTCGCCGGCTCGACCACGATGCCGACCTCCTCCTGCGCCTCGCGCACAGCAGCCGAGGCGGCCCGGGCGAGCTCGTCATCGCCGGCATCGGTGTCGTCGACCCGGCCGCCGGGGAACACCCACATCCCGGCGAAGGCCCCGACGTCGCTGCGTTCGAGGAGCAGGATCTCGAAGCCCCGTTCGGGATGCCCGGAGTCTGCCGGACGGGTCACGATGACCGTGGCGGCTGGTCGGGCGAGCTGCGGCTCGGTGGTGGCGTTCACCGATTCACTGTGCCAGATCGTCGGGGGCCGTGCGAGAATCGGTCCATGAGTCTTGTCACCCTGACGACGGCCGACCGGGTCGCCACGATCACCCTCAACAACCCGGCCGAGCGCAACACGCTGACGGCGTCGATGGTCGCCGAGATCATCTCGGCGATGGACACGATCGAGTCCGATGATGGCATCGGTGCCATCGTCGTCACCGGTGCTGCGCCGGCCTTCTGCGCCGGAGCGAACCTCGGCAACCTGGCCGAGGCGACCGGCGACAGCCTCGGGGTCATCTACGAAGGCTTCCTGCGCATCGCGCGCAGCCCCCTGCCGACGTTGGCCGCGGTCAACGGCGCGGCAGTCGGCGCCGGGATGAACCTCGCCCTCGGCTGCGACGTGCGCCTCGCGGCCCGCCGCGCCAAGTTCGACACCCGGTTCCTCCAGCTCGGCCTGCACCCCGGTGGCGGCCACACGTGGATGTTCCGACGCATCGCCGGTCCCCAGGCAACGATGGCAGCGGTCGTGTTCGGCGAGGTCATGGACGGCGCCGAAGCTGAGCGGGTCGGGCTCGTGCATCGCTGCGTCGACGACGATCAGTTGCTCGCTGCAGCGCAGGAGATGGCGGCGCGTGCGGCGTCGGCGCCACGCGAGTTGGCGATCGCGGCCAAGGCGACGATCCAGGCCATGGCCGACGTCGACAACCACCCCGACGCGGTGCAGACCGAGCTCGTGCCGCAGTTGTGGAGCACACGTCAGCCGTGGTTCGCAGAGCGTCTCGCCGCTGTTCAGCAGCGCATTTCGTCCAAGTCCTGATCCTGCGCGAGAAGATATGCCTTCCCAGGTCGGCGGGACGGGTGTACGTTGGGATCGCAAGGGGAGCCCATCAACCGAACTGTTTACAGGAGGTACCGATGAGTCAGCGACATCACCACACCGAGGCGGTTCCACCGCCGAAGATGGACTTGCGAGCACACGCGCACAACGAGCGACACCGTATTCACAGTGAGCTCTGCACCGTGGCGAACCATGTCAGTTCCGGTCTCGAGCCCGAGGATCTGCACGAGCCGGGCCGAGCGTGGGTGCCGTTGCACCACCACGATGCCGAGCGTGGCAAGGCCAGTGCGGCCAAGCCGTCGGCGCGTCACTGGAAGATGAAGATGTGGAAACGGCGGACCACGGTCCGCAAGGCACGAGCCGCGGTCACGCGGCTCGTCGCCGAACAGGCCTGATCCGGCCGACTGGATCCCATCGCTCGGCGAGCGGCGCGGGACGGCTGTCCGTGAACACCCGTCCCCGCCGGCCGACGCCTTCGGCGGTCGAGTGCTTCGGCCCGTCACAGCCATTGGGACGTGAGCGTCTCCTTGCGTTCGTGCCATTCCTCGACCGTCACGCCATAGCGGACGTGGTCCTCCCAGACTCCGTTGATCTCGAGGAACCGCTGTGCGATCCCTTCGTCGCGCAGACCGAGCTTGTCCACGACACGACGACTGTTGTCATTTCGGGGGATGATGCAGATCTCGAGCCGATGCAGGCGCAGCTCCTCGAACGCGAACCGCATCAGCACGCAGACGCCTTCGGACACGAACGCGTGCCCTGCACGGGATTGATCGATCCAGTAGCCGATCGTGCCCGTCTGCTGGGCGCCGCGCACGATGTTGTTGAGGTTGATCTCCCCAGCGACCGCGCCGTCGACGAACAACCCGAACGCGTACGCCACGCCGAGCTGGCGGTCACGGTCGCGAGCTGCGCAGCGTGACGCAAACACATCGCGCTCGCGCGTCGGGTCACCCTGGTTCGGCAGTCGTGACGGCTCCCAGGGCAGCAACCAGCTTTCGTTGCGCAGCCGGACATCGCTCCACGCCGGGAAATCCGGCGCCACGAGCGGACGCATCATCACCCGCCGGCCGTAGAGGCGGAGCCCGTTGGCCTGGGGGAGCGATGGATGGTTGAGCGGGCGACGATCGGTGTTCATGGCGCTGGACTCATCATGGTCGACCCAGCTGAACCGTGACGGCGTCGAGCTGCAAGCCACGGATCAGTCCCACCATCACGCAGCAACCTCCGACGATGGTGTCGACGAGCTCGGGCGGCAGCCCCGGGTTGTGACGGCGGTCGGCGGCCGGCTCGGTGGCGAGCGTACGGAACACGTCTTCGGCAGCATCGCGGCCGAGGACGAACGTGTCTGCGTGCACCGGTCCCCCGACCTCGACGGCCGCCATCACGCGTGCCACGATGCCGGAGACGGTCACCGTGGCCGCCTCCACGACTGCGGGGAGCTCGCGCTTGACGTCGTCGATGTGATCGACCATCTCGCCGATCGCGTTGGTCAGTTCCTCGGGCAATGGTGGATCGGTGACGATGTGTCGGGTCCCGAGCGAGACCGACCCGCACGCGATCGTGAACGTTTCGCCGTCGACCGTGATCGTCGTCGTACTGTCACCGATGACGACGAGAGCCGTCATCGCATCACCGCGTCGATGCGCTCGGCGACCCATCGGCCGACGGGGTCGTCGCCACCGGCGAGGAAGTACCCGTAGTGCGCATGCAGGCACTTGACGCCGCGACGGGTGCCGCCGACGCCACCCGACGGTCGCGGACCTGCGTGGCCGGTCGGTAGGTGCGCGTCGCGCTCGGCTGCGTATCGGGCGTGGGCCGCGGCGATCTCGGCAGGGTCGATGTCGGCCTCGGCCTGGTTGACGCCACCGGCGGCTTCGAGCCGACCGATCGCGGCAACGACGGACCGGCCGATGAGCCAGTACCGCGTCGGCATGGGTGTGCCGTCGTCGAGCAGCGGCTCGTTGAGCAGCACGAGCGGATCCCCGGAGGCGTCACGCACAACGACCTCGAAGCGTCCCTGGGGTTCACGCCCGAGCAGCTCGCGCACCCGTGCTCTGTCCTCGCTCATCGCGTGCACCGATGGTCGGTCCGGATCAGCTCTTGCGGCGGCGGCTCAGCGCGAGCAGCAAGATCACGACACCGCCGAGCAACGGCAGGAGGCGCTTGAGCACTGCGCTGCCACCGAGGCTGAAGGCGTCGATCGGCTCGGCCGCCGGCCCGTTGATGATCCGCTTCTCCGCTGGCTTGACCGTCGTCTCGGAAGTGACGGCCGGATCGGCGGCCTCCGCATCGGCGCCATCACGGTTCTCGGCGCCATCACGGTTCTCGGCGGCGACAGGGGTTTCGCCGGCGAGGTCGGGGTCCGCCACGGTGGTGTCGGCCCCGGCCGCTGCGGTTGCCGGCTCGGAGGTCGTCGCAACGGCATCGGCGGCGAGCAGCTCGTCGAGGTTCTTGGCGAACTGCATCATCAACTTCGAGCTGATGTCGCCGAGTGCGCCTCGGCCGAACTGGGCGACCTTGCCCGTCATGTTGAGATCGGTGTGCACCACGCACTTGGCGCTCGTCGGCGTCAGCTCTTCGAGGGTTGCGGTGATCAACGCTGACGCGTTGCCGTTGCCCTTGGTGTCGCGCCCGTCGCCCTTGAGCACGGCGCGGTGGTTGGCATCGTCGCGCTCGACGAACGACGCCTCACCCTTCAGCGCTGCGCTGATCGGGCCGACCTTGACCTTGACGACACCTCGGTAGATCTCGCCCTCGATCTCCTGGAGCTGCGCACCCGGCAGGCACGGCGCAATGCGCTCGACGTCCGTCAGTACCGCCCACGCCTGGTCGATCGGACGATTCACGGTGAATTCGTTGACGAGTTCCATTGCTGAAGATCCTCCATGGTGTCGATGTCGGCCGGTGAGCCGGTGCATGCAACCTCGACCACCAGGTCCGGTCGACGTGTCATCAGACTACGGGCTCCCTGGTCCCCTTCGCTCGGGAGCAGTGGCCAGATCGCCCTCCGGAGCAGCACCGGGTTGCCCCGGCGCCCGTCGTAGGTGGCGACCCCGATGTCGGCCGGGGCGTTGGCGACCGAACGCCACGCAGCGGCGGTGATGAACGGCTGGTCGGCGAGACCGACGACCATCGCGTCCATGCCCAGCGCCTCGGCGGCGCGTCTGGCGCACTGCAATGAGGTCGCCTGGCCGGACGCCCACTCCGGGTTGTGGACGATGGTCGCCTCCGGCATCGTCGTCGGATCGAGCGCAGCGGCCCCGGTCACGATGATCACGGCGTCGAGCCCGGCGGAGACAACTGCGTCGAACGCCCAGCAGTACACCGGCCGGCCGCGCAGGATCGCCTGCAACTTGTGCTCGGGGGCGCGAAAGCGGCTCCCGGCGCCCGCTGCGAGCAGGATCCCGCAACATTTTTCCGAGGAGCTCCGGCAGGTCGGCACCAGTCCATCCTCCCTGATCAGCTTGTCTATCCAGACATCCGTGCCCGTATGAAGGAGGGGTTACACATGACGAAATGGTTACGAAGGGGTTGATTGTTGCATTTTCATGTCGTTATGATCTCGGCCTGTTACGAAATCCAACACTTCTGTGCCGGGTTCGTCACACGGACGTGGCGCTCTCGTTTGGCGCTCCGTGACTGAGCGGGCAAACGCTCACGCCACGCGGATGGACCTCCGGGCCCATTCGTGTCAAACGAAGGGACAACAACTTGGGACAGCGCACTGGATCTGTACGTCGATTGCGTTCGCGCATCGGCATCGCCGCAATCGCCACCGCAACGTGCTTCGCCACGTTCGCGACCACGCTGGACATCGCCCAGGCGGCTCCGGCCACAGCGGGTGCCAGCACCTCGTCACGGGTCCGCGAGGACGACCCGCTGTCATCGGTGGCGCTCGAAGCGCTCGCCGATCTGGCCACGGACGGTCGCGGTGATTCAAGCGCATTCGCGAGCTACGAGGTCAAGCGCAATCAGATCGCCACGGAGGTCGCCAACCGCTTGCAGATCGATCCCGCGCTGATGATGTCGGCCTGGCAGCACGCCGACATCGCCCACCAGACGGCGCTGATGGCGGCATTCACCCAGCTCGGCGTGCCCTACCGGCGCAACACCAGCAAGGCCGGCGAGGGTTTCGACTGCTCCGGTCTCACCACCTACGCCTGGGGCGTTGCCGGGGTCACCCTGACCCGACAGTCGGGCGTCCAGATCCGCAATGCGGCCCCGCGCACGCAGGAAACGGCCATGGCCGGCGACCTGCTCTACTACCCCGGTCACGTCATGCTCTGGCTCGGCGTCGACACCGCAATCGTCCACTCCCCGTACACCGGCCGCAATGTCGAGGTCGACATGATCACCAAGCGACGCAACGCGAAGTTCGGCAACCCGATCGGCTGAAGTCCTGGGCGCTGCAGTCCTGGGCGCTGCAGTTCTGGCCGAGCCGACTGGCTCAGCTGTGGATCGCGCCGGAGCCGTCACGCAGTGACGGCGTGATCCGACCGGTGCGGCGAGCGATGATCTCGGCGCAGATCGAAATGGCTGTCTCCTCCGGCGTGCGTGCTCCGATGTCCAGCCCCACCGGCGACATCAACCGCTCGATCTGGTGCGGCTCGGTGAGCCCGGCCTCGGCGAGACGCTGCATCCGCTTGTCGTGGGTCTTGCGGCTCCCCATCACGCCGATGTAGCCGACTCGGGTTGCAATCGCGCCCATCACGGCCGGTACGTCGAATTTGGAGTCGTGGGTCAGCACGCAGACAGCGTCGCGTGGGCCGAGCTCGGATCCGCGGGCGCCGAACACCGGCCCGGGCCAGGAGACCAGGACCTCGTCGGCCATCGGGAACCGCCGCCGGGTCGCGAACACCTCCCGTGCGTCGCACACCGTGACCCGGTAGCCGAGCACCTTGGCCACCTTGGCCAGCGCGGCAGTGAAGTCCACCGCGCCGAAGATCCACATCTGCGGAGGCGGCGAGAAGCTCTCCACGAACACGCTGACGGTGTCGGTGTCGATCAGGTCCTCTGGCGTGGTCTGGCCCTGCGGGCCGTAGTGGCGCACGCCGGTCGTTGCGGCCTCCAGTTCGGCGAGCGCGTCGCGGCCGACGATGCGGTCCAACTCCGAGTCACCGAGCGAACCGGTCGGTGGCCCGCCGGGGATGATCAGCAGCTTGGCGCCGATGTTCGGACCCTCGATCACCGTGACGAGGCCGACCGGCTCGTCGCGACGGATCCGGTCGCGCAGGGTTTCATAGATCGAGCTCACCAGGTGAGCGGCTCGATGAAGAGGTGGATCGTGCCGCCGCAGGTCAGGCCGACCGCGTACGCCTCGTCGTCGCTGTAGCCGAACGTGACGAGCTTGGGCTGCTGATCGCCGTGCAGGATGCCGAGCGCTTCGCCCACGACTGCCCCCTCGACGCACCCGCCACTCACGGAACCAGCGACCTCACCGTCCTCGTTGACCGCCATCGAGGCGCCGGGATCACGTGGGCCGGAGCCCTCGATGTTGACCACTCGGGCCACCACCACGCGCCGTCCATTGAGCCGCCACCGTTCGATGTCGTCGAGGATCTCACGCATACCTGGCAACCTGTCCTGTCGTGGTCGTTCGCGTCGCCGCCGACCCGGAGATGACCCGGGCGAGCTCCTCCATCGCGGCCATCGAGTGACCTTCGACGAAGTGGTCAACGTACGGTAGCGCCGCCGCCATTCCCCGGGCCAGTGGCGCATAGCCGGGCGTCACCTTGAGCGGGTTGACCCAGACCAGGTCGTGGGTGATGCGTTGCAGTCGGCGCATCTGGTCGGCGAGCAGCACGGGATCGCCGCGGTCCCAGCCGTCGCTGAGCACGATCACGATGGCTCCGCGGGCCATCCCGCGCACTCCCCATTCGTCGTTGAACCAGCGCAGGCATTCGCCGAGGCGGGTGCCGCCGCTCCAGTCGGTGACCCGGCTCGCGGCGAGACCGAGCGCCTTGTCCGGGTCACGGCTGCCGAGCTCCTTGGTGATCCGGGTCAGGCGCGTCCCCATCGCGAACGCCTCGACCTTCTGCCGTCCGGCGACAGCGGCCTGGACGAACCGCAGCAGTGCCCGCGCGTACGGCTCCATCGATCCACTGACGTCGAGCAACAGCACCATTCGGCGCATCCGCTCACCCGGCTCGCGCCAATGGCGCTGCACCGGCTCGCCCCCGGCGGCCAGCGAGGCACGTACCGTCCGGCGCAGGTCTGGCCGGCGGTGGTCGCGGCGCGACGGGGTGAGTCGCAGCGACTGGCGTGGCGGGCCCGCGAATCGGAGCTGCGACATCAGCTGTTGGGCGAGGCGCAGCTCGTCGTCGGAGTACGCCCCGAAGTCCTTGTGGCGCAGCACCTCCGTCGCGCTGAAGCGGAGCTGGATCGTCGGGTCGTCACTGGCCTCGGCGTCGCCATCGTCGTCGTCACCGGATTCGTCGTCGCCGTCGTCGTCCATCACGATGCTGATCTGCTGGGTCTCCTGGTCAACATCACCGGCGTCGGCGGTGCCTCGACCCTCCCAGAAGACGGCGAAGGCCCGGTCGAACAGGGGGAAGTCCTCGTGCCGGCGCACGAGTGTCGCCCGAGCCGCCCAGTACACCCGGCTGCGGTCACCGACCCCGACCGTGCCGAGCGCCTCGGTGAACGTCAACACGTTGCCGATCGGTACCGCGATGGCCAGCCCGCGCAGCACGCGCGCAAAGGCGGTCGCCATCGTTGCGGCATCCTGCATGTGCGCTGGGATCGTCGGCGGGTTCAAGCGGGCAACGCGCTCCGCTCGACGGACTGGCGGACCAGTTCGCCGATACCGTGCTGCTGTACCCGCTCGACATCCTCGCGGTACTTGAGGACCGCGCCGAGGGTCGCCGTGACCGACGCCTCGGACAACCGGGTCAAACCGAGCCGGCCGAGCGCTGTGGCCCAGTCGATGGTCTCGGCGACGCCTGGCGGCTTGTACAGGTGCAGCGTGCGAAGCGCCTCGACTGCTGCGGCGACCTGACGGGTCAGCGCCTCGGTCACGTGCGGCACGCGCATCCGAACGATCTCGACTTCGCGCTCGAACGTGGGGTGCTCGACCCAGTGGTACAAGCAGCGTCGCTTCAGCGCGTCGTGCACGTCGCGCGTGCGATTGCTCGTCAGGATCACGATCGGGGGGCGCTCGGCCCGGAACACACCGAGCTCGGGGACGGTGATCTGGAAGTCGCTGAGGATCTCGAGCAGGTACGCCTCGAACTCGTCGTCGGCGCGGTCGATCTCGTCGATGAGCAGGATCGGCGGCGGCCCGGCCGTCGGCTCGATCGCGCGCAGCAGGGCTCGCTTGAGCAGGAACCGCTCGTGGTACAGCTGGCCCTCGAGCGCATCGGTACCGGCACCGAGCGCCTCGCCGCTCGCCTCCGCGGCGCGCAGGTGCAGCAACTGACGGCTGTAGTCCCAGTCGTAGACGGCCTGGCTGGCATCGATGCCCTCGTAGCACTGGAGGCGGATCAGCTCACCGCCGGTCCAGCGGCTGAGCACCTTGGCGACCTCGGTCTTGCCGACGCCGGCCTCACCCTCGAGCAGCAGCGGCCGGCGCAGGGCGAGCGCCAAGAAGATGGTCGTCGTCAGGCCCTCGTCGGCGAGGTAGCTGTTCGCGGCGAGGGCGGCGGATACGTCGTTGACCGTGAGGAGCTGCTGCGACATCGGCTCCAGGCTAGAGGCACGCCTCGATGCAGGCGCCACCAGGATCGGGCAAGATCACTGCATGGCAGCAGAGTGGGTTGCGTCTCGGCGCACGTGGCGGATCACCCTCTGGAGCTCGGCCGCGACGACGGCCGCGGTGCTTGTCGTCGACCGGGACGCACCCATGGATGTGGTGGGCGTGTTCGACATGGTCCGCAAAGACGACGACGTGTGGATCGCGGAGGTGCCCGTGTCCGCTGTCGCTGACGCCGATCTCTACGGGTTCCGGGTCGACGGTCCTTCGGGCGGTCGCTTCGACCCCGCCAAGCTGCTGCTCGACCCCGAGGCGATCGAGGTCTGGTTCCCGCCCGAGCACGACCGCGACCTCGCCCGCATCGTGGGTTCCGAGACCCTCGGCCGGTCACCGTTCGGCGTGCTCCCGGTCGCAGTGTCGGCCCAGCGCGTTGCGGAAGCGGGGTCGGGCAGCTCGGCGTCACCGCCGCGCCATTCGCTCGACGACCTGATCATCTACGAGGTGCATGTGCGCGGCGCGACGATGTGCTCGCCGCACGTGGATGCCGCGCTGCGCGGCACATACGCAGGCCTCGCCGCCCACGTCGACCACATCGCCTCGCTCGGCGTGACGGCGGTCGAACTGCTGCCCGTGCACCAGTTCGACCCCGCCGAGGGCAACTACTGGGGCTACATGCCGCTCGCGTGGAACGCGCTGCACAACGGCTACACGGTCGATCCGCACCGCGCCGATGCCGAGTTCCGGTCGATGGTCGAGACCTTCCACGCGCATGACATCGAGGTCATCCTCGACGTCGTCTACAACCATACGACCGAAGAGGACGACCACGGCCCCACCTACAACCTGCGTGCCATCGACGATGCGGCCTACTACGTGCTGCGTGGCGACGGGACCTACCGCGACGACGCCGGCTGCGGCAACGTCGTGTGCGCCGCGCATCCGGCTGCCGGCCGGCTCGTGCTGGACTCGCTGCGCCGGTTCATCGGACTCGGCGTCGACGGGTTCCGGTTCGACCTCGGCTCGTTGCTCGGCCGCGACATCGACGGCGGTGTACAGCACCAGAGCGATCTGATCGACGAGATCACAGCACTCGCCGCCGAGCACGACGTGCGCCTCATCGCCGAGCCGTGGGACCTCTCCGCGTACCAGGTCGGCGAAGCGTTCCCGGGCCGGACGTGGGGGCAGTGGAACGGCAAGTTCCGAGATGCGTGCCGCTCGTTCCTGCGCGCGGAGAACGGGGCGACGGCCGAGTTCGCCGGGCGCGTCCTGGGCAGCCCCGACCTCTATCCCGGCGAGCCCGGGCGCAGCATCAACTTCGTGACCGCCCATGACGGATTCACGCTCCACGACTTGGTCAGCTACGAGGGCAAACACAACGCGGCCAACGGCCAGTCGGGCCTCGACGGCACCGATGACAACCGCTCGTGGAACTGCGGCTGGGAGGGCGACGACTTCGGTGCGGTGCTGCCGGACGTCGACATCGACGCCGTCGTCGAGCTGCGCCTGCAGCAGATGAAGAACGCCTTCGTACTGCTGGTGCTGTCGGCAGGTGTGCCGATGATCGTGGCCGGCGACGAGTTCGCCCAGACCCAGGGCGGCAACAACAACCCGTACAACCAGGACAACGAGACGACCTGGCTGAACTGGTCACGCGCTGATGGCTTTGCTGAGCTCACCGACTTCGCCAGCACGGTCATCGCCCTGCGCCGCAGCCACGGCGCCGGCCCGATCGAGCTGCACGGCGTCGACCCCGAACCCGACCTCGGCTGGACGTCGCACTCCCTCGCCTGGCGCCGCGGCGACCTCTACATCCTCGCCAACGCGTGGTGGGAACCCCTCACCTTCACCGTCCACCCCGACAGCGACGATTCCCCCGCCGACGCGCCGGCGCCGGCACCGGCCCCCGCGCCAGCAAGCCCGCCAGCAAGCCCGCCAGCACCCGCCGACGTGGGTCGTCCGTGGCGTGTTGCGCTCTCCAGCGCTCCAGCAACCGGCCCCCTCATCGACGGCACCATCACCCTCGCCCCCCGCTCCACCGTCATCCTCGCCCGCTCCCGAGCCCGCGCCTGACACAGCGCGTGACACAGCGCGCGTGACAGCGACCCTGACGCATTCGCCGGTTGGCGGCCGGTCAATCCACCAGGGTTGACGGCTGCCGTTCGAACTGTGACGCATTCGCCGGCTGGCGGCCGGTCAATCCACCAGGGACCGCCCCGCGATCGATCGTCGGACCTGGTTGACGACCACGTTCGAACGACGCTCGACCTGTCGTTTGGTGAAGTTGAGGATCGTCCAGCCCTCGATCTCCAGCTCGTTGCGCCGATACCGATCATGCTCGAAGGCCTCCAGCGACCGGAGGTGCACGCCGTAACCGTCCATCTCGAACGCGACCAGCCACTGTGGCAGGCTCCAGTCGAGCTCGAAGGCTGCGCCGGATGGAACTGTCACGAGGTGGTGGAGTGTCAGCGGAGGGAGGCCGGCGTTCGCCAAGAGGAGTCCGAGGGCGGCCTCCGGAGGCGAGTCGGTGACGGCGTGCAGCAGCGTCCGATCCGTCAGGGCGGAACGCGTGACCGGGACGCCGGAGTGCCCGGTGAGTGCCACCATCTGCTCCTCGAGATCATCGAGCTTCAGCATCTTGGATGACAACCAGTGCTCGAGCCATTTGCCGAGGATGGCCGGGCCGACGAACGGCGCGACATCGATGATGGTCCGGGCGGTGGTCGTGACTGGGATGTTGCGCAGCACGGTCTGTTGGGGAGGTCGGGTCGAGCGATGCGAGAAGACGCCCGGGATGGTGTGCACTCCTGGGGCGGTGATCTCGCTGAGCAGGCACTGGTAGTTCCGGGTGCCCCAGAGCGCCACCGCCTGGCGATGTGATACGGCCGACCCGCGACCAGCGGCGAGAACAGCAGCGAGCGCTCGCTGATCGAGGGTGACCGGTACGGCGGGGTCGCGGAACACGCCGCGATACACAGGTACCAGGAGTTTTCGTTCGAGGAGGGAGTCGACCTGATCGGACGTGACACCGAGATCCCAGGCCTGACGGCGAGTGACGAGACCGTGTTGGGTGACGAGCAGTGGATCGAGATGGACATGCACGTGTCAGTGAGTGCTTCGAGACGGCAAAACTGGAAAAGGCCGCCGAGCCCTGTCGGATCGTCTGGCCAACGACCGGCCAATGCGTCACCGATTCGGCGTCGCCAACCAGCCATGTTGGATTGTCCGGCCGACAGCCGGGGAATACATCAGTGATGAAACGCGCCAGCGGTCTCGCTGCCCATGACGCCCGACGGGTCAGCTGTCGAAGCCGAGGCCCATGCGGTCGAGGCTGCGCAGCCAGAGGTTGCGCTTGCCGGTGCGGTCCTCGCGGTTGAGCGACCAGCGGGTGGTCTGGATGCCCATGAATCGGAACGGCTCGGGCGGGAAGGGGAGTGGCTTCTCCTTGACGAAGTTCGTCTGGGTGGCCGTGCTGCGTTTGCCGTCGAGCAGGTCGAGCATCACCTCGGCGCCGAAGCGGGTCGAGGCCACGCCGAGGCCCGTGTAGCCAACGGCGTAGGCGACGCGGCCGCCCATCGCCTGGCCCCAGAACACCGAGAACCGGCTGCAGGTGTCGATGACGCCACCCCAGGCGTGGCTGAACTTGACGCCCTCGAGCTGCGGGAAGGTGGTGAAGAAGTGCTGGGACAGCTTGGCCCACGTCTCGGGTCGGCTCTCGTTCTCGGTGGTGACCTTGCCGCGCCAGTAGTAGATGACGTCGTAGCCACCCCAGAGAATGCGGTTGTCCTCGGTGAGCCGGTAGTAGTGGAACTGGTTGGGGATGTCGCTCAGCCCCTGGCGGTTCGTCCAACCAATGTCGGCCAGCTGCTGCGGCGTCAATGGTTCGGTGACCATGCAGTAGTCGTAGACCGGGGCGATGTAGTGGCTGATCCGCTTCAACAGCGGCTTGAACGCGTTCGTGGCGAGGGCGACCTTGCCGGCGCGCACCGCGCCGAGCGGCGTCTGGACGATGACGCCCACGCCGTCCTTCTCCACCGACGTCGCCTTGGTGTCTTCGTAGATGGTGACCCCGAGCGATTCGGCGGCGGCCTTGAGGCCCCAGACGAGGCGAGCCGGGTCGACGATGGCGGCGCGGTCCTTGCGCCACAGCCCGCCGGTGTACGTGGGCGAGTTGACCTGGGCGCGCATCGACTCACCGTCGAGCAGTTCCACCTTCTGGCCGAGCGAGCGCAGCTGCTGGTAGTCCTCACGCAGCTCGTCGAGGTACGACGGGCTGTGGTGAATGGTGGAGACGTCGATGACGCCGGTGCGCTCGTAGTCGCAGTCGATGCCGTAGCGCTTGATCGCGGCCTCGATGTCGTTGAGGTTCTTCAACCCGAGTTCTTCGAGGACCGCGACCTCGTCGGGAAAGCGGGCTTGGGCATTGGCGACGCCGTGGGTGAGGCTGCTTTCCATGAAGCCGCCGTTCCGGCCGCTGGCCGCGGACCCGACCTCGTGGGCGTCGATGAGGATGACGTCACGTGACGGGTCACGTTCTTTGGCGATGATCGCTGTCCACAGACCGGTGTAGCCGCCGCCGACGATACACAGGTCGCAACTGACCGTGCGGACGAGTGTCTGGTTGGAGTCCGGCTCGTCGACATCCTCGTACCAGTACGGATACGGGTCCGCATCGGCGATCGCGTCGAGGTGGAACTCCTTGATCAAATCTTCGTCCATGATTTTCCAGGCATGTCACAGGCCTGCCTCGAGGAATCAGCCTACTGGTCGCGCGGCTACCGTCGCCGAATGGACTTGGGCATCGCAGGACGAAGAGCAGCAGTCGCCGGCGCATCCGGCGGCCTCGGGTTGGCGACGGCGAAGGCGCTCGCTGGCGCCGGTGTGCACGTCGTGATCTGCGGTCGAGACGAGGCGCGGATCACCGCAGCAGCGGCCGAGGTCGGTTACGGCTGCATCCCGATCGTCGCCGACGTCGGCTCGGCCGAGGGCGGTGAGCGCTTCGTCGAGGCCGCGATCGCGGCACTCGGTGGCATCGACATCCTCGTCCCCAACGCCGGCGGGCCGCCGCCCGGCACGTTCGCCTCGACACCGCTCGACCTCTACCAGACCGGTCTCGACCTCAACCTGCTCAGCGTCGTCGGTATGTGCAAGGCAGCGATCCCGTCGATGCAGGAGCGGCACTGGGGCCGGGTGATCGCGATTACGTCGGTCTCGGTTCGCCAGCCGATCGCCACGTTGATCTTGTCGAACACGGCACGCGCCGGCGTGACAGGCTTCTTGAAGACCGTCGCCCGGGAGGTGGCAATCGACGGCGTGACGGTCAACACCGTGCAGCCCGGCATCCATGCCACCAACCGGATGACGCAGCTCTACGGCGGTGTACCCGACGGCGCGGCGCTCGGCATCCCCGCCGGCGTCGTCGGTGACCCGGACGACTTCGGCCACGTCGTCACGTTCCTGTGCAGTGAGCACGCCAAGTTCGTGACCGGCGCGCAGCTCCAGGTCGACGGCGGCGCGTATGGTGGTCTGCTGTGATCACCCACGTCGTGACGTTCCGCTGGAAGCCAGAGACCACCCCCGAGCAACTCGCCGTGATCAGTGCCGGCCTGGCCACGATGCCGGGGCTGGTCCCGTCCATCCGCACCTACGCCTTCGGTAGCGACCTCGGCGCCAACGGTGACGCAAACATGGACTTCGCCATCGTCGCGACGTTCGATTCGGTCGAGGGTTGGCGGGTGTACGACGAGCATCCCGACCACGTGCTGCTGCGCACCGACGTCATTCGTCCGTGGATCGCGGAACGGGCGTCGGTTCAGTTCGAGAACTGAGCAGGATCTCCGGGCGCCACGGCGTCGGTCGGCTGGGCCTGGACCGGAGCC